>CAJWVG010000020.1 GCA_913048065.1 uncultured Gammaproteobacteria bacterium | reverse complement strand
ACAACTTCCATATTAAATATTTCTAAATTCATTTTTTAAACATACCTAGCATTCTTTTTGTTACAGCAAAACCTCCAAAAATATTTATACTTGCAATAAAAATTGCCAATCCTGAGAAAATTAGCGAAAGTAGATCAGTTGAAGATATCTGTGTTAGGGCTCCAATTATTATTATACTACTAACTGCATTTGTTACAGACATTAATGGAGTATGTAATGAAGCAGTTACATTCCATATAACCATATACCCTATAAAACATGATAAAACAAATACCGTAAAATGATTCATAAAAGATTCAGGGGCAAATGCACCAACCAAGAATAATGAAGATATTGCAATCAATCCAGGAATATAAGAATGTTTTTTTTCTTGGACAGGTTTTGTTAGTTCAGGTTTTGTATCTTTTTTCTTAGGTGTTGCAGAAACTTGGATTTTTGGCGGCGGATAAGTAATCTCACCATTTTTAATGATAGTCATTCCTCTAATAACATCATCTTCCATATTAATATCTATTACACCATCGTTATTAGGAGTCAGTTCATCTA
Organism: uncultured Gammaproteobacteria bacterium; assembly: GCA_913048065.1. GTDB lineage: Bacteria > Pseudomonadota > Gammaproteobacteria. Next base: position 16,731 of record CAJWVG010000020.1, on the reverse strand, counting down.
GAATATGATATAAATTATTTGCATATAACTCACTAGACTGAGATGGAAGTCTTGAGGGCAAGTCTGTGTAACCAATAATCTTAATGCCATTATATTCAAATACCTCATCAGGTTTACATAATTCGCAATTACCACCTTGTTGAGATGCTAAATCTACAATTACAGATCCTGGTTTCATTAACGAAACCATTTCTTTTGTGATTAGCTTAGGAGCTTCTTTCCCTGGGATAAGTGCGGTAGTTATAATTATATCCACATCCTTGCATTGATTCTTAAAAAGAGACATTTCAGCCTCAATAAATTCTTTACTCATAACTCTTGCATAGCCATCACTACTGGATCCATCTTCATCAAGGTTTACTGTTAGAAATTCTCCGCCAAGGCTTTCAACTTGTTCTTTTACTTCTGGTCTTGTATCAAAAGCCCTAACAATTGCACCAAGACTTGTTGCTGTGCCAATTGCTGATAATCCTGCAACACCTGCACCTATAATCAGTACATTTGCTGGGGCTATTTTACCCGCAGCTGTTATTTGTCCTCCAAAAAATCTTCCGAAAGCATGTGCAGCTTCAATGACAGCTCTTGAGCCTGCAATATTTGCCATAGATGACAATGCATCCATCTTTTGTGCACGAGAAATCCTTGGGACTGAATCCATTGACAGAACATTAACATTATCTTTTGCGCACTTTTTTAATAACTCAGAATGTATGGAAGGAGTAAAAAACGACAGGAGGGTTTGATTTTTAGATAGTTTATTTACTTCATCTAGATTTGGTTTATTAATTTTGAGTACAATGTCGCAAGACCAAACTTTGTTCGTATCAGAAATGATTGCACCCGCATCAGCATATTCATTGTCATAAAAGCTAGCATCTGAGCCAAGTCCTTCTTCTACTAAAACGTTATAACCAAGTTTGAAAATTTTAGAAACAACTTTAGGGGTAACTGCTACTCGTTTATCCCGAGAATCGCTTTCTTTTAATATACCAATATCCATATATTTTTATATTAGAACATGCATGTGATTTTTATACAAAATATATTTAAGTCTACATTAAAATATTGTTATGATTTACATAGAGATTTAACAAATCAGAAAGAAAATGAAAGTATCAGATTACAATTTAATATTAATTCTCACCGGGATGATTTTAGGTCTTGCGGGTCAATTCTATGATAATATGAATTTAGTTTCACTTGGGCTTGTTGTATTTGTATATTCATTGTATCGAATGTACATCAAACCTAGATGATTATATCATTACTATTCAAATACAAATATAATTGGTTTTTTGTAGATTTATTATAATATTCATCAAAATCTTGAAAAATCAATGATTTATATTTCATTACATAATTGCTAACAGTATTTATTTTAGTGTAATATTAGATAATGACTAAAGAGTACATTTTAAAAGGCCTAGGCAATCGAAATCTAAATATTATGTTTGGTGATTTCTGCTATTATAATCGTCATACTTTGCACGAAAGATACACTCCACTTGGAATTGGTATTATTGCCCAGTATACAAAAGAACAATTTGGTGAAGATGTTCAAGTATCTATATTTAAAAGCATTGATAAGTTTCTAGATACTGCTAAAGAAAAAGCTCCGGATGTTATTGGGTTATCAGTATATTATTGGAACATGGCGCTAAACAAATATGTCGTTAATCGTATACGTGAAATGTATGGAAAAAATGTCTTAATTGTTTTAGGCGGACCAAGTATAGATAATGATATTAATGAGCAACATAAATTTTTATCAAAAGAATTCCCTCAGGCTGATGCTGTAATAATAAATGAAGGAGAGATTGGTTTTCAAAATATAATTGAAAAGTTATTTGATAGTAGAGATAGCTTATTTAAGGCACCAATAGATGGGGTACATTTTTTGAGTAATGGTGAAGTTATACAAGGATTAGCAGTAGGAACAAATATAGACTTATCAACTGTAGGCTCGCCGTATTTATCTGGACTAATGGATGAGTTTATGAACTCAGATTATCAACCTCTGGTACAAACCTCTCGTTTTTGTCCTTATACTTGTGCATTTTGTGTATCAGGTAAATTAAGAGGGAAACTTAGAGGATATCCAATAGAGCAAGTTGCTGAAGAACTTAAATATGTTTCTAAAAAGTATGCTGATCGTCCTCATCATACAATGTTTATAGCCGATGAAAATTTTGGAATCTTGAAGAGAGATGTCGAGATAGCTGAACTAATAAAAAAATGTAATATGGATTATGGCTTCCCAAAGAAAGTATTTTTTTATAATGACAAACGTTTCAAAGAAACATCTAGAAAAGTAATTGAAATATTAGGCGAGATTAACCAAGGAGGATTAGTGCTTTCTTTACAAACAGAAAATCCAGAAACATTAAAAGCAATTAATCGCAGAAATGTTACAGATGAGGAAATAGATGATGCTATTAAATGGGCTAGCTCTCTTAATATATCGACATCCACAGAATTAATTTTTGGTATGCCACATGATACCAAGGATAGTTTTGTAAGTCTTTTGGATCGTTCTGTTGAAAGAGGATTTGATCAAGTTTGGTGTCATAATTTATTTTTGATGGATGGAATTGAGTTAAATCGGCCTGATGCTAGAAATAAATTTGGAATAAAAACTAAATATAGACAGCTTGGCACAAATTATGGCTCTCATGAAAACACATTTTTAGCAGAGTATGAAGAAGTAGTAACATCGTGTAACTCTTTTACTTATGAAGATTTTTTAGAGATAAGAAATTTGAATTTTATGTACTATACAGTGTTCTCCTTAAATTTCCAACGATGGTTTTTTCATTTCATTAGAAGGTCCGGTGTTAAGCTATCAGAATTCTTTTTAAATTTTATTAAACCTGATAGGAATGAAAGTTGGCCAGATGGATATATAAAATTTTTAGATGATTTAAAAGATACAATAGAGGGAGAGCTTCATGATAAATCTAGTGATGTTATCAAAAAAGCTGAGATAATATATAAAGATAATAATAATGATGTTGGAGATCCGTCGCGCATAAATGTCAATATGGGGGCTAGATTAATTTACCAAGAAGATAAATGGGTTAAAGAGGTGTTCTTACATCATCTAAAAAAAATATCTTCTGATATCTTAGCAGATCATGATATTAAGCTTGCGAATTCTCTGATAGATTTGGCTCTTAATGAAAGAATAGATTTAAAAAATGTAACAGACAAAGAACCAATGAATTTTTCATACGATATAATTGAATGGAGGAAGATTAAATTTAAGATACCATTGCAAGATTTAAAAATGCAAAAAGCAAAAAATATAAAATTTCTAATGGATTCTGATAGACTCGCTCAAATTGATAGCTTTCAAAAAAGATTTGGTGAAAGCAATGATAACGATTTCTATTATGCTGCAGTTGACTTTATAACACCTCGTTCATGCTTAAATCATGTTCTTAGATACAAATAGTTATTTCGCTTGAGATTTATTTTTATCACTAAACATATGTTTTTCATAATTATCTCTAGGGCTATATGTCCTGGAGATAAAATTAGGTTTAGGTGCACGAAAGCCTTTTATTGAACAATCGTTCCACATTCCTACTTGGGAAAATCTAATTTCGCTTGACGAATTATGACCTGATCTATGAAAAAGGAGTGGATCAAAAAATAGTACATCACCTATTTTCATAGACAAATCTATTTGTTCATATTTATCAACAATCTTTTCATCTATAAGGATTCGCGTAGCATATCCATCTTTCTCATCTTCCCAGTTTTGTTTAGCTATCCCATGTTTATGCGAACCAGGACAAACTTTGATAGTACCATTTTGTACAGTTGAGTTTCTTATAACTGGTGACCAGGTTTGTATAAATTTAAAATCAGGATATGTATGAAATATTTCTTGATGCCAACCTGCTCTTCTTTTTTCATCTTCGGGCCAATCCATTCTGATACGGTGCGTCGTACTATACAGTGCTGAACTTCTTTGTAGAGATAAAAGCTCTCTGGATATCTCCTCTATCTTAGAGTTACTGACTAATTTAAAAAACGTAGAGCAATATGCAACAGTGTCATAAATTTCCCCTAATAAATCCCGATCATATTCTAATAGAGAAAATAGTACTCTATCTAATTCTTTTATGTCTCTTGGGAAATAACATTCATTAATATTTTTAGGAATGTAATCTAATTTTATTTTCTTTCTATTTATTGCAGAAAGAGACAGATCATAAAAGATAAAGAATAGTTCTTCGTGCACAGATAATGGTGTTACTGATTTTTCAATATGGTAGCCATTTTTTGTAAAGTTCTTAAGCATCATAGTCATATATTATTACTTTATTCTAGAAGAGTAAATTTATTTTGTCTATTATAATAGATGGTATTTTAGATGAATCTTGATGTAATATTGTTATAATTTAGTTATGAATAAAATACTTCCTTTTTTTCTTATTGTATTCTTCTCTTGTACAGCATATTCAGAAGAAAAAATTAGGCTTCTAGAAATCTCAAAAAACTTAAATGAACCATGGGGAATGACGTTTATTGATGATAATAATTTATTAATTACAGAGAAAACTGGAGAGATAATAAGAATTAATATTGAAACTGGGGAGAAATTTTCCATAGATCATGAATTAGATTTTTTTTATTTTGGTCAAGGCGGACTTTTGGATATCTTATATAAAGATAATTATGTTTATGTCACCTATTCAGAAGATAGAGATGAAGGGAAATCTTCGACATCAATAGCTAGAGGTTTATATAATGATGAAAAGATTATTTTTGAAAATATTTTTAGAGCAGAACCACCAATAAGCAGTGGGTATCATTTTGGCTCAAGAATTGTAATAAAAAATGACCATTTGTTTGCATCTATTGGTGAGCGTGGTGGTGGTATGATTGCTCAAGATGTAACTAGTCATCCAGGCAGCATTATTAGAATTCATTTAGATGGGGCTGTGCCAAATGATAATCCAAAATTTATTAATCGACCAGAATGGTTGCCAGAAGTCTATCAAATAGGAATTAGAAATCCTCAGGGTATGTACCTATCCCCATTTAATGAAAAAGTCTATATTTCAAATCATGGTGCTAAAGGTGGCGATTTTTTTGGTGAAGTTAAATTTGGTGAAAACTATGGCTGGAAAATTATAGGCTGGGGAGGAACAAATTATATTGGTACATCTATAGGAGATGGGAGCGCATGGAAACCTGGCTTTACCAAGCCAATATGGACATGGACGCCATCTATTGCAGTTTGTAATATTTTAATATACAACGGGGAACTATATCCGGAATGGAAAGGAGATGTTCTTGTAACATCTTTAAAATATAAAACATTATATAGACTTAAGTTTGAAAATAATGAAGTTAAAAGTCAACATATTATATTTGAAAATCGTATTGGGAGACTTCGAGATATAGAAGTTAATAGCAAAGGTGAAATATTCTTAATTAATGCAAACAGCAATGCAAGTTTATGGAAACTTGAGAAATTCTAGGATTATCAATTTATGAATTTTTTTTATGGAGAAATATATGTATAAAATCGTTTGTGGTCTAATATTATTTTCAATACTTTTACCAAATCTATATGCAGATAGTTACATTGCAACAAGACAAGAATTATGGTTCTCGGACTCTAGTTACTATAAAACGTCACATCATATAAAAGTTGGAAAGAGCATTATGTTCAAAGATTATAAAATCTTTGGTGAGGTAGGAGTTGGTGAAGATATTAATGAAGGCACGCCGGTTGGTTCAGGAGCATCATTTGATTACCTTAGATTTGGTATATCTAAAGTTTTTTTAGATTCTTTTAAAATTAATTTAAATTATCGTAGTAAAATGAAATCTGCTGATAGAGATCTTAATTGGATTGTTATAAATACGAAATATAAATTTTGAGAAAACTAATTTAATAATTTAGAGAGATAAAATAATGGAAATTGATTATGAAAACTTAATAGGTCAATGGCATAAAGATAGAAATCTGATAGATGGTAGTACAGATAAAGATCAATACATGAAACTGATTCAAGAAGCGGGTGAATTGTCTGACAGCTTATGTAAAGGCAAGGATATCAGTGATGATATTGGAGATATGTTGGTTGTTTTGATAAACATTATGGTTCGAAATAACTTAACAATTAATGAATGTCTTTCTGTTGCTTATTCAGACATTAAAGATCGCAAAGGCAAGATGATTGATGGTGTTTTTATAAAAGAGGGAGATAAATAATAAATCAACTTAATATAAATATTTATGCACATAAACATTATTAATGTCAATTGGGGGCTTAAACAGAATAATAATCATAATATCCATTAATTTTTTTGATTATAGTTGATAAAGAGTCTGATTTTATAATCTCTGATCGTTTTAATAAATATTTATTTGTTTTTGTGGTATTTTTTCCCTTAATACTAGATGCTGCATAATCATAGCCTACTGTCTTTAATATATCCAAAACATATTGATTATATGAGCCATGCGGGTAAGAGATTCCTGATATTTTATTTCCAATCATATTTTCAATTATTTTTTTACTTTCCGATAATTCAAAAAATATTTTTTCATTACTTATTGTATCTAGCCTAACATGATTATAAGAATGACTTCCAATTTCACAATTATCTAAGCAAGACAAAGATTTAATATCCTCAGTAGATAGATAACCTTGGGTGTCTAAAGTGCTGATTGTTACATATAATGTAAAAGGTATATTATATTTATTCAATATCTCAATAGCATCTAAGTTGTCTTTATAACCATCGTCAATAGTAATTGACAACGTATCTTTGTCATAATTCTTATATTCATTGATATTTATTATATTATAGTTGTCGGTGTAAAATTTGATATGTTCTTTAAACTGCGCTACATCAATACTGAAACCATATGTATCATGTTTATATTTAGATCCAAAAGCATGATAGATTAACGCTCTATTACCAGGAGTTTGAGTGAATTTACGATATAAATTATAGTAAAAAAAACCAAGAGTTTCTTTTATAGTATTTTTAAGAAGTTTCTTAATAAACATGTATTTATTATAGTACAATAGCTTCTATATCGGAATGGGATAATTATGACTAATAAAATAGAGAAGAACTTAAAGTTTTGGGGACATAATTGTTTCAGCATAGAATCAAACAAAACGCTGCTGATTACAGACCCATGGTTTTCTAAATCAGGTGCTTTCTTTGGTAGTTGGTTCCAATATCCAAAAAACCATAATCTACAAGATGATATTTTAAATCTTATAAATATTTATGATGATGTGAATATCTTTATTTCTCATGAACATCAAGATCACTATGATAAGAGGTTTTTATCTAAAGTAAGAAAAGATGCTACAATCCTTATTCCGAGCTATAAAGATAAATTCTTTAAAAATGACTGTTCGAGTCTTAATCTCAAGGTAATTGAAATAAAAGATACTGAGAAAGTCTATTTAAATAAACATTTTTGGGTGAAGCCCTATATAAGTCATATTGGCATAAATCATGATTCTGCTTTACTTATAGCGACAGATGAATTCAACTTCTTCAATCAAAATGATTGTAAGATTTTTGATAGACTTAAGGAAATCAATGAAAAGATTGACTATTATTCAGTACAGTTCTCAGGAGCAACCTGGCATCCTTCTAATTTCATTCTTTCATCTAAAAGAAAAAAAGAAATTTCGTCTGAAAAAGTTGCTAATAAATTAAATAGTGTCTTAAGAGGAGTTAGTGAATTAAAACCAAAATATTTTCTACCAGCAGCTGGTCCGGCGATATTTCCATATTTAGAAGATAATCTATCTTATGGTATAGATAATATTTTTATACATCAAAACTATCTTAATGATTACTTAAAGAATAATTCTATAAATAATACATTATACCTAGAGCCTGGAGCATATCTTGATGACAACAGAATAAAGCCAATTGAACCTCCATCATGCCTTAAACAAATAGAGGAGTATAAAAAAGATACTATTGATATATGGCAACAATTAGATATTACTTTTGATAGAAGTTTATTAGAAAAATCAATAATTGAGAGATTAGAGAGAATACAAGATATAGATATTATCAATGCCCCTGTTTTAATATTTAATTTTGCAAATAAATTTGATAATAAAGATTATCTAAATAAGAATAAAATATTTATAGATTTATCAAATAAGAAAATATTGACTTCGTTTGAATATAATCTTCCATTTGAAGAGATTATGGCCGAGAAGAAATATTTTGCTCTAATGCACTCTGATGAAAGATGGCAGAATGTTTATTTATCTTTAAGAGCGAAAGTTTTAAGAGAGCCAGATATATTTAATAATGATCTAAATATGTTTCTTTTTTCAGACGTTGAAAATATAAGAGAGAATTTTATTCTTACTCATAATATATCGAATGAAAGAGTAGAAATTAAAAATAAAAATGGTGAAATATTTGAAATCAATCGATACTGTCCACATAACGGGGCAGATCTATGTAATGCTGAAATTAATTCAGATAATTATCTCATCTGTCCCAGACATGGATGGAAATTTGATTTAAATAATAAAGGAGTTGATAAATTATCCAAAACTAGCATCAATTCTAGGAAGTTGTCTTAATAATTATATGGATACTTTTGAATTAATCTTAATTTTTATATTATCTATATTCCAATCTATATTTGGAGTAGGTTTATTAGTTTTTGGAACACCTGCCTTTTTACTAATAGGTTATAGTTTTTTCGATGTTATCAATATATTATTACCTTTCTCAATTACCATAAGTCTTTTGCAAATAATATTTAGCAAAGAGCATAATAGAGACTTTCAGACTAAATTGATTATATACTGTATGCCCTCACTAATATTGTCATTAATATTTTTAATAAATTATCAAAATAAAATTAATTTTATCATACTAATGTCTGTAACAATTATAGTCTTCTCTTTGGTTAATTTATTAAAAGATAAGAATAAAATCATATTTAATAATAATACTGGTAAAATAAAAATTAGTTTAGTATTACTAGGGTTCATACATGGTTTAACAAATCTCGGAGGAAGTTTTTTAACATTGATTGCAACAAACATGAGTACAAAGAAGGTTTCTATAAGGTATAATATTGCTAGCGGCTACTTAATCCTTGGTATTGTACAATTACTATTTGTAAATTTATTTCATAAATCCTTAGATTTATATATATTATATTATTTATTTATTCCAGTTATATGTTTTTATATTTCTCAAAGATTTTATAAAAGTATTAATAATGAATATTTTTATAAGATATTAAATATCGTAATACTCATATATGGTTTTTATATAATTTCTAATAACATCTAATTTATATTATTTAATAAGATAGGAAGTTTCTAATTTGGGAATTAAAAATAAAGTCAGAAGTCTTCAGAGACTTAGTTAAGTAAAGTCCATCTAAAGACATCACCCTGCTCAAGGCAACATATGTTTGACCATGAGCAAAAGCTCCAAAATCCATATCTATAATAATATTTTCAAAAGTCTGCCCTTGACATTTATGTATAGTAGCGGCCCAAGCTAACTTTAAAGGGTATTGTGTGAAAGTAGCACTAACCGAAGTTATTATTTTATTATTTGATATTTTATATTCAAATCTTTCCCATTTCTCTTTTTCTAATTTATATACTTTTCCTTTAACTTTAATATGGATTTCTGTGTTTGAAAGCTTATCTATTGTTGCTAGGGTGCCATTAACCCAGTTAGCTCCATTCTTGACCAACATAACTTGTGCGCCGACTTTTAATTTGAGACTTTTGTCAACTGGGCTACCAGAATATTGTCCATCAAGTTCAGCTTCATATACATATTCTTTTGAATCTATGTTTCTCAAATTAATACTATTGATTGTATTAACTTTATAATTGTTAGTAGATAAAGTTAATATTTCTTCTGACGCAATAAAATCATCTTCTACCACTCGTTCATTAAATATTTCTAAATCATTATTATTTAAGGTAGCATTTCTAGCTTTGTCTAATAAGCTAATAAGTTCCTCATCACTTTGTCTATAAACATGTTTGAGTTCAAATTTGATTAAATCAATCTTATTAATTACATTAGAATTGAAAAAGAAATGGCCATCAGGATATAGTTTATTCATAACATCCTCTTCGTCATTCGTGATGACTGGTGGTAATTGATATAAATCTCCTATTAGAACAATCTGAATACCCCCAAAAGGCCTTTTATTGCCCTTTGTAAGTTGAAGTGTCAAATCTATAGCATCTATAATATCTGGTCTCAACATAGATGCTTCATCGATTAAAATAGCATCTATTCTATTTATTAATCTCTTGTTGTAGTGTTTTTTAATATCATGATCAGTAATAACATGGAATGGTAAATTAAAAAATGAATGAATCGTTTTAGCATCTACATTCAAGGCAGCTATAGCTGTTGGAGCTAAGATTACTATTTCTTTTTTAGAGTTTTTCTTGATATAACGTATTAATGAAGATTTGCCAGTGCCAGCCTTTCCTGTAATAAAGATATTTTTGTTAGATTTTTCAAATAAAGATATTATTTCTTTAAAATCTTCATTTAGTTCAAAATTTCTATCCATTATTAATGTAGAATGAACTGGAGTAATTTAGTAAATTCAAATATTGCTAGAAATATAGCTACTAAAGAACAAAAGAATATTACAACTATTAGAGGAGGTATTAATTCTGGTCTTCTAGGCGCAAGTAGTGTAATCAAAGATTTTTCTATTATTTTTTGAAGATAATAAATAATATTTCCAAATACTAAAGCTGAAAAAATAGGTCCTATAATAAAAAATACAAAAGGTTTCCAAGAGTAAACATCTGAGAATCCAACATCATTAGAATAGATATATAGACTAGCCCCAAACCAAAATAATACGGAAATAATTTTAGCATTTTTTCTTACTTTAGCATCTTGAAAAGCTTGTTGAGCTGCTTTTTTTTTATTCTTAATGCTTGTCATGACTTTACTCGGGAAGAATACTCATTATTTTCAGTGTCAATTCGTATTTGTTCACCCTCTTTAATAAAAATAGGGACCATTATGGTTTGTCCATTATCTAACTCTGCTTCCTTCAATGTTGATGATACGGTGTCACCTTTAATTGCATCAATAGTGGATTTAATAGTTACATTGACAAACTTTGGTGGATCTACTTGTATAATTTTATTATTCCATATTATTACATCACATTCATCACCATCAATTAACCATTTGGAATTTTCATCTAGAATATCACTAATGACCTCAGACTGTTCATATGTTTCTAGATTCATGAAAAAATATGTTTCGTTGTCTTTATACAGAAATTGCATTTTTGTATTCAATACATCAGCTTCTTGAATAGACTCTCCAATTTTTATTGTTTTTTCTAAAATTTTTTTATTTAGTAGATTTCTAATCTTCACTCTAGTAAAAGCTTGACCTTTCCCTGGATTAACAAAGTCATTTTCTATAACCAGATATGGCTCATTTTCAATGAGTATCTTATTTCCATTTTTAAGGAGGGCAGAGTTATCAGCCATTAACTTGCTTGTTGTTCATCAGTATATGCAATAATCTCTGTTTCTTGCAACTGCTGTATTCTCTTAGCTAATGGAGGATGAGTCGAAAAAAGTTTTTGTAAAGTTGATGTCTGTCCTTTATTTGAGATTCCAAAGGCTAACATTTGATCTGGTAACTTAGCTGCTGAAAATCTCTCTAGGGCTCTCAAGGAACTAATCATTGATTCTTTAGAGGTTAATTGTGCACCTCCATAGTCTGCACGAAATTCTCTACGTCTTGAATACCAACAAACAATTGTTGAAGCAAGTATTCCAAGTACGACTTGGGCGAATATTACCGTAAAGAAATAACCTATTCCATAACCTCTATCATTTTTTAGAATAACTCTATCAACAAAATGTCCTATCACTCTAGAGAAAAATATAACGAAAGCATTAACAATTCCTTGTATGAGACTGAGCGTTACCATGTCACCATTGGCTATATGACTCATTTCATGTCCTATGACGGCCTCTATCTCATTTTTATTCATACTATTTACTAATCCAGAACTAAGAGCAACCAAAGAACTGTTTTTTGAGGCACCAGTGGCAAAAGCATTAGGTCCCTCAGACGGGAAAATACCGATTTCTGGCATTTTTATACCTAATATCTGAGAATGCTTTTTGACAACATTGAAATACCATTTTTCAAATTCATTGGAAGGCTCATTGATGATTTTCACACCAGCCATACGCTTTGCCATCCATTTAGACATATACAATGAAATAAAGGAGCCACCCATGCCAAATACTAGAGAAAATAGCATTAATGAATCATAATCTAGGTCTACACCATTGCTTTGTAAAATGCCCGTAAAACCAGTAAGGCTGAGGAATATACTCAATACCAGCAGTATTGCAATGTTTGTTATTATAAAAAAGAAAATGCGTTTCATATTATTCCTCTATTCAATATTATAGGTTGTTTTACCTTTTTCAAGCAAAAACTTTTTATCAATTTTCTTACCTCTTCTATTTTTTTCCATAATAAACGGGCTAAGATCATCATAGTCTAATTTTTTGCTTCTTTTAGTATCATAACTAAATAACAAAGACTGTCCTTTTCGTAATACACCTGAAAAAACAATGGTTTCATTACTTGATTTAGGGATGTTGATAAGTTTGACACCCCTACCTTTAGATAATATTGGTATTTTTTTCAATGAACTAATAATCATATAGTTATCACTAGTAATTATTAGATAATGCGTATCATTATCGAGATCAACATTATTAGATTTAATAGCATAAGAATCTTTAGTTCTAAGAAGAGTTTTACCTTTTTTATTTTTGACAATAAGATCATCATGTAAACATATAAACCCATACCCAAGGTTTGTCATGGTTAATATACATAAATTTTCAGTTAAAGAGTGCATCCCCACAATATGAATACCATCCTGTATTTGAAAATACTTGCTCAAAGGATCACCTTGTCCCCTTGAAATTGCTATGTTTGTGGAATCTAAATTATAGACATATCCTAATTCATCGATAAATACCAATGGTCTATCAGTGTAAGTTTGTTCGTGTAATAAATATTCATCACCTGTTTTAAAAGTGAACTGTTTTTTTGAAATATCGTGTCCTCTAGAAAACTTAATCCATCCATTTTTTGATAAGACAGATGTTATAGGGTCAGACGTGATTATTTGCTTAACTTCTATAGCCTTAGATGAGATGCCATTGGATATTTTTGTTCCTCTCTCTCTTGAAAAGTTTTTTATTATCTCATTTAATTCTGATTTTAAATATGTTTTAAGTCTAGCTTTAGAGTTTAATAATGATGTAATTGTCTTCTCGTTAGTCTTTAATTCTTTCAATTCATTAATAATATTTTTTTCTTGTAGCTTAGCCAGATTTCTAATTTTCAGATTAATAATTGCTTCATATTGTTCATTTGAAAACTTAAACAGTTTGATAAGTTTTTTCTTAGGATCGTCCTCATTCCTAATTATTTTTATAATCTTATCTAAATTGTTGTACACAATAATGTAAGCATCCAAAATATGAATGCGTCTTTTTATCTTAGCTAATTGCCATGATAATTTATTTTTGATAGTGCTCAGTCGATATTTAATCCACTCTGATAATATTTGATGTAGATTTTTTACTTGCGGCTTTCCATCTAAACCTATCATATTTAGATTTACTCTCAGACTCTTTTCTAAATCAGTGGTAAAGAATAAATGGGACATAATATCTGCTGGATTATAACTTCTACCTTTCGTTTTTAGTAGAATTCTAACAGGGTTGTCTTGATCGGAAGCGTCGAGCACACTACTTATGAATATTGATTTTTTGAGATATATTTGATCTTGTATTTGTTCGATTATTTTAGTTGTATTTGCTTGATATGGAATAGAATCGATTATTATTTCTTTGCCAATAACTTTATATGTAGCTCTAAGTTTTACATTCCCTGTCCCTGATTTATATATCTCTTCCAACTCTGATTCATTTAATAGTAGCTCTCCTTTTGTTGGAAAATCAGGGCCAAGAATAATTTTCCGTAAATCATTTATCGATAATTTTGGTTTATCCAGAAGAGCTATAACTGCATCAAGAGTTTCTTTCAAGTTATGAGAAGGTATGTCTGTAGACATTCCGACCGCGATTCCTGAACTTCCATTGATTAAAATATTTGGTACTTTAGATGGTAATGTTTTAGGTTCATCTAGTGTCCCATCAAAATTTGGCGCCCATTTAACGGTACCCATATTAATTTCATCAAGAAAGATATTAGAAAATCTTGTAAGCCTAGACTCTGTATATCTCATTGCTGCAAATGATTTTGGATCATCTTGTGTACCCCAGTTACCTTGTCCTTCAATAAAAGGGTGATTATAAGAAAAGTCTTGAGCTAACATAACCATTGCTTCATAACATGCAGTGTCTCCATGGGGATGAAATTTTCCTAAAACATCACCAATAGTTCTAGCTGATTTTTTAAATTTTGAAGTATATGTTAGTGCAAGTTCGTTCATTGCATATAAGATTCTTCTCTGTACTGGTTTTAATCCATCTGAGATATTAGGTAAAGCTCTATCTAAAATTACATACATAGAATAGTTTAAATAAGCCCTTTCGGAAAAATCTTTGACAGGAAGTCTTTCTATGGTTTTATCGGAGTCTTTTATTATTTTTTCTAAATCTATATCCATATCTTAATCAATCTGAGCGAGATCTCCTTTTTTTTCGAGCCATATTTTTCTATCAGGTGATTTCTTTTTAGATAAAAGCATGTCCATTAAGATTGTGTCTTTATTGCCTGAAGATGTTGTCAACTCAATAAGTTTTCTTGATTTCTTAGACAATGTCGTATCTCTCAATTGTGTAGGATTCATTTCACCCAAACCTTTGAATCTAGTTATAGAAACTTGAGGATGATTATCATCAATTTTAAGTTTTTTAAGTAATTTAACTTTTTCATTTTCATCAACAACATAATGTGTTTCTTTTTTATAATCAATTCTAAATAATGGAGGTTTAGCTATATAAATATGTCCCGATTCTATTAATGATTTGAAATGTTTATAGAAAAGAGCAGTTAATAGTGTAGCAATGTGCAATCCATCTGAATCAGCATCAGCTAAAATACATATCTTGCCATAACGCAATTTACTTATATCATCTGATCCAGGATCCACTCCTATTGATACACTAATATCTTTTACCTCTTTGGAATCGAGGATTTTATCTGAAGATAATTCCCACGTATTTAAAATTTTACCTCTTAATGGAAGAATAGCCTGACAAGACCGATCTCTTGCTTGTTTAGCCGAGCCTCCAGCTGAATCTCCTTCAACAAGGAATAGCTCTGATACTGAACTATCCTTAGAAGTACAATCAGATAATCTACTTGGTAATAGGATAGACTTTGTGTTTGTTTTCTTTGAATCTGAGGTAGATGATAATAAACGTGCCTGAGCATTTTTAATTGCAATCTCTGCAATTCTATCCCCTACTTCTGTATGTTTATTTAACCATAACTCAAATTTATCCTTCAACTGTGCTGTTAACATTGATGATAAATGATTAGACTGGAGCTTTCCCTTGGTTTGTCCGGAGAATTGTGGGTTACTCATTTTAAATGATAAAATAAAAGAAACATTTTTCCATATATCTTCGGGAGATAGTTTTAAATTTTTTGGCAAAAGACTCCTTCTTTCACAAAATTCACGCATTGCTTCAATTAAGCCTGCTCTGAATGAGTTTACATGAGTCCCTCCATATGCGGTGGGTATTAAATTAACATAACTTTCTTGAAGAGGGTCCGATGGCTCCAAAAGCCATAAAGCAGACCATTCTAACTTATAGGTGTCACCATCAATCGTTCCATGGTAAGATTTATCAGGTAAATAATCTCCGGAAATATTATTTGCATTAATTAAATATTCTTTAAGATCACCATCATGAAAAAACTCTTGTTCACCCATTCCATATTTTTCATCAATTAAGATTAGTTTCAAATTTGGCTGTAAAATTGACTTAGCTTTAACAAGATGAGTTAAATCTTTTATGTTTATATCTAAAGTATCAAAATACTTCTCATCAGCTTTAAATTTCACGGTGGTTCCTTGTTTTTTTTTGGATATTTTCTTTGATGATTTAAGTTTATTACTAAGCTTTCCATTATTGAAAACCATTGAATATTCTTTATTATCTCCATTTCTAATTATTTTTAATGATAAAGATTCTGATAATGCATTTACCACAGATACTCCTACACCATGCAGTCCACCAGAATATTTATAGTTTTTTTCTGAAAATTTTGCTCCCGAATGTAAATTTGTCATTATTACTTCAACACCAGGAATTTTATGTTTTGGATGCAAATCTACAGGCATCCCCCTACCATTATCTTCCACAGATACTGAATAATCCTCATGCAGCCTTATAATGATTTCATCACAGAATCCGGATATTGCTTCATCAACACTATTATCAATAAGTTCTTGGATTAAATGATTCGGAGTAGATGTATCAGTGTACATGCCCGGTCTTTTCTGAACAGGCTCTATACCTTTGAGGACTTCAATGTCTGATGATGTATATTTTTTTTTCACTATGATGATGTATAATTAAAATTATATTACTATATATAAATGAGAATATAAATGAATTATGTATTTTATGATTTCGAAACTTCTGGAATAAATGTAAATTTTGATCA
>CAJWVG010000019.1 GCA_913048065.1 uncultured Gammaproteobacteria bacterium | reverse complement strand
CTATCAGAGTTGATGCAATATTATATTTTAGACATACTTCTTCGAGAGTTTTTTGGCATTTCGACGCTCTTAAGTTGTATAAAGAAGGATCCATGCTTTTTTTGGATATCATTTCTTCATTACATTTTAATCCGATAATACTTTTGATAAAATTTTCATCTTCAGTATTTGGTGAATATTTTATATTTTTTAGTACATAATCTAATTTGTCTGTTTTTGCAGTAACAATCTTTATTAATTCACTATCACTAAAGATCCACCTTTTTGGCAAATTATTTTCTATTGCTTTTTGCTCTCTCCATTTTGATAATATTTTTATATTATCCAACTGACTACTTTGTAGGTTCGATGGTAAATTAATTTTTTTCCATGATAATTCAGGGTCAGTTATAATATTAGACATTTTCAAATCAATTATTTGCTCTTCCATAAACCAATCTAGCCTATCATTCAAAATTAATTCATTTTTTAAGATTTCATATAGTTTAATCAAATATTTAACATCATTTGCTGCATACTCAATTTTTTCATCAGAAAGTGGTCTTTTAAGCCAGTCTGTTCGCCATGACCCTTCTTTTAGTTCAATGTTACAATATTTTTTAACAAGATTTGAATAACTGATGCTAATTTCAGGTGATAATAAATTATAAGCAATTTGGGTATCAAAAAGATTTATTGGATAACAGCCAAAATAGTGATACAAAACTTCTAAATCTTGCTTAGAGGAATGTATGACTTTTATAATATCTTCATTTCCTAGCAAATCTGCAATAGGCTGATTGTCTTGAATCTCTAATATATCAATACAGTAGTTATTAGAATTATCGCTTAACTGCAATAAAGCTAATTGAGGATAATAAGTAGACTCACGTATAAACTCAGTGTCTAAACCAATTACACTAGAATCTTTGAGATTTGTGATGATATTTTGTAATTTTATATCTGTATTAATTAAAAAATTTGGCATAATTAAGAATAACTAATATGATATCAGCGAACGCATGGTTCTTATATAAAAAATGCTTAAAATTAATACAAATACATACTTAATAGATAATATAACTTACCAATGTTCCAGTAATTGTGATGCTAGACCTATTGATATTGATATTGATACTATAGTTATACACTGCATAAGCCTGCCAGCAGGAGTTTATGATAATAATTACATTATAGATTTATTCCAAAATAAACTAGATGTTACAAAAGATGCTTCTTTTGAATCACTAGTCGACCTAAAAGTATCTGCGCACTTATTAGTTAGAAGAGATGGTACAATAATCCAATTAGTTCCATTTAATCTAAGGGCTTGGCATGCGGGAGTATCTCACTATAAAGGGAGAAAAAATTTTAATGACTTTTCTATCGGCATTGAGCTTGAAGGTACACCAATCTCTAGATACACAGATATACAGTATGAAAAACTAAATGAGGTAATAGCTGCAATAAAATTATGTTATCCTAAAATTACTGATAATAATATAATAGGTCATAATGAAATTTCTCCTGACAGAAAGGAAGATCCAGGATCATTTTTTGAATGGGATAAAATTAAAGATTAGAAATGATTACAGCACTACTAATAATTTTCGCACTCATAATTGAATATATATATGATCCAATATCCAATATGAAAGATACAATGGTCATAGACATGACATTTGATAAGTACAAATCATTTACTAAAGATTATATTGATACTAAATATTATTTATATATTTCTTTCCCAATTATAATTATTTTTTTCTTCTCAATAATAACTTATCTTTTAGATAATTACTTACATTCATTTTTTTCATTTATCATAAGTTTAATAATATTAGTTTACTGTCTAAAACCTAATGAGTTTATTCAGAAGATAGATGATCTTAAATTCAAAATCAATTCAAATAATGAAGTAGAAGAGATAGCTAGGTTTAATTACATTCTGGCTGCAAATGCTTCTAATAAAGACAGCATGGATGATATCGTTGATAATATATTTTATAATTCAGTTAGAAATATATTTAGTGTTATGTTTTGTTTCCTTATATTAGGACCTTCAGGAAGTCTTGCTTATGTAGTTTTAGATTATTTTATCTATAGTAATCATATTAAGATTGATCAGAAATCAAAGAAAAATATAAAATTAATTGTTGCTTTGATTGATTATGTCCCAATAAGGTTATGTGCATTTTCATTTGCTGTTGTTGCAGATTTTGAACAATGTATGAAGACATGGAAAAAGATCAAAAAAGGTAAAGATATATATGATTCAAATATAAATTTAATAAATACGATAGGCAAATCATCAATTATTTTATCTAATGAAGATAAAGAGAATGCGCTCTTAAATAAAATTATATTTACACAATCAGTAATCTCAAGGTCTTTATTAGCTTGGCTGAGTCTAATAGGCTTGTTAATTATTGGTGGTTTTTTTATCTAGATAGCTATAATAATTTTTGCCTATTTCAATCTTTGACCTATTATTTTTGACTCTCCATTCGTTGGTATCTCTCAACGAATAGACACATCCGCAATACTCTTGCATATAAAACTTTTCTTGCTTTGATACTTCTATCATCCGATGTGATCCATTTTCTTTTCGCCAATTATATTTCCAATAAATTAGATTTGTAAATTTGGATGCTGCATAATCACCTGATTTATTTATTTGTTCCATATCTTTCCATCTCGATATACCTAGCGTACTAGATATAGCATCAAACCCATGATCGATGGCATATTCGGCAGTTTTTATAAATCTCATATCAAAACAAACAGAGCATCTTTTACCTCTTTCTGGTTCCATCTCCATACCTTTAGTCAGTGTAAACCAATTTCGTGGGTCATAATCAGCATCGATGAAAGGAATGTTATTTTTTTTAGCAAAAACTTTATTTTCTTCCTTCCTTAGAACGTATTCCTCATGAGGATGAATGTTAGGATTATAAAAATATACCGTAAAGTCTATATTAGACTCTTTAAGTTTGTACATTATGTCTCCTGAACATGGGGCACAGCAAGAATGAAGTAATAGTCTCTTTTTACCCGAGGGTAATTCTAACGGATTGAATTTATTATTATTCATATTGAAAAAAATCTTTTGGTATTTTTATTTGTAAGCTCTTTAATTACATTTATATCTTTATTTAAACACTCTGAAATAGATTGAGCAACAAATTTTAAGAAAGATGGTTCATTTATCCCATTATGCTCAAAAGGTATGTTGTGAGGAATCAGGTAAGGTGAATCTGTCTCAATCATTAATCTATCTTCTGGAATATATTTGATTAGATTATGTAAATGTTTGCCTCTATTTAAGTCACTTATCCAACCAGTAATTCCAATGTAGCAACCCATATCTAAATATACTTTTAGCTCTTCTTTTGTTCCCGTGAAACAATGTACAACACTATTTTGAATACTATCGATATAACTTTTTAAAATATCTACAAAATCTTTATGCGCAAGTCTTTCATGTAAAAAAATAGGTTTTGATAAAGTACTTGCAAGCTTCAACTGTTCTATAAAACAATATTTTTGTTGTTCTTTTGTTGAATACTCACGATAAAAATCTAGACCACATTCGCCAATTGCAACTATTCTATCAATTCCATTATCTTTAGATAGTAAGTCGTTAATCTCTTCTAGGGCAACCGAAGAAAAATCTTTTGCATTATGTGGATGAAAGCCTACAGTTGTGTAAAACAGATTTGGATATAAATCGATAATTTTTAATGCAGTATGTGTATCACTGACATTAGATGATGTAATTATTACTTTTTCAATATTTTCAGCCCTTAAATTATTTACAATTCTATCTAACTGATTATATAGCTCTGGGTGTGTTAAATTAGCTCCTATATCAATAAGGCCCAACATATTCACCTTATTAGAGATTTTTTAGAACTGCGGCAACTGTATCGCCAATGACTGATGGGTTCTTTGCTATTGTTATGCCGGCTGCTTGTAGTATTTCTACTTTATCAGATGCTGATTCACCTTTTGAACTAACAATAGCTCCAGCGTGACCCATTCTTTTTCCTTTAGGCGCTGTGAGTCCAGCTATATATGCAATAACTGGTTTGGTTACATTTGCTTTCGCATATTCTGCCGCCTCAGCTTCTTGTGGTCCACCTATTTCTCCAATCATTAAAATTACCTTAGTTTCATCATCTTGCTCAAACTTAGCAAGATGGTCTTTGAAAGCGCTACCGTTTATAGGATCTCCGCCTATACCTACGCTTGTTGATATTCCAATATCTAAATTTTTCATTTGCTGAGCCGCTTCGTAACCCAAGGTTCCCGATCTACCAATAACTCCAACATTGCCCTCTTTATATATGTGTCCTGGCATAATACCCAACATGCATTTTCCTGGGCTTATAACACCGGCACAGTTTGGACCTACCATAGTCATTCTTTCTTCGTTTTTATATCTACGCATATATCTTTTAACTTTTATCATGTCATGAGCAGGTATACCATCTGTTATAGCCACGAGCGTTTTTATTCCTGCGTCAGCCGCTTCCATAGCTGAATCTGCAGCAAATGCCGGGGGTACAAATAATATACTGCAATCTGCCCCTGTTTCTTGAACTGCATCCTTAACAGTATTAAATACTGGACGGTCTAAGTGAGTTTGGCCACCTTTACCTGGTGTCACTCCACCTACCACATTAGTTCCATACTCAATCATTTCTTCTGCATGAAAGCTTCCTATTTTACCAGTAAACCCTTGTATGATTATTTTTGATTTCTTATCAATCAATATGGCCATTATTATTTCTCCAAACCTTTAAGTGCTTGAACAGCTTTATTTGCAGCTTCTTCTAGTGTTGATGCCTCAATGTAATCTATTTTACTATCTTTTAAAATTTTCATACCTTCATTAACATTTGTTCCTGCAAGTCTGATGACCAATGGTTGTTGAATAGTAATTTGATTAAGCGCATCAACTATACCTTGAGCTACCCAATCACACCTATTTATTCCAGCAAATATATTAATTAGAATAACTTTCACATTTGGATCGCTAGAAATTAATTTAAATGCTTTAACAAATTTCTCTGGTGTTGCACCACCTCCAACATCAAGAAAGTTTGCGGGCTTTCCTCCAGCTAACTGGATCATATCCATTGATGCCATTGCAAGACCTGCACCATTGATTATGTTTCCAATATCTCCATCTAGCGCTATATAATTCAAACCTCTATCATGTGCATATGTTTCTTTTGAGTCTTCTTGTGTTTTATCTCTAAGCTCAGCTATATGGGGAATTCTATATAAAGCATTATCATCAAAAGACATTTTACAATCCAGTGCAAGAATATGATCATCTCCAGTTAAAACTAATGGATTAATTTCTACCATGGTCGCATCAGATGTTGCAAATGCTTTATAGCACCCCAAGATTGCCGCAGCACATCGAGATATTGCCTTAGCCTCTAACCCTAATGCAAATGCAATTTCTCTTGCTTGAAAACTTTGCATTCCAACAGCTGCTTCGACTTTTGCTCTTATAATAGATTCAGGTTTATCTTTGGCAATCTCTTCTATGCTCATTCCACCTTCTGATGAGGCTACGACCATAATACTTTCTGTACTTCTATCAAAGACTAATCCTAGATAATATTCTTTTTTTATGTCAGATGCTTCCTCAACATAAATTCTTTGAACTGTTAAACCTTCTGGTCCAGTTTGATTCGTGACTAATGTTTTACCAAGAAGTGTATTTGCAGCATCAGATACCTCTTGTTGGCTTTTACATACAATTATGCCTCCTGCTTTCCCTCTTGCTCCCGAGTGAATTTGAGCTTTGACAACCCACATGTCCCCACCTAATTCAGTAGCTTTATCTTTTGCATTTTCAGGGCTATATGCTACACCGCCTTTTGGGATAGCTACTCCAAATTTTGACAATATTTCTTTAGCTTGATATTCGTGTATGTTCATTATTTTTTAGATTGTATTAAATTATTTATATTTATAATATTTTCTGCCATCTTCTCTGATGCAGCATCTATCATCCTACCATCTAACTGTGCAGCACCCTTGCCTTCTGCAGCTGCTTTTGCAAGCTCTTCTATTATTCTATGTGCTTTTTCAACTTCTTTTGCTGGAGGAGAGAATACATCATTGGCATGTTCTATTTGAGAAGGGTGTATAGCCCATTTGCCCTCTATTCCAATTGCAGCACCTCTTTTAGCAGCATCTATATAACCATCAGGGTCATTAAAGTCACCAAATGGTCCATCTATAGGTCTCAACCCATAAGCACGACATGTAGCAACAAGTTTAGCAAGTCCATGATGCCATTGATCGCCAGGATAATCTGGATTCAAGCCACCTATTACTACAGTTCTTGCTCTTAGACTTGCAGCGTAATCAGCAACTCCAAAATGTAAAGCTTCTAACCGTTTAGATGACTGAGCAATCTCTTCGATATTCACCATGCCTAGTGCTGTTTCTATTAAACATTCTAAGCCAACTTTATTCTCCAATTTTCTTTCTTGTTCTATTTGATTTACCATGCAATCTACCATATATACATCTCCCTGAACGCCGACTTTAGGTATTAATAAGGTATCTACAAATTCACCTGCTTGGCACATTATCTCAACAACATCCCTGTACATATAATGTGTATCTAGGCCATTAATTCTTACTGATATGGTTTTACCATTCCCTCTCCAATCCATTTCTTTCAAGGCCTTTATGACGTTCTCACGGGCTGTTATCTTATCATTAGGCGAGACAGCATCTTCTAGATCTAAAAAGATAAAATCCGCTGCTGATTTTAATGCTTTTTCAAACATTTTGGGTGAGGATCCTGGTACTGCTAATTCACTTCGTTGTACTCTTGCTCTAGCATTTTCATAAGATGTATGGCTCATATTTTTGTCCCCCTATGCGATATATCATTATAGACTTGATAAGCATGTTGTTTATCTGTTATAACTCGATAAGTTTACGTAACTATAGATTATTGTCAATGAATTTAAGGAAAAAACAGGTTTTAAAAGGTGTATGAAATGGAAAATGCTCTTGAAATAATTAAACTAAATAAGATATATAGGAATAATGTTCAAGCTCTTGATAATATTAACCTCACAGTCAAAAAAGGTGATTTATTTGCTTTTCTAGGCCCAAATGGTGCTGGGAAATCTACGGTTATTGGAATAATTTCATCATTAGTTAGGATTACCTCTGGAAGAGTAAATGTTTTAGGGAAAGACATAACAAAAGAAGCGGACTATGCAAAACGTAATATTGGGTTAGTGCCTCAAGAATATAATTTATGTCAATTTATCCCAATTGAAGAAACAATGATTAATGTTGCAGGTTACTTTGGAATAGATAAAAAAGATGCTGAAAAAAGAACTTATACTCTTTTTAATCAATTAGGTATTTGGGATAAAAGAAAAAACACTCCAAGAGAGTTATCTGGAGGAATGAAAAGAAGACTAATGATAGCAAGAGCTCTTATACATAGTCCAAAAATATTAATTTTGGATGAGCCAACTGCTGGTGTTGACACTGAACTACGTTTAACAATGTGGGATTTCTTTCAAGAAATCAATAGTCAAGGAGTTACTATAATTTTAACAACTCATTATCTAGAAGAAGCTGAAAGATTATGTAAAAACCTTGCAATAATTCATAAAGGGAACATTATTCAAAATTCTACAATGGATGAAGTGTTTGATATGAAGAAAAAACATACATATATAGTAAAAACAGCTGAAGATATCCATCAGGAAATTAAAGCTAATGGATTAATTTTTAAAAAAACTGACTATAAGACATGTGAAATAACAGTGAATGATGGTATTTCAGTTACAGATCTAATTGATAAATTAAAATCATTAGGAATAAATGTTGTAAATATAATTAGCAAAAGAAATAAACTTGAAGAATTATTTATGGATTTAACCAAGGAAGAGATAACAATATGAAAACAGAGTTTTTAATAGCTTACCAAACAATTGTGAGAAAAGAATTCGTAAGATTTGCAAGAATTTGGGTACAAACAATTTTACCATCCGTTATTACTATATTTTTATATATTACGATTTTTGGAAATTTCATTGGGGATAGAATAGGAAGTATTGATGATTTTAATTATGTGGACTATATAATACCAGGCTTGATTATAATGCCTATCATCTCAAATTCATATATGAATGTTGTTGGCTCATTTTATAGCTCAAGATTTCAGAAAAATCATGAAGAGCTTTTAGTTTCACCAGTGCCAAACTCAATAATTTTGCTTGGGTATATAACTGGAGGCGTGATGCGTGCTTTTGTGGTGGGCGTGGCCGTGTATCTGGTGACAACACTATTTACAAATATTCCAATCGCCAATGCTTGGTTAGTATTATTAATTACTTTCATGACTGCATTTTTATTTTCAACAGCAGGGTTTATTAATGCAATTTATGCTAAAAGTTTTGATGATATAAACATTGTAACAACATTTATCTTAACGCCTTTGACATATTTAGGGGGAACTTTTTATTCTATAGCTGCATTACCGCAAATTTGGCAAGATATTTCAATATTCAATCCTATAGCATATATTATTAGTGCTTATAGATTAGCTTTCCTTGGCCTTGAAGAAACAAGTCTTGTTCTCTCCTTGTCGATTATTTTTATTTTAATAATCGTTTTGTTTTTATCTGCATTAATGATACTATCTCGAGGGATTGGTATAAAAAACTAATTACACTCATTGATTTGGGAAAGTCAGTAATAAATTCTGACACTGCCCCCGCAACGGTATAACAGTCCGAATGCCAAATAATGAGATTGCCCAGAAAGCGGCGGATGCTTTTGCAATTGGGTTATTCTGATACTCGTTATCAGTTCAAATTGCGAATGTGTCCTTTTTAACAAAAGGAGCATTATGAATAAGATAAAATACGCAGTTATACTGCTAGCAATAAATTATGCTAGCTCAGTAATAGCCGATTCAAAATTAAGTGAAATAGTCGTCAGTCCATCCCAAAGAACAACCACCATATTTGATTCACTAAGTTCAGTAGAAGTTATAACTCAAGATCAAATACAATCTTTGGGTTATACATCTGTGGATGAAATATTAAGTCATTCCAGCTCCATTAGTATAGGAAGCAATGGTGGTCATGGTCAGACAAAATCAATATTTATGAGGGGAACTGAGAGTAATCATACTAAAGTCTTAATAAATGGGGTTGCACTAAATCCTGGAACATTAGGTGTACCATCTATACAGCATATTTCTGTTGAAATGTTAGATAGAATCGAAATATCAAAAGGGAGCATGTCTACACTTTATGGAAGAGATACTATTGGAGGGGTAGTTAATATAATTACAAAAAAGAATTATAATGATAATAAAACTCAAGTATTTTTAAGTACAGGTAGAGATGAAACAAATAAAATCGGTTTCAATAAAAACTTTTCATTTAATTCCCATCAGTTATCTATTAATTATATGAATATGAATACGGATGGTTACAAAGCTAAAGTAAGCTCAACAAAAAATCATGGGTATGAGAATGATAACTTAAATATAGATTATAACTATTCATATGATAATAATATTTTTGAATTAAATTTTTATCAAAGTGATGGTAACACAGAATATGATAGTTTTGGTTCAAATTTAAATCAAGATCATAAAGATTCACATACAAAACTTACATGGAATAAGAATTATGAAAATTCAAAGTCTAGAATAGTTTTTATAGACAGAGAAAATAAAATTGACCAGATGAGTGCATCTGCAACAGATTATACCCATACCAAAACAAATGAAATCACCTTAGAAAAGAATTTCTATAATTTATATAATACTAACACCATTCTTGGTGCAACCATCACTGACGAAGCGTTATATGAACTATCTTATGGAACAGCTTTTAGAAAAAGTAATTCAATCCGAGAATTCTATTTTCAATCTGAATATATGTTGAGTGATACACTTTTTAACTTAGGTGCACGTCATATAAATCATAGCTTATATGGTGACTTTCTTACTGGTAATTTAAATATTGGATATTCATTAAATAAGAATATAAAACTTATAGGTGGTATAGGTAAATCTTTTAGATCACCTGATGGAACAGATTTATTTGGATACGGCGGTAACCCCAATCTAGAACCAGAAGAGTCAACTACAAGAGAACTATCTATGAAATATAAAGTTAATAAAAATGATGCATTTATTGCTAGTGTATTTAGTAATTCTATAACTAACTTAATTGAATCTGATGGTTCTGTTATGCAAAACATTAATAGATCTAAAATTCAAGGCATTGAACTTGGATATTATGGAACATTTAATAAATTAAATTATGCACTGGACTATAGTTTTATAAAGGCTGATGATCTTACTAATAATGTCCAATTATCTAGAAGACCAGAAAATAAAATAGTTGCCAAGGTTAATTATCGATATAACCAAAAAAACAATATTGGTATTTCTTTTATTGGATCAACTAAGAGTGATAATTCTATTTACGATAGTCACGTGCTTGGTGGACATTCTAAAATGAATGTAACATATTTGCATAATCATAAGGACTACACTATTCAGCTTAAAATGAATAATATCTTTGATAAAAAATATAGAAAAGCGCATAATTACAATAGTGAAGGTAGATCTTACTACATAAGTATAATGAGGAGCTTTTAAACTGTGAAATCTAATATTGTTCTAATAACATCTTTATTTGTCTTACTCATAGCATCTAGGTTAATTACTGAAATACCAAACTTCACGCCCACGATTGCCCTAGTAATGTTTACTGGATATTTAATAAAAAATAGATATTTAGCTATATTGGTTATCCTCTCATCACAAATAATTAGTGATTTATATATTGGAATATATAGTTCAATGGTCTTTGTTTATGGAGCATATGTCTTAATTGCAGCACTAATGCCAACAATAATTAAAAGTTTCAATATTAAGTCTATGCTAATAGCATCTTTCATCTCACCAACACTATTTTATATAATCACTAACTTTGGTGTATGGATAACAGGTTCAATGTACCCTTTAAGTATTGCTGGTCTTTTATCTTGTTATGTTGCAGGTATTCCGTTCTTCGATGAATCGCTTATCTCAACGGTTTTATTTACAGTAACTATATATTTTGCACTTAAGTATACAATTAAAAAACCAGACGCAGTGACTTTGGTCAAAAAATAACTGTTGCAAGCCATCTATTGCTTAATCAAATTTTAATTGTCCGCCAGTTTTATATTCAGTAACTCTAGTCTCGAAGAAATTTTTCTCTTTTTTGAGATCCATTATTTCAGACATCCATTCAAAAGGATTAGTTGCACCAGGATATTGTTCGGGCAAACCTATCTGTATAAATCTTCTGTTAGCTATAAATTTAATGTACTCTTCGAATAATTTAGAGTTCATCCCTAATATAGGCTTAGGCATAGTATCGTAAGCATATCTTGTTTCTAAATCTACACCTTTTTTAATCAAATCTATCATTTCAGACTGAAATTGTTCACTCCATAGCTCAGGGTTTTCTGCTTTAATTTGATTAATTACATCAATTCCAAAATTCATATGCATTGATTCATCTCTTAGGATGTATTGAAATTGTTGAGCAACTCCTGTAAGTAAGTTTCGTCTACCCATAGATAGTATTTGAGTAAAACCTACATAGAAAAATATACCTTCAAAGACAACATAGAAGGCTATTAAATCCCTCAACAATCTTTGATTATTTTCTTTAGTGCCTGTTCTAAACGTCGGATCTCCCAAGCTTTGAGTAAAAGGAAGCGCCCATTCAGCTTTTGTGGCAACAGCAGGTATTTCTCTATACATATTAAATATCTTACCTTCATCTAGACCTAATGATTGAACACAATAAGTGTAAGCATGCGTGTGAATAGCTTCTTCAAATGCTTGTCTTAATAAATATTGCCTGCACTCAGGGTTAGTGATGTGTTTATATACAGCTAATACAAGATTATTTGCAACTAATGAATCTGCAGTTGAGAAAAAACCAAGGTTAACTTCAACAATTTTTCTCTCATCTTCGGTTAAAGCTTTTGGGTCATTCCATACTTTAATATCGTCATGCATTGGAATCTCTTCTGGCATCCAGTGATTAGCTGAGCCATCTAAGTATTTTTGCCATGCCCAGTCGTATTTAAAAGGGATTAACTGATTTAAATCTGCTCTACAGTTTATTATTGCTTTATCATCTACCTGAATCCTGCCCGCGCCTTTTTCTAAATTCTCCATTCCTGTATAACCTTGATCAAGAACATCAGTTGATTCTGCTGATATTTGATCTGATGAAGTTATATCTACCTTTTCTGTTGCAGTAGGAACTACTGGCTCTGGTTTATTTAAAGCTTCGTTGATTGGATCGTCCCAGTTATACATCTTTATTACCTCTATTCAGTTGATGCCATTCATTAATAGCAATTATATTCTTTTTAAATTCTTTTTCTTCGCGGTTACGCATAATGCCTGAGATACTGTATACAGCAAGCACGAGTATCATTATAATTATGGATGTTAAATAAATCATTGGCACGCCTCACATTCTGGATCATCAATTAAACATTGTTTAGTATCATTATTATTTTTTACTGCGTTAAGTTTTGAACCTTCATTGTCTCCGGTGCTCTTCTCAACATGTGTAGCACCCAAAGATCTTAGGTAATATGTTGTTTTTAGCCCTCTTATCCAAGCTAACTTATAAGCACTATCTAATTTTTTTCCATCGCTATCTGGTATATATAAATTTAACGACTGTGATTGATCAATCCATTTTTGCCTTCTAGCAGCAGCCTCGACCAACCATCTTGTATCTATTTCAAAGCACGTTTGATAAATCGATTTAAGATCATCAGGAACACGACTGATAGAAGATAATTGACCATCGAAATATTTCAAATCTTTAATCATTACTTCATCCCATATATTTGCTTCTTTAAAATCTTTTATAAGATAAGGATTAATTACTGTAAATTCGCCTGATAGATTAGATTTCACATATAAATTTTGATAAGTAGGTTCAATTGATTGAGCTACACCACAAATATTTGATATTGTAGCAGTGGGTGCTATTGCTAATGAATTTGAATTTCTAATGCCATT
This sequence comes from uncultured Gammaproteobacteria bacterium, assembly GCA_913048065.1. GTDB lineage: Bacteria > Pseudomonadota > Gammaproteobacteria. The sequence goes on along the minus strand of CAJWVG010000019.1, from coordinate 5,349 downwards.
TGTTTTAATTTCTTTTCTCAAATCATCCCAATCTAAAGTTTGTTCCATATTTACATCTAAATATTTGCCTCTAACTTTCTTAAGTTCTTTTAGACTATCTATTGGCAATATGCCTTGGCTCCATAATGAGCCATCAAATGTTGTATACGGCCCTCGCTCTTTTGCTAACTCCATGGATGCTTGAAGTGCGTAATAACTGATATGCTCCATGCTTTCGTCCGCAAAATTAACAGCCTCTTCAGAAGCATAAGGAAGTCTTAGTTTATATAAAGCATCCTGAAAGCCCATGAGGCCTAAACCTACAGGTCTATGTTTTAAATTAGAATTTTTAGCTTTATCGACACTATAATAATTATAATCAATTACATTATCTAGCATTCTCATGGCAGTGCTTATTGTTTTTTGAAGTTTTTTTGTATTCAGTTTATTATTTTTATCTATGTGAGCAGCTAAATTAACAGAACCTAAATTACACACAGCTATTTCATCTTTAGAGGTGTTTAAAGTAATTTCAGTGCATAGATTAGATGAGTGAACTACTCCAACGTGTTGCTGCGGAGATCGTAAGTTACATGGGTCTTTGAAAGTGATCCACGGATGACCTGTTTCAAATAACATGCTTAATATTTTTCTCCATAAATCAACTGCTTTAACTGTTTTGTAGTTACTAATTTTTCCTTCTTTGGCTAATCTTTCATAATCCTCATATTTCTTTTCAAATTCTAAACCAGTAAGATCATGTAGCTCATCGCAATCATTTGGAGAAAATAATGTCCAGTCAGAATCATTATGTAGTCTTTTCATAAATAAATCTGGAATCCAATTAGCTGTATTCATATCATGAGTTCTTCTTCTATCATCACCTGTATTTTTTCTCAACTCTAAAAATTGCTCAATGTCTAAATGCCATGTTTCAAGGTATGCACACATTGCTCCTTTACGTTTACCGCCTTGATTAACAGCAACGGCTGTATCATTTGCGACTTTTAAGAAAGGTATAACTCCCTGGCTTTTTCCATTCGTACCTTTAATATATGAACCTAAGGCTCTAACTTGTGACCAATCGTTTCCTAGTCCACCAGCAAATTTTGACAACATAGCATCATCGCTTATGCCTTCAAAGATTCCTTTTAGATCATCAGGCATTGTAGATAAATAGCACGAGGACAATTGTGGTCTAAGTGTTCCAGAATTAAATAGTGTCGGCGTACTACACATGAAATCAAATGATGAAATTAGATTATAAAACTCAATAGTTCTTTCTTCTCTATTTTTCTCATTAATAGCTAAACCCATTGCAACTCTCATGAAAAAAGCTTGTGGCAGTTCAAACCTTTGCTCTTGATGATGAATGAAATATCGATCATATAAAGTTTGTAATCCTAAGTAGGTAAATGTCATATCTTTCGATGCATCAATATGTTTAGCAATGAAGTCCAAATCATAATTAAGTAACTCTTTATCAATTAGTTTTAATTCTATGGATTTTTGAATGTACATTTTAAAATAAGTCGGATAAATTTTACCAATCTCTTTAAGGGTCGGTGCTTCTTTATTAAATTCAAGAAAGGTTAAAGCCTCCTCATATAAACTACTTAAGAGTAGACGAGCAACTACATAAGAATAATTAGGATCTTTTTCAATTAACGGACGTACCGATATTAATATAGAACTAGAAAGATCTTCTTTTTTAATTCCATCATATATATTTTTATCAATTAATTCGTATACGGTATCAGCTGAAACATCATCAATCCCCGCACATGCCTCTGTGATAATTTTTTTAAGCTTAACAAGGTCTAAAGCTTGAGTTGATCCATCGCTAAGCAAAACACCTTTGGTTATTGGTTGATCTTCTATATCCTCTATTTTGTTTTGACTTCTAGCCTGAGATCTCTCTTCTCTGTATATAACGTATGCTCTTGCTACATCTTGGTAGCCTGCCCTCATTATTGCTAATTCAACCTGGTCTTGTATATCTTCTATATGTATAACCCCGCCCTCAGGGAATCTTCTTTTGATAGCTGTATCAACCTTCGTGCTCAATAACTCTACTTCATTATGTATTCTGGTAGATGCGGCAGCACTACTACCCTCTACACTTAGAAATGCCTTTGTCATAGCTACGCTTATCTTATCTAGATCAAAAGATGTAACTTTTCCGTTTCTTCTCATAACTCTGTATTTGCCTGGAATTGGGGACAAGCTAGCGTTATCGGGCTTGATTTGTGGATCAACCGACTCTTTGAGGTGAGTATTCTGTAATTCTTCTGTCATTATTGGTTATACTTCCTTCTTTACATCCTGTGTGAAGATTAAATTATAACACTAATTATTGTGGTTGTAATGATTATGAAACACAATATCTTGTGTTTTTTTTGTTTACAAGTTGTGGATAAGATGTTTATAAATATTTATTAGAGTGTTACGATATTCTAATATAGGATTTACATTATTATCGTTGCAATACCTAAGAGAGAAATGAATCCAACAATATCGGTTATTGTTGTAAGAATGACCCCTCCTGCTAAGGCAGGATCTATTTTGAACTTGGTTAAAATAAGTGGAAGGCTGACTCCGCTAATGGCGCCGATAATTAAATTGATCATTAATGCTGAGGCAATCACAATTCCTAAAAATAAACTTTCAAACCAAAAGTAAACAGCTAAAGCCACTACTGATGACCATAAAATCCCATTCAAAATACCTATGGAGGCTTCTTTTACAATCAATAGTTTTGAATTTGATGAACCAATCTGGTCTAAAGCTTGAGATCGTATAACTAAAGCTAAACTTTGCATTCCTGCAATCCCGCCCATGCTTGCTACAATCGGCATTAATATTGCAAGAGCCACAACTTTCTCAATCGTAGCTTCAAAAATTCCTATTGCTGCTGCAGCTAAGATAGCTGTAATTAAATTTGCTCCTAACCACAGAGATCTTCTTTTAGTACTTTGTATGATTGGTGCAAAAATATCATCATCTTTATTTAATCCTGCCATATTTAAAACTGTATCGTCTGCTTCTTCACGAATAACGTCTACAACATCATCAATTGTGATTCTGCCTAATAATATTCCGTCACGGTCAACGACAGCTGCGGATACCAGATCTGCATTTTCAAATATCCTTGCTACTTCATGCTGGTTAGTATTAGGGTCAATAATATTATTGTCCTTAATCATAATGTCTGAGATAAAAGTTCCAGTATCTGCAACCAATAAATCCTGTATTGAAACGTAGCCAAAGTATTTATTCATAATGTCTGTAACAAAAACAATATCTGTTTGCTCAGGAAGCTTCTTCAACCTTCTTAAATATTTCAGCAAAACTTCTACGGTTACACTTGATCTAATATTAATCGTATCAGTATTCATCAAACCGCCAGCAGTATCATCGGAATAAGAAAGAACTCTGGCTAACCTATCCTGGTTTTGTTTATCCAGGCTTTTGATAGTTTTAGAGGTTAGATTCTTAGGTAAAGACTGGATTATGTCTGCCAAGTCGTCTGTATCTAGATTTTTAGCAATCGTAACCAAACCTTCTGTTCCGTCTTTGTCTATTAATTCATCTAAGAGATTAGCTCTGATTTCTTCGGTTAATTCAGCTAATGTTTCACCCCTATTGTCATTTGATACCAGCTTCCAAATAAGATCTCGTCTATTACGGGGAGAGCTTTCTATGACATCAGCTATTTCTGAGGGGTATAGCGAATTTAAAAGATTGCGAGCTTTTATAATTGCACCACTGTCCAGCACTTCGGTTAACTGATCAAGTGTAATATTATTATCGGTTTTTTTATTTTCGGTATCCATGCATATATTATCTACCTAATAATATGACATTCCAAATTTTATTTATGGAAATCGGATATTAGTAATTGATTTGAGATAAAGTTTAAGTAAATGGAGAAAATTAAAAAGACAAATTAAACAAATACTTAAACCCTATCTCAATGAGGAGATCTTAAAAATCGTGTCTTAGACCAATCATGTAAGATTTGATGTTATAATTAGAACCATCGCCTGACCCTGCTTCACTGGATGAGCGTCCAATATAAACTCTAGATGTTTTAGATAATTTATATTGCATACCTATGTTATAACCATCTCGGTCGAAGGTAGGACCTTCTGATGCATCGCTTTCACCGTAAGAATATTGAAGAGTCATTGGGCCGGACTTATATTGAATACCATACCAATCAACTTCACCATCAGCATTACCACCAGTAAAGAGTTTACTATCTAGACCAACATCTTCATGCATATACCAGACTTTTACCTTACGTTTACCTTCAAGTTTAAACGTTTTGGTTAAAGTAAATTTCTCGTTATAGTCTTGATCGCCTGCAGTGCCTGCTTCCGTTACACTGTCATCCTTGTTTCTAGCATAAACAACATCAAAACCCGGGATAAAGAAGTTTTTATATTCAATACCAAATCCAAAGTCATCTTGCGAAACTGTATTGACTGCTTCGCCTAGTCCATAGATTGCAGCAAATTTAAAATCACCAGATTTAAGTTCATAATAGATAGATTCTCTCCAGTATGAACTGTGCGACATGGATCCTTGTGAGATCATTCGCGTATCTCGTGCCTGTGAAATAGTATCGTGTAAAATATCATGTTTAGCCATATATTTGTAAGGCGATTCCATAGAACCAACTTTGAATTGACCAAATGGGGTTAATACACCTAACCACCCTTGCTTTAAACTAAAAGTACGACAGTCTCTTGCATTATTACAAGAACTGGACGAATCCGATGAAGAAGTTCCATCATTGATATCTATTGCGTATTCAACTTTGTAGTTGACAGCATATCCATTTCCAATTGATGATTTTCCTTTAACTCCAAATCGACCCATGCCTTCGTTATCACGAATGGATGCAACATTTTCGTTATTGCTGGTTGAAGCATCTGAGTTATCATATTGAACCCACAATCTGCCATAAAAGTTTGCACTTGATCCTTTCTTTGGAGATTTAGTTGCGGCATATGCTTTCTCTGAACTAACTACTCCGCCAGTAAAACCAGCAAGCGGTAAAGCCACCAAACCTAAAAAGAAATATTTATATAATTTATTCATATAACCTCATTGTTTTTTAACATTAAATGCCCATCTATTTGAGCGTTCCGTTATTGTAGCTGAGACTATATGCAATAAATGTGATAAAAATTTGAATCTTTTATAATCAATTTAGGTCAAATATAAGTCAAGTTTATTTCAGTTTTATGACAATATGCATCACAAGCTTAAGGTTTTTTCTATCTTAGTTTTTGAGAGCGTATCAAAAGGAAGTAATGAGATAATATCCATTCTATTTTTCAATTCTTTGTATATTTTTTT
>CAJWVG010000018.1 GCA_913048065.1 uncultured Gammaproteobacteria bacterium | reverse complement strand
AATATCATGTATAAGCAATATGCAATATTAATATTTGTGAAATTATATTAATATATAGGAAATATATGTCTCAAAATTATCACATATTACTAGATAAGCTGCTCAGAAAAGATAGTAATCTCTATAGGATACAGAAAAACAGCTCAAAAACAGTAGCTCACTATCAATATTTATATAAGGTCTATTATAATAGAGATTTGTCTAATGATGAGTATAAAAAAGTTTGTGCTCTATTAAATTGTCAGGCTACCTTTAGTGACAATGATATTGTAGAAACAGATATATTAGTCTCAAGCAGAGCTTCAAATTTGTCTCCATGGGGTGATAAGGCAAAACAAATTATTATACATTGCGGATTTAATGATAGTTTTAAGATAGAACAAATTAGACTATATCGATTAAATGATAAAAAAACCTACAATTTGGTATTTAAAAACAGAAATCTAATTTACGATAAGATGACTCAAAATATATTTTGTAAAAGAAATGCAGTCAAGTCTTATTTATATAATGAAAAAATAATAAAAAGCTTTGATAATAATTATGAAATACTACTTTCTAAAATAAAGACTTATAATTCAAGGATGGGTCTTGCTTTGAGTGATTTAGAGATTACATATTTAAAAGATATATTTAAGAAACTCAAAAGAAATCCGAATGATATCGAGCTAATGATGTTTGCACAGATTAATTCTGAACATTGTAGACATAAGTTGTTTAATTCAAGCATTATAGAAAAAAATAAACAAAAAGACTCATCACTATTCAAATTAATTAAAAATACATATAGACCATCTAATAAAAATATTGTTTCAGCTTATACAGATAATTGTTCAATAATTAAGTCAAATAATTTGAAATTTTTACATGTGGATATTAATAGAAAATATAAATCTACGAAAGAAAATGGTTACTATATTATTAAAGCTGAAACACATAATCATCCTACCGCAATTGCTCCTCATGCTGGAGCAGCAACTGGATCTGGAGGTGAGTTAAGGGATGAGGGTGCAACTGGAAGAGGATCTATACCAAAAGTTGGTTTCACGGGCTATACTTTATCTAATTTATCTATTCCTTTTAATATTAATAAATGGGAAAAAATATCTATAGGTAAACCGGAAAGAATTAAATCTTCTTTAGAGATAATAATTAAAGCTCCAATTGGCGCCGCTTCTTATAATAATGAATTTGGTAGACCAAATATTTTTGGTTATTTTAGAACATGCGAGTTTAATGAAACAAGTTGTAAAAGCATTGGTTATCACAAACCTATCATGATTGCCGGTGGGGTTGGCGGTATACGAAATAATCATTTAAATAAGAAAAAACTAAATGATGGTGATTTAATAATAATCTTGGGTGGCCCATCTTATCTAATTGGTATTGGTGGTGGTGCTGCATCATCTCTAGACTCTGGAATAAGTAGCGAGGATTTAGATTTTTCTTCTGTTCAAAGAGATAATCCTGAAATTCAAAGACGTTGCCAAGAAGTAATTAATCAATGTATAGCGCTAGACACCAAGAATCCAATAGCGAGTATACATGATATCGGGGCAGGTGGCCTAAGTAATGCAGTTCCTGAGATTGTTAATGAATCTAATAAAGGTGCAGTAATAATGATGTCAAACATTCAATTAGGACAAGAATCAATGACTCCCTTAGAGATATGGTGTAATGAATCGCAGGAACGTTATGTAATAATTCTAAAGAATAAAGATAAAAAGATCTTTGAATCCATTTGTATTAGAGAAAATTGTCCATTCTCGATTATTGGCAGGGTGACAAATAAAAGAAGTCTTTCAGTTTATGATCTTGATGATAAGACTAAAATCATCGACTTGCCAATGCAATATTTACTTGGTAAACCTCCAATTAAACCAATAACAATTAAAGGTTATCAAAATATGCATGATTATAAGGAATATAATTATGGAAAGTTTGATGATTGTGTAAAAAATGTTTTGATGATTCCAGCGGTATCAGATAAGAGTTTTCTTATAACAATAGGTGATCGTTCTGTCACTGGACTAGTTGCAAGGGATCAAATGATTGGCCATAATCAAGTGCCCGTTTCAAATATAGGAATCACGATGTCTGATATAGGATCAAAGAACGGACAAGTAATTACTATGGGCGAGAGACCATCTATTGCAATTAGTAACCCAGAAGCATCTGTTGAAATTGCATTTGGCGAGATAATCACTAATATTTCTTGTGCTTATATAAAAAATCTATCCAACATTGTATTATCTGCGAATTGGATGGCATCTTCTAAAAACCAAAATGAAATTGAAGGTTTATATTCCGCAGTAAAAAAAATCAGCAGCTTATGCATAGCTAATAATATCACAATACCAGTTGGAAAAGATTCATTGTCAATGAATACATCTTGGAATAAAAAACAAAAAACCTATGAAGTTGAAAGCCCTGTAAGCTTAGTGATCTCAGCTTTTAGCACAATAGACGATGTTAATGAGTATGTTACACCTGCCCTACAAGGTCACGGAGAACTCTTTTTAATTGATTTAGGAGATGGAAGGGACCGTTTGGGCGGGTCTGCATTACATCAAGTTCATCAAATTATTGACCCAGATGTTCCTAGAATAGATAAATCATCGGATATTTCTTTATTTTTTTATTTTATTCAAAAATTATTAAAAGAAAAAGTTATATCAGCATATCACGATAAGTCTGATGGCGGCTTGTTCACTACCTTATCAGAGATGGCATTTGCGGGTAATATATCTGTAGAACTCAATAAAAGCCTAGAAAGATATTTTAATGAATCAAAACTTATTAAATTTCTTTTCAATGAAGAATTAGGCGCTGTAGTTGAAGTTCAAAAATCAAATATTGATAAATTTTATAAGCTTGCAATAAAACATAATATTGAACATCTAATAATACCTCTTGGAAAATCAAAGAAAGAATCTATGCCCATGCTAAGAATTAAAACTTTTAAAAATATTTTTTATTCCATATCTACATTAAGAAAATATTGGAGTAAGCTTTCATTTGATATTCAAAGTATAAGAGATAATCCTATACTAGCTAAACAAGAATATCTTTGTAAAATAAATTCACACAAAAGGAATATTATTCCTAAAGACAAAGTGTCTTTTTCTGATAAAAGTATAAAAATTAAAAAAAACAAACACGGATTCAGACCAAAGATTGCTATTCTTAGAGAACAAGGTATTAATGGTCATAAAGAAATGGCATATTCATTCATGATGTCAGGTTTTGAGGCACATGATATTCATGTTAACGATATTCTAGACAATAATATTGATATAAATAAATTTGAAGGTCTAGTAGCGTGTGGTGGATTTTCATATGGTGATGTTTTAGGAGCGGGTAAGGGATGGGCAAGTAGGATATTATATAATGAGAAACTTAAAGATAAATTAGCTATCTTTTTTAACAATAGATACAAATTTGGACTTGGTGTATGTAATGGCTGCCAAATGTTTTCACAATTAAAATCTATAATTCCTGGTTCATCACACTGGCCTTCATTTGTATCAAACGCATCTAATCAATTTGAAGCTCGACTCTCAAGAATTAGAGTCAGCAAATCAAAATCAATATTTTTTCATGAGATGGAGAAGTCAATTTTACCTATTATTGTATCTCATGGCGAGGGGAGAGCTGTCTTTAAAAATAAAAAAGATAGTAAAAATGGTATAATTAATTATGTTGATTCAGCTAATACTAATACAATGAAGTATCCATATAATCCAAATGGATCAGAAAATGGAGCGAATGGGTTCACTAACGAAGACGGGAGGATAACAATATTAATGCCACACCCAGAGCGATTATTTTCACTGAATCAATATTCCTATAGGCCTAATGATTGGATTATATCACCGTGGGCAAAATTTTTTATAAATGCAAGAAACTGGGTTAAATAAATGTCAAAAAAATACAATCTTGATAAAGAAAGCGCGGTAACAGATGAAAAAATTTTTATAAATAGAAGAAAAATTATGGCTTCTGTTTTTAGTTTTCCATTTATTTTCAATACAAATATGTTATCTGCATCTACAAAAAGACTGACTTTCAGAAAAGATCTTGAATACAGTACAAATGAACAAACTAATACTTTAAAACAAATTTCATCATACAATAACTTTTATGAGCTCGGAACTGGAAAAAGGGATCCCATGTTGAATGCTGATAAACTCAAATCAGACAATTGGAAATTGACTATCGATGGTCTCGTTGAAAATCCATTTGTTTTAGATTCTGATAATCTGATAAATAAATTTCCATTAGAAGAAAGAATCTATCGTCTTAGATGTGTCGAAGCTTGGTCAATGGTTGTGCCATGGATAGGGTTTGAGCTTAAAAATATAGTTAATATGGCGAAGCCGCTCCATAATGCAAAATATGTGGCATTTGAGTCAATACTCGATAGAGAAAATTTACCTGGGCAAAAGAGAAATATTTTAAATTGGCCTTATAAAGAAGGCTTACGAATTGACGAGGCAGTTAATCCACTATCACTTATTGCTGTAGGTTTATATGGTAAAGTTTTACCGAATCAAAATGGGTCGCCAGTTAGACTGATAGTCCCCTGGAAATATGGTTTTAAAAGCATTAAATCTATTGTTCGAATTTCTTTTGTTGACAAAGAACCTATTTGTACATGGAATGAACAAACACCAAATGAGTATGGTTTTTATTCTAATGTAAATCCGTATGTTGATCATCCAAGATGGAGTCAAAAGAGGGAAAGACGAATAGGTGAATTTAGAAAGCGAGACACATTGCTTTTTAATGGTTATGGAGAATTTGTTAGTAATTTATATTCGGGTATGGATTTGGAAAAAAACTTCTAGGAACAAACTATATTGAAAAAAAAATTTACATATTTTATTTTCTTGTCTCCCATTTTATATATAATTTATCAAATTTCATTCAATTTAAATATTATTAATCCACTATCATATATTATTATTTCAACAGGCTATATTTCATTAAGTTTAATTATTTTTGTTTTATCTCTCCCAATCATGAATAATTTAATAGATTATCTTGATAGAAGATCACTTGGTTTTGTCACTTTCTTTTATGCTTTAGTTCATTTTTTATTTTATATAATTGACAATTCAGCAAACTTAAAGTACATCATTGATGATTTGATTGAACTAAAATTTATTCAATTTGGATATTTAGCTCTCATTTTATTCTTACCTTTATTATTTACATCAACTGATAGATTGAAAAAAAAACTTGGAAAGAAGTGGATTGCCATTCACCGTTTATTATATTTAATTTTATTATTCTCTATTATCCATTATTATCTAGTTATTAAGGCAGATTATTTAATATTTGCTTTATATTTAGTAATAATAGCTTTAGTATTTTTGATTAAGTTTGGGATGATTAAAAAATGAATAGAAGAGAGTTTTTACAGTTTTTGACTGCTGGCTATATGGCCGGCCTAGTTAAACCATTGCATGGCTCTACAAGAGTTAATTATAATATTAAACCATTCGGTAATTTGAGGTTAATACATCTAACGGATACTCATGCACAATTGGATCCGATGTATTTTAGAGAGCCAAACTACAACTTAGGCGTAGGAAAAAATAAAAATATGCCGCCACATCTAGTTGGTAAAAAATTATTAGATTATTATTCGATTAATTCTGATTTGATAAAATATGCATATACTCATTTGAATTTTAATGAGCATGCTAAAGTCTTCGGCAAGTTTGGCGGTTATGCTTATCTTAAAACGATAGTAGATATTTTAAAAGATGCTGCGAATAATAATTCTCTTTTGCTTGATGGAGGAGATACATGGCAAGGCAGTGGCCTATCATTATTAGAGAATGGAAAAGATATGGTTGAAGCATCTAATATACTTGGTGTCGATGTAATGACGGGGCATTGGGAATTCACCTATGGAGAAAAAATATTTTTAGATAATTTACGTAATTTTAATGGTGACTTTGTAGCTCAAAATATTTCTTTAACCGAAGAAGCTATATTTGATGGCATGGAACCTATAGATGAATCCAATCATTTTCAAAAACCATATGTTATTAAAAAAATTAATAACTTAAGAGTTGCGGTTATTGGACAAGCTTTTCCATATACACCCATTGCTAATCCAAAAAGATTTGTACCTAATTTAACATTTGGTATACGTGATGCTGAATTACAAGGATTAATTGATAAAATTAAACAAAATGACAATCCATCCTTAATTATACTTTTATCTCATAATGGTGTTGATGTTGATAAAAAAATGGCATCGAAAGTATCTGGCATAGATATTATCTTGGGTGGACATACACATGATGTTTTACCAAAACCGATAATAATATCAAATAGAAACTCTAAAACACTTGTCATTAATTCTGGATGCAATGGTAAATTTATTTCTATGTTAGATTTAAATGTTAAAGAATCCGCCTTTGAATATAAATATAAACTGTTACCTATATTGTCTAATCACATTAATCCATCTATAAAAATGAACAAATTTATTAGTAATATCAAAAAGCCACATTTGTCTCATCTCAATGAAATTATCGGCAAATCTAGTCTTGATTTATATCGTAGAGGAAATTTTAATGGCTCCTTTGACAATTTAATTTGTGATTCTATGTCTAATATTCTTGATTCTGAAATATGTCTTTCTCCTGGGTTTAGGTGGGGCCCAACATTGTTGGCTAATGAAAATATCACAATGGCAGATATATATAATCATACTGCTATTACTTATCCAAATGTTTATCGAAGAGAAATGTCCGGAGAGATGATTAAAAATATACTTGAAGATGTGGCTGACAATATATTCAATCCTGATCCATATTATCAGCAAGGCGGTGATATGGTTAGAACTACCGGGTTAAGTTATGAGATTACACCCAGAAATAGCATAAATAATAGAATAAAAAATGTACGGACAAATAACGGTAAATTACTGATAAGTAACAAAAATTACGTAGTAAGTGGCTGGGCAAGTGTCAATTCCGAGGAAACAGGGCGCCCCATATGGGATGTAACAAAAGAATACTTGAGTAATATTAAATATTATGACTTAAATCAAGTAAGACAGCCCAAAATATTAAAGGAAAATGATAATTTTGGCATAGAAACTTAGTTACAAGAATTTGATAAAATGCTAAAATTTCATTTGGATTTATGTTGCATTTATTGCAAAAGGAGAGCATATGTTTGATGTAGATATGAAAATTGCTGGCTTTGATGATGAGCTAAATGACTCAATTAAAAAAGAAATAGTCCGACAGGAAGAACATGTGGAGCTTATAGCTTCAGAGAATTACGCGAGCCCAAGAGTTTTAGAAGCTCAGGGTTCTGTTTTGACGAATAAATATGCAGAAGGCTATCCATATAAAAGATATTATGGTGGCTGTGAAAATGTGGATGTAGCTGAACAACTTGCTATTGATAGATTAAAAGAATTATATAGTTGTGATTATGCAAATGTACAGCCTCATTCCGGTTCTCAGGCAAATGCTGCTGTGTACCTTGCTTTATTAAATGCTGGTGACACAATACTGGGAATGAGTCTTGATGCTGGTGGTCATTTAACACATGGCTCTAAGGTGAACTTTTCAGGAAAATTATTCAATGCTGTACAATACGGTATTGATGACAATGGAATGCTTGATTATGATGAAATTGAAAAATTAGCAATTGAACATAAACCTAAAATGTTGATAGGTGGATTTTCTGCGTATTCTCAAGTTATAGACTGGGAGAGAATGTCCAAGATAGCGAAACAAGTCAATGCTTATTTTCTTGTTGATATGGCGCATGTATCAGGTCTAGTCGCTGGTGGAGTATATCCTTCTCCAGTACCGTACGCAGATGTCGTAACTTCTACTACTCATAAGACTTTAAGAGGGCCTAGAGGTGGAATTATTATCTGTAAGTCTAATCCTGAGCTGGAAAAGAAATTTAACTCACTAGTTTTCCCTGGCACACAAGGTGGCCCGTTGATGCATGTTATTGCTGCTAAAGCAGTAGCTTTTAAAGAAGCTTTAGAGCCTGCTTTTAAAACTTATATGAAACAAGTTGTAACTAATGCAGATATGCTAGCAAAAACTATAATTGAAAGAGGTTATGATATCGTGTCAGGTGGAACAAAAAACCATTTAATGTTAGTTAGTTTGGTCAAACAAGGGCTTACTGGTAAAGCAGCTGATGCTGCATTGCATAAAGCTAATATTACAGTTAACAAAAACTCAGTTCCAAACGATCCACAAAGTCCATTTGTAACTAGTGGTATAAGATTGGGAACGGCTGCAATTACCACACGAGGTTTTAAAGAGGCAGAAACCAAAGTGCTAGGTAATCTAATTTGTGATGTTCTAGATGATATTGATGATGAATCGAAGATAGAATCGGTTAGAGAGAAAGTACTCAATCTAACATCGCAATATCCTGTTTACTCTGCTAATAAAAAAGCTGTAGCGTAAGAGGTACTATGATATGCGCTGTCCTTTTTGTGGAGAGCCTGAAACAAAAGTAATCGATTCAAGGCTTAGCATCGATACCAACGCTATCAAACGTAGACGTGAATGTAATTCTTGCGGGAAGCGTTTTAATACATCTGAACAAGTTGATTTGACGTATCCCCGAGTTATTAAATCTAATGGTTCTTCAGAATTATTCTCTGAGTTAAAAGTTAGAAAGGGCGTAAATATTGCTCTCGAAAAGCGTAATAATTCCGCGGATGATATAGATGCTACATTTGCATCAATATTTCAAAAATGTGCGACTTACGGTAAAAAAGAAATAAATTCTTCTATAATTGGAAAAGTTGTCATGGAGGAGCTATTACTATTAGATCATGTTGCATACCTAAGGTTCGCATCTGTTTATTTAAACTTTGAAAATAAAGATGCTTTTACTAAAGTTATAAAAGATTTAGAAATGAAATTATCACCTGAAATGAAAAAGCTACAAAAAAATTTATTAGATGATGATTAAAGAAGAAGACAAATTCTATATCAGGAAAACATTTGATCTTGCATTGAAGGGTAAATTCACGGTACACCCTAATCCAATGGTGGGAGCAATTATTGTTAAAAATAAAAAGATTATTAGCAGAGGGTTTCATAAACACCCAGGTTCTCCGCATGCTGAACAAGTTGCCATAAGAAAAGCAGGAGATAATGTTAAGAACTCAACTTTGTATGTTAATCTAGAACCTTGTTGTCATTATGGGAGAACTCCACCATGCCTGGATTTAATAATACAAAAAAAAATATCAAGAGTTGTAATATCATCCATTGACCCAAATCCTCTAGTAAATGGCTTTAGTATCAAACAATTGCGCAAAGCAGGTATTGAAGTAAAAATCAATGTTTTAAAAAAAGAGGCAGTACATTTAAACAAAAAGTTTTTTAGTAAGTTTATTAATAAGAGGCCCTTTATCACAGCTAAAGCAGGAATATCATTAGATGGAAAAATATCGTTATCTAATGGCATCAGCCAATGGATTACATCTAATGACTCTCGCATAGATGTTCAAAAGGAAAGAGCTGCATCTTCATTAATACTTACTTCATCAAATACTATTTTAGCTGATAACCCAAAAATGACTGTAAGAGATAAATTATTAAAACAAAAAATATTAAAACAACCAGATGTTGCAATTCTTGATTCAAACTTACGCATACCTTTGTCACACAATATATTTTCTGACGAAAATCGTAATATCTACCTTTTTACAAATAAAAAGAATACTAAAAAAAAATACAAATCTAATGTTTTTATAATTTCAAATATGGCAGATAACGATAAAATTGATATAAAGAAATGTATAAAATATCTAGCTTCTCAGGAGATTAATAATATATTTATTGAATCTGGACCTAAGCTTGTAGAGTCATTTTTAAAATTAAAGTTAATTGATGAATTACTCCTTTATATTGCACCTATAATCATCGGTCATACTGGCAAAAACTTCTCGGGAGTTTCTTATATAACAAAACTATCAAAAAAGATAAAATTTACAATTAATGATATGATTTCAATTGGAAATGACCTTAAGGTGAGAATGGTAAAATAGTATGTTTAGTGGAATAATTGAATATTTGGGTACTGTTGAATCCATTAATAATACCAAATCTAATTATCAGATGGCTATTCAGATATCAAAACTCAAGCTTAATGTGTCAGTAGGTGATAGCGTGGCGGTTAATGGAGTATGCTTGACGATAAAAAATATTGATAATGATATTTATAAGTTTGATTTATCACCAGAAACAATGAATATTACTGCTCTGTCTGAATTGAAAAAAAATAGTAAAGTGAATATTGAGCTACCTTTAACTGTAAATAAATTTATTAGTGGACATATTACTACAGGACATATAGACACACTTGGAACTTTAGAATCTATAGAGAAAATAAAGGATTCATGGTCCTTGCGAATTAAAATTAATCAACAATATACAAAATATATAGTTCAAAAAGGATCTATTGCATTAGATGGAGTGAGTTTAACGGTTAATGATATAAATGATAATATTATAAATCTGATGATAATACCTCATACATATGATAATACAGTAATAAAATTTTATAATTTAGGACAAAAAATTAATATTGAAGTAGACTATATTGCAAAGCATCTTGAGAAACTTAAAAATGATTAACACTACACAAGAAATAATAGATTCTATTAAAAAGGGAAAAATGGTAATCATTATGGATGATGAAAATCGGGAGAATGAGGGTGATTTGGTAATGGCATCTGAATTCGTAAAAGCAAAAGACATAAATTTTATGGCCTCAAAAGGAAGAGGATTGATTTGTCTTACTCTTACAAGCGCTAAGTGTAAAAAGTTGGGTTTGCCACTAATAAAAAAGACTGGGGAAACCTCTAAGGAAACAAATTTTACAGTATCAATAGAGGCTGCCAAGGGTGTCACTACAGGTATTTCTGCGGCTGATCGAGCAAAAACAATCCAAACAGCTGTAGCGAAAAACTCTAAATCAATTGACTTGGTCCAGCCAGGACATATTTTTCCACTTATGGCGAAAGATGGCGGTGTTTTGGTTAGAGCAGGGCACACAGAAGCTGGTTGTGATTTAGCTAAGCTAGCAGGATTAGAACCATCTGCTGTTATAGTTGAAATATTAAAAGATGATGGAAGTATGGCCAGGAAGAAAGATTTATTAAATTTTGCAAAAAAATATAAAATTAAGATAGGAACAATTGAGGATTTAATAAAATATAAGATTGCTAATGAAAAAACTATAAAAAGGATATCTCAAGATATAATTAAAACTGAATATGGCCTTTTTAATGCAGTATTTTACGAAGATACCTTAACTTCTCTTGTTCATTTTGTATTAATAAAAAATGTTATTGCATCAGATAAGCCTACAACTGTTAGAGTGCATGTTCAAAATGTCCTCACAGATACTATAAAATCGAAAGATTTTTCAACATGGCCTTTAGATTCAGCCATGAAAAAAATTGCAAAGTCAAAACAAGGAGCGATAGTATTTATTACTGAAAATCTATCACTCAGTCAAATTATTAATCTTAAAACATCTAAAGCACAAGTAGCACAAAAAATATCTAAGGTAGATGATTATAGGACGGTAGGTATTGGTGCACAAATACTTAATGATATAGGCGTCAAAGATATGATATTGCTGAGTACACCTAAAATATACCATGGCATAAATGCTTTTGGATTAAATGTAATTAAATATGTGAGTAAGTAATGAATAAGACAGAATTTAATTCAACAGACCTTTACCCTGATATAGCTAGAGATGACCCTTTGCTAGCGAAGCTTCCCTATAAAGGCATACCTCTTATTATAGTTTCAACTACTTATCATAGAAGAATTATATGTAGCATGATATCTAGTTTCTTAGAGACATTTAAATCTAATAATAAATTAGATAAATTTGCAGTTATTGAGATTCCTGGTGCTTTTGAATTACCATTAATTATAAAGATTGCATTAGAAACATATACACCTAAACAAATATTGGCTTTAGGTTGCATTATTAAAGGAGAAACCAATCATGATGAATATTTATCATCAACAGTGATAAATGGATTAAGAAATCTATCTTTAGAATACAAAACACCTATTATAAATGGTGTACTAACTACAAATACACTCATACAAGCAGTCGATAGAGCTGGTAAAAAATATAATAAAGGAAAGGATTTTGCTGAAACATATTTTTCAATGTCTACCATTATAGATAAATTGAAGAAATGACTAATTTTAAATCAAAAGAAAGGACATTAGCCAGAGAAAACACATTAAAGGTTTTTTATCAACATGATATAAATGAATATTCTTTTACAGATATAACCAAAGCTTTTATTGAAAAAAGAAGTTTTGATGAAGACTATTTTAATAATATTATTGAACTGTATGAACTAAATACTGTCAAAATTAATAATTTTATCGAGGAGAATACCGATTTATTACTTAAATCTCTAACCCCAATTGATAGATCAATTATACGAATTGCTATGTGTGAGTTGATGTATAGAGACGATATCCCTAAGAAAGTAATTCTTAATGAGGCTATTAATATTGCAAAAAAATATTCTTCAAAAGAATCATATAAATTTATAAATATTATTTTAGACAAACTGATTAATATAATGAAAAAAAATGATTAAAAATGAAAAACATCTTCTTAATTTTATTAAGTCAAATATAAAAACAACAAGTAAAGATATAATAAGAAGCATAGGAGATGATTGTGCAGTAATAAGAATATCTTCTAAAAAATATTTTGTTATAACAACTGACACTTCTCTTCTTGGTCCTCATTTTACATCTGACTATACTCCATTTGAAATTGGATATAAATGTTTAGCTACAAACCTTAGTGATATTGCCGCAATGGGTTGTATTCCAAAGTATATTTTTATGGCTATTACTCTACCTTCTCTGGACACTGAATGGATTAAAAATTTTTATGATGGGATTAATGAACTTACTTCATCTTATAATATAGCATTAATTGGTGGTGATACTAATAGAGGACCCTTAAGCATATCTATTCAAGTAATTGGTGTTAATAAAAATAAAATATTATTTCGTAATGGCGCTAAAATTAACGATGATATTTATGTTACAGGTAAAGTAGGATGTGCAAGAGCTGCCTTATATCTAAAAAATAAAAAAAAATATTCTAATGAATTTAAGATTTTGAAAAATTATCTTCATATGCCAGAGCCAAGGATTAATATTGGAAAAGATATATCTGATATTGCAAATAGTTGTATAGATGTTTCAGATGGAATTGCAAAAGATCTATCTAATCTAATTACTTCGAGTAATTGTGGAGCAGATGTTTTTATTAATGATATTCCTACTGATTCTATTCTTAATAAAGTAATCCCAAAAAATAATTTTTATGAGATATTAATTGGTGGAGGAGAGGACTATGAGCTATGCTTTACTGTTCCTACTAAATATCGTACAAAAATAAATAAACTATCAAAAAAACATGAAATAAAGATTACAAAAATTGGTAAAGTCACAAAAGAAAAAATTAGATATTTTGATGATGGTAAGTTAATTAAATTTAAATTCAAAGGATTTGATCATTTTACAAAATAATAATATTATATTTTATATCCCAGCTTATTCAAATAAGTTGTTAACTTTATAAGTGGTAACCCAATAACAGACGTGGGATCATTTCCCTTTGCTTTTTCAATTAAGCTTATAGCTAAACCTTCTAATCGTATACTTGCTGCACAATTTAACATATCTTCATTTGAAATATAATTGTTGATTTGTAGATTAGTAAGTTTTTTCATTTTCACATAATAATTTACGATTGAAGAATACTGTTTCTTAGTTAAGGTGTCTATGACGCAGATACCTGTTTTAAATATTAATTCTTTTCCTGAGATGCTTTTTAACTGTTTCTTCGCATTTTTAACAGTATTTGGCTTACCTAATATGGTTTTTCCGTCTATGATAGCTATTTCATCAGAGCCAATAATAATTGCATTTTTTGAAATAGCTGCTATTTTTTGTGCTTTCTCAATGGATAATCTTTTAACAAAATGATTTATAGATTCGTTCTTTTTTCTTGATTCATCGATATTTGGAGAAATAGATCTGAACTTAAGTTTTAGCTGTTTTAATAGCTTTTTCCTATGAACTGAGCTTGACGCAAGTATAATTTTTTTCATAATTTCAAAGATTATAGAATTTAAGACATGTAGATATTATCAGAAAGATGTGTATTTTTAAAATATTATAGCTTATTTATATAAAAATGCTGAAAATGAAAGATAAGAATTGCTTGATAGAGCAATATTGCTTAGAATAGCCTATATTTATAGACAACAAATGAGATAAAGATGGCTGTTCAAAAGAGTAAAAAATCTAAGTCAAAAAAAGGTATGAGAAGATCTCATCATGGCCTTTCAGGCCCATCTATGTCGGTTGATAAAACGACTGGCGTCAGACACCTTAGACATCATATTGCAAAAGATGGCTTTTACATGGGAACAGAAATAGTTCCACCTAAAGTTAAAAAAGAGAAGCAAGAAGAGTCGCAAACATAGTCAATTCTTAGTAAACTTAATGTAATGCAAAAAAAAATTACCATAGCATTAGATATGATGAGTGGTGACCATGGTGTTGATTCATCGGTTCCGGCAGCTATTAATTCCTTAAAACTATATGATGATTTATGCCTAATTCTTGTAGGAGATGAAAGTCAGATTACTGAACTTATATCAGACAAAATCAAAAATGAGTACATTAACAGATATTCTATAGTTCATACAAAAGAATTTATCACTATGAATGATGAAGTAATTGCAGCAATAAGAAGTAAAAAAAAATCATCAATGAGGCTTGCCATTAATTCAGTCAAAGACGAAGATGCTAGCGCATGTGTGAGTGCTGGTAATACTGGAGCACTTATGGTTCTATCAAAAATAATTTTAAAAATGATTCCAGGAATAGATAGGCCTGCTATCTGTGGAGCTTTGCCTACAAAAAACGGTCAGTGCTATATGCTTGATCTCGGTGCTAATGTAGAATGTGACTCAAATCATTTATATCAATTTTCTATCATGGGTTCAGCCCTTGTACAATCTTTAGAAATTAATACAAAACCTGTTGTAGGATTACTAAATATTGGTTCCGAAGACTTTAAAGGTAATGAAACAATTAAAAAAGCCGGTCAACTAATGAATAGTTCAAATATAAATTATGCGGGATTTGTAGAAGGCGATGATATTTTTGATGGTGATTTTGACGTTATTGTAACTGATGGTTTTGCTGGGAATATTGCCCTCAAAAGTATTGAAGGTGTGGCAAAAGTAATAAGTCATTTTATAAAAAAAGAATTTAAAAAAAATCTTTTCACAAAATTCTCAGCTATTATCAGTTATCCGGTTATGAGCGCAGTAAAGAAAAAGGTTGATCCACGACAATATAATGGTGCAAGCCTTTTGGGTCTACAGGGTGTTGTTGTAAAAAGTCATGGTGGCGCAGATTCATTGGCATTTGAGCAAGCTATTAAAACAGCCTATTTTGAAGTCAAAAACCAAATACTTGATAAAATTGAATCATTGATTCAGACTGAGTTATCAAATGAGTAAAATATATTCAAAAATCAATGGTACCGGCAGTTATCTACCAGATAAAATTTTAACTAATTATGATCTTGAAAAATTAGTAGATACTACTCATGAATGGATTTACGAAAGAACCGGTATTGTTCAAAGACATATAGCATCAGATAATGAGTCTTCTGTTGATATGGCATATAGTTCATCATTAGAAGCATTAAAAAAATCAAATATTTCTGTAGATCAAATTGATATGATTGTTGTTGCGACAACCACACCAGAACGTAAGTTTCCAAGTTCAGCCGTCTTGTTGCAAAACAAACTAAAAATAGAAAAAGGGTTTGCTTTTGATGTGAATGCTGCATGCACTGGCTTTGTATATGCTATAGATATTGCGGACAAATATATTAAAAGTGGTCTTGTTAAAAACGCTCTAGTGGTTGGCACAGAAAAAATAACCTCGCTACTGGATTGGAAAGATAGAAACACCTGTGTTTTATTTGGAGATGGAGCTGGTACGGTTGTATTATCTGCTTCAGACCAGGCAGGCATTCTATCAAATACAATTGGCTCAAATGGTTCTTACAAAGATTTATTAACAGTTAATACAGATCCGGAATATATTGAAATGAAAGGGAATGATGTATTTAAAATAGCCGTGAATACTATGGGGAAACTCGCGGTATCTACATTAAAAGAAAATAATATGAATATAGATCAAGTAGATTGGCTTATTCCTCATCAAGCTAATAGTAGAATCATAAATGCAATTGCAAAAAAGATATCCCTGCCAAATGATAAAGTTATAATGACTGTAGATAAGCATGGCAATACTTCCGCCGCTTCAATACCTCTAGCATTAGATGATGCAAACAAAAGAGGAGTATTAAGAAGCAATCATATAATAATGTTTGAAGCATTTGGTGCTGGCTTCACTTGGGGTTCAACATTACTTAAATTTTAGTTATGTTAAATTCACTTGATTCTTGTAAAAAATGTAAAAGAATTCATCACAACCTTGTTTCTTTATCTAAGATATACACTACTTACTTAAATAAACCTATTCATGGCAGTGGCAACACATTATCTCCATTATGTATTGTAGGGTTAGCGCCAGGCTTACATGGAGCAAACCGAACAGGCGAAGTGTTTAAAGGTGATTTTTCTGGTGAGATTCTTCATAAATGTTTAAAATTATCAGGATTTATCGATAAAGATCATATTAATTATCCTTATATTACTAATGCTGTTAAATGTTATCCGCCTGCTAATAAACCACTATCTTCTGAAATTAAAAATTGCTCAAAATTCTTATCTGAAGAATTAGACATTCTATGTAATTTAAAAGTAATAGTTGCTCTTGGTAAACTTGCTCATGATTCAGTTTTGAGAGTTTATGGAGCTTCTTTAGCTAAATATAAATTTATTCATAATCATACCCATCAAATTAATAACAGAATTTTATTACTAGACTCATATCATTGTAGTAAAATTAATATTAATACAAAAAAACTTACGACGAATATGCTGAGGGATGTATTTCTCCAGACAAAAAAAATATTATCTTAGTTATGCTTAATAAAATAATTACTAATATCACAAGTAGACCTGGTATATATCAATTCTTGAATGATAAGTCTAATATTATATATATTGGCAAAGCAGCTAATTTAAAAAAAAGAATAGCATCATATTTTAATAAAACTAGCAATACAATTAAAACCACAAAATTAGTAGAAAACATTGCCGATATACAAATAATAATTACTAAAAATGAAGAAGAGGCATTAATTCTTGAAAATACATTAATAAAAAAACATAAGCCTAAATACAATATTTTATTGAGAGATGATAAATCATATCCATATATTTATATAGATACTACTCACAAATATCCATCTATAAAGTTTTATAGAGGTCTTAAACACAATAAGAAAGGTTTTTATTTTGGTCCATATACTCAAGTGAATCATGTTAGATATATGTTAAATTTAATTGAAAAAATATTTCATGTTAGATCATGTGATGATTCATATTTTTCTAATAGAACACAGCCATGTCTTCAATTTCAATTAAAAAGGTGTGATGCTCCATGCGTTGACTATATAAGTGCAAAAGACTACAAAATAGCAATTAATAATTCTATACTCTTTTTGCAAGGAAAAAATGATGCTCTAGTTAAGCAATTTAGTGATTTAATGATGCAATATTCAGAGCAAAAAAAATATGAAGATGCCTCTTTGGTTAGAGATAAAATTGCCATGATTAGAAGTTTGACTCAATCAAAAAACCTCATCAATAATGAACGTAATCTTGACATTATTACACTAAGTTCGTCAAAAAATTTAACATGTCTAGATGTATTTCTTGTTAGAGAGGGAATAAATCTAGGTAATAAAACTTTTGAGTTTACGAATGATAGTTATACAAATACTTCATTATTAAACTCTTTCTTAAAACAATACTATCTAAATAATATACCACCAGATAAGATAATAGTATCATCTAAATCAGATGATTCTTCATTACTCTCAAATCTTTTATTTAAAAAATATAAGAAAAAAATTAAGATAATACATGCTACTAGAAAGCCATATTCGACATGGTTGCAAATATGTCAAATTAATTGTGACGAGCGTTTAAATCTTTTACTATCAACAAAAAATAAAAATGATATCTTTAGCTCACTAAATCAAGATCTAAAATATCAAAAAACAATTAAAACCGCTATATGTTTTGATGTAAGTCATTTGAGTGGCAGTAATATGCAAGGTGCAGCAGTATGGTTTAATTTTTGCGGACCCGACAAAAAACTTTATAGAAGATATAATTTAAATAATGTGAATAAACATGATGATTATGAAGCAATGAAAACTATTTTTAAAAGGAGATTATCTAAATTAAGAGAAGAAGACAATATCCCTGATTTAATAATAGTTGATGGTGGTAAAGGTCAGATTACGCAAGGAAAAAATATCCTTAAAGAGCTTGGTATCGTTGATGCGCTTTTATTGGGGGTTGTTAAAGGCCCTAAAAGGCTCTCAAGAAATGATAGAATTTTAGACATTAATTTCCATGATATTACTCTTACGTTAACTCATGAGTCTATCAAACTCCTTCAACTAATCAGAAATGAAGCACATAGATTTGCTATTACAGGACAAAGACAAAAATCATTGAATAAACAATTTGAGTCAAAACTAGATAAGATTCCTGGAATCGGAAAAACAAGAAAACTTGGTCTACTAAAATATTATGGCGGTATCCAAGGTGTGTTAAAATCATCATTAGAGGATTTACTTAAGGTGCCAGGAATTAACTTAAGACTAGCTGATATAATTTATAAACACTTACATAATAAATGAAATTAAATATACCAAATTACTTAACATTTCTTAGAATATTATTAATCCCAATTATAATTTTATTATTCTTGTCTGGAGATGATTCTAATAGAACAGTAGTATTTATTCTTTTTGTAATTGCATCAGTTACAGATTATTTAGATGGGTTTTTTGCAAGATATATGAAGCAACAGACTAGCTTTGGTGAATTTCTTGATCCTATAGCTGATAAGCTATTAGTTATAACGATGTTGATGTTGTTAGTTTCTGAGAATAATAATATATTTTTCCTAGTGCCAGTTTTAATAATAGTCTCTAGAGAATTCTTGGTGATAGCCATAAGACAACGATTAGCCGAATTAGGGGAAAATATAAAATTATCGGTTTTACTGATCTCTAAAATTAAAACAGCCATTCAATTAATTTCATTACTAATGCTATTATATAAATTTCCCTTCTTTGGTCTTGATACATATCAATATGGAACTTATTTATTGCAAATTGCATCTTTATTAACATTGATATCTTTTTTTTATTATGTTAAAAAGTCCTGGAATGTTATTATTAAATGAATCACTAAAAAAAAATTCGCGGGAATAGCTCAGTTGATAGAGCGCAACCTTGCCAAGGTTGAGGTCGCGGGTTTGAG
>CAJWVG010000017.1 GCA_913048065.1 uncultured Gammaproteobacteria bacterium | reverse complement strand
ATGATTTTGATCGTTTTGAAACTGTTGGTCCATTTTCATCAAGAGACGAATGTACTGCCAAAGCACAGGAAATGAATGCAGCTGCATATTCTTGTGATCCAAAGGCAAACTAAAAAAGATAAACATATAAGCCACTACATCGTGGCTTATATTGTTTAGAAATTATCAATAAATTTAGTAGCCAAGTTAAACACATCCATAGATATTTTTCCAACAACACCTTCGTTGATTAGCTTATCATCTACCTTAATGATTGGTACAACTGCATTCGTTGAGCTGGAACACCAGATTTCATCTGATTCCACTAAATTCGTTTGACTAATGTCTGATTCGATAATATCAAGATTATTTTCTTTCATAAGCATAATTAATAAATCTCTAGTAACACCAGGTAGTAACTCTGAGCCAAGCTTTGGGGTATATACTTTGCCATCTTTTACCATAAATACATTACTGGCGGAACCCTCGGTCAATTTATTATTTCTAATTAGTAAAGTTTCGTAAAACCCATTTTGTGAAGCATAATTTTTTAACAAAACATTACCTAATAAAGAGATACTTTTAATATTTGATTTCATCCATCTAAAATCATCTTGAAGTGATGCAGTAAACCCTTGTTTAATTTTCTCTTCACTAAAACACGGGTAATCTTCACACATTATTAAAACTGTAGGTGTGATATTGGACGGATAAATATGATTGCGCTGTGCTTGAGAGCCACGAGTAATATGTAAGTAAATAAAAAAGTTACTATGAGAGCATTTATTAATTAGAGTCTTTATGCTTTTATCAATCTCTTTTATTTCATCCATCCCTATCAAGGTGAGACTATCTTTTAATCTTTTTAAATGCTTATCTAATAAAAAAGGTTTTTTATTATAGACTGGGATTAACTCATAAACCCCATCACCAAATAAGAAACCTCTATCCATAATTGAAATTTGTGCTTCTGACTTAGATATAAAATCTCCGTTTAGATATATCTCATCCATGATTAGAAATTCTTCAGGATAGAGTCCATTGTTTTTCTGTAAAGGCCACCTTCGGCTACTGACTCCATGGCAAATAATTTAATAGTGGTCAACGTTTTTCCTTCAAGTTCAATGGCAACATAACCGATAGCCTGATCTTTATCTATAGGTGCCGTTAAATTTTTATCTATAATATATTTCTTTTTGACATTTTTAATTTGTCTTCTGGGTATAGATATATAGGTGTCTTCTTTTACTCCTACCGCTATCTCTCTCTTCTCTCCATCAAATAGTCTTGCTTGACTCACAGTTTCATTCTGATTATAGATTTTATGAGTTTCAAAAAACCTAAAACCATACTCCAGTAATGATTTAGATGCACTAGTTCTTAAATCTGGGTTTTTAGCACCCATAACTACTGCAATTAATCTTCTCTTGCCTCTTTTAGCAGAACTCACTAGACAATAACCAGCTTTTTTTGTATATCCAGTTTTAATCCCATCAACCGTATCATCTAAATATAATAATTTGTTTCTAGAATATTGTTTTATTTCATTATAAACATATTGTTTTTGAGAATATCGCTTATATTGAGTTGGAAAATCTTTTATTAATGCTCTTGATAATACTGCTATATCTTCAGCACTAGTATATAAAGCATCATCTGGTAAACCCGTAGAATTTGCATAACCTGTATTTTGCAGTCCTAAGTTATCAGCCATTTGGTTCATGTAAATTGCGAATGTTTCTTCATCTCCAGAAATATGCTCAGCCATAGCTACACTCGCATCATTTCCTGAGGATGTAATAATGCCATGTAATAAATCAGATACACTGACTTTCTTGCCTACTTCGATAAACATTTTTGATCCACCTGTTTTCCAAGCTTTTTTACTGACCAGTACTTTGTCGTTTAAATTGAGCGTATTATTCTTTAATTCAGTAAAGACAATATATGATGTCATTATTTTTGTAATGCTTGCCGGAGGCAAAACTAATTGAGGATTCTTAGACGCTATGGTCATGCCACTGTCATAGTCAATAATTATATAGGAACTTACATCTGGATTAGGAGCCTTTGGTATTGGTGCTGAAAAGATATTACTGCTTAATCCAAAAACTAATATTGTCAGTATGCTTGTGAATAAATTTCTCATCTGTAAAAATTTCATATTTATTGCTTTAAATTATAACATAAATTCTAATCATTGGACTGTTGATTTAGCCTTCTTAATTTCTTTACTTAAAAAAAATACAGCTAATGCATATAGTCTACTTCTATTGTATCTAGTGATTACATAGAAGTTTTTATGTCCAAAACTATAACTCTTTCCTGATTGTTCCTTTCTACGAATAATAGAAAGTAATGTTGAATCTGAGATATTTCTACTAGCAAGAATATTTAAGTCTTTAAAATATTTATAAGGGGTGCTAGGTTTATAAGATTTTAGAGATTCTTTGTCAATTGATTTACGATTAGCGGCATTACTTTTAAAATTCGTCATTATAGGCTGTCCTTTTTTCCATCCATTTTTTTTAAAATAATTTGCTACGCTACCTATAATATCTTCATTAGAATTCCATAAATCAATCTTTTGATCATTGTTGAAATCAACCGCATAATGTCTATAACTGCTAGATATAAATTGCGGCTTACCTAGAGCTCCTGCATATGAGCCTCTAATATTTTTAGGATTAAAATTATTCTCTTTACACATCAATAAAAAATTGATTAATTCACTTCTGTAAAACTTGGCTCTTCTACCTTTGTTTGGTCCAAGTGATAATGATGCTAATGTATCAAAAGTTTTAAATGTACCTGTTCTTGCACCATACTTACTTTCAATTCCAATTATGGAAATAATTATTTCTGGCGGCACTCCAAATTCTTGTGAGGCAGCTTGTAGAACTTTTTTATTCTTTTCCCAAAATTCCAATCCTTGTGATATGTTTGATTTTGTAACAAAAAGATTTTTATAATTAGTACAATTCTTATCAGATTTTTGGCACCCATTCCATGTCAAAATTCTCTCTGGGGCTTTTTTGAAATACTTTTTAATTTTTGGTTGAGATTGTATTTCAGAAAAAAGTTCTCGTAAGGTATTTTTATCATAAGAATATTCTTTATACATATAGTCGATAAAGTCTTTAACTTCATTGTTTTGATAATCAGCAAAAACATTTCCTGTACAAAAGAGAAATATAAATAACAAGTTTCGTATCATTTTCGCAGAATCCTCTGATGTGATTTAATAGACATAATCATTCCAAAGGTAGCAAATAATGTCACCATAGAGGTTCCCCCATAGCTCATAAATGGTAAAGGCGCTCCAACCACAGGTAAGAACCCAATTACCATTCCTACATTTACAAGTACATATAAAAAAATTGTTAAACTTAAAGTTCCTGTTAAAATTCTACCAAAATTATCAGTAGCACCTATGGATATGCTAATTCCCCTAAGTGCTATGAATAAATATAGTGACATCAATACCATTACACCTAGAAAACCAAACTCTTCACCAAAAGCAGTAAATATAAAATCTGTAGAATGTTCAGGCACAAAGCCTAGTTTAGATTGAGTACCATTAAATAACCCTTTACCGAAAAAGCCTCCGGAACCAAGGGCTATTTTTGACTGCATAAGATGGTAGCCAGACCCCAATGGATCAGATTCAGGACTAAAAAAAGTTAAAACTCTTTGTTTTTGATACTGATGCATATTCATCCAAAGTAATGGTAATAAGGAAGCTGTGGATACTGAACTTACTATGAAAAATTTTAGAGACATCCCGGCAAGCAGTATAGCAATGGCTCCAGACATGCCAATAAGTAAAGCAGTTCCCAGATCTGGTTGTTTCATAATCATAACCACAGGGAAAAGAACAATTGCTATAGCTACAATTATGTATTTTGTTCTTGGAGGCAAAGGTTTATCTGAATAATAACTAGCTAACATTAGTGGGACGAATATCTTCATTAATTCTGATGGTTGAAATCTTATAAAATACAAATCCAGCCAGCGGTCTGCAGTATTACCTACCCCAAAAAAAAGAACAAGCATTAATAAAATGATTGTTAGGAAGTATAGCAAAGGCGCAAATAGTCTTAGGTTATCAGGATTAACCTGAGCAATAAAAATCATAACTACTATGCCCAGGATGATTCTTGTAAATTGTTTTAAAACTAAATTCATATTACCATCAGAACTACTATATATTGTTACTAGACCGATTATAGTAATCAAAATTATAGGTATGAGTAACTTCTTATCTATGAATAAAAGCGATGATATTCCAGAAAATGGCCTTCGTCTGCTTTCTAAAAAGTCACTCATTAATCGCAACCTTTTGTGTTTTATTGTTCATATAATACTCTATGATGTCTCTAGCAATAGGTGCGGCAGTTGATGATCCACCACCACCATGCTCAACAATAACAGTAACAACTACTTCTGGTTTATCAAAAGGAGCGTAACTAATAAATAAAGCATGATCTTGAAGGTTCTTTGTACCCGTTTTACCTTTATCTAAATTATATACCTGAGCTGTTCCTGTCTTACCTGCATATTCAATATCACCAACCTTTTTCATATGAGATGCAGTACCAACTCTTTTTTCATTGACCACTCTCCACATAGCATTTTTAACAATCTCAAGATAATCTTGATTCTTCATTTGTGTATAGAATTTATTATTATCTGGATCATACATTGTTAATTCTTTAGTTTTGTTATCTTTATAACTTAAAAGCAAATGAGGGATAAATGTATTGCCATCATTTGATAATGTCGATGTAGCTAAAGTTAATTGCATTGGAGTAGCTAAAAAATATCCTTGTCCAATTCCAACATTGAGTGTTTCTCCTGGATACCATGGCTCTTGTTTAGTTTTTGACTTCCATTTTCTGTCTGGTATTAATCCAGTTTTTTCACCATAAAGGTCTAAGTAAGTTTTTTGCCCAAAACCATACTTATATAAATTCTCACTTATAGTATCAATACCTGTTAATTGTGCGACTCTATAGAAGAACACATCACAGGATTGTGTTAACGCATAAGATAAATCTGTGTCGCCATGACCGTCCTTTTTCCAACAACGAAAAGGTCTTTTATGGTTAGGAAGTTCATAAGCACCATCACAATTAACGAGTTTACCTGGATTAATAATATTTTCTTCTAATGCTACCAAACCTACAAAAGGTTTTAGTGTTGAGCCAGGAGGATACTGACCCGAAATAACTCTATTAATAAGCGGCTTTCTTTTATCATTAATTAATTTAGAATAAGCTTTCTTAGTCAATGAACTAGTAAAAAGATTAATATCATATCCAGGCATGCTAACAAAGGCTAAAATATCACCATTGTTTGGATCCATAACTACAACAGCACCTTCCTTATCTTTAACTTTGTCATAGATAAATTTTTGCAATGATAAATCAATTGTAAGGTAAATATCTTTACCCCTAATTGGTTCTTTTTTTTCTAATGTTCTAATGACCTCACCCTTAGCATCTGTTTCTAATTTTTCATATCCTGGTTGTCCAGATAGAATATTCTGATAGAACCTCTCAACACCTAACTTTCCTATTTCTGTCATACCTTCATGAATTTTTAAAACTTCAGAATATATATCATCATCTGAAACCTTACCCACATAACCCATAACATGTGATATTGCTTCTGGGTTTAAATATCTTCTTTTAGATTTAGGGGTGAGTTCTATAATTGGAAGAGTATACTGATCAACAGCAATCCTAGAATATTCTTCTAGAGAGATGTCTTCTAGAATTGTTATATCTTTAAGTCTTCTATTTTTAAACTGATTAATAATATCATTGTATTTATTTTCATCGAGAGTCACTAAGTTTTTCAATTTTTTTAAAAAATTATCTATATCCTTTATGAGTTCTTTTTTCACGATAAGATTAAAAGTATTAATATTATCGGCTAATACCTCTCCCTTACGATCATAGACAATCCCTCGCGTTGCCTGAACGGGTCTAATTCTAATTCTGTTTGAATCTGACTTAACTGAATAATAACTATGTTGTGATACTTGAACGTCATAAAGCTCAACCATATAAGAGACAAAAAATGTAATGACAATTAACGTTGCCACAAGGGCTCTATTCCTATGGGACTTCCGTTCGTTTTGGCTATCGCTCATTCGATCCCAGCTATATTTTTCTTCAATCTTATGCCGTTTTCTGATAGAGTCTCTTCGAGCTTTGGTTTTCATTATATGATTATATGAAGACTTCATTAAAAAGAATATAAAAATATGTTTTCATTATATATAAATACAAAAATGAAACTTATCCAGCACAAGGAGAACTATGTTTAATTTAGAATTATTGCCAATTTACCTAGGAATTATTGGCCTTATCACTGCTTTTTTACTTTACAAATTTATACTCAGTTTTGATGCTGGAAAAGGTAAAATTGTTGAAATTGGAGATGAAATTCATCTCGGCGCGATGACATTTATCAGAAAAGAATACTCAATATTATTTATTTTTGCCTCAGTATTGACTGTAGGTATCTATATTGGTCTTGGACCACAAAGCACTCTTGCATTTATAGTAGGTGCGCTCTGTTCTTCTGCCACTGGTTTTATAGGGATGTACACCTCCACCAAAGCTAATGTAAGAACAACAAATTCCGCTAATGAATCTGGGATATCAGAAAGTCTCACGATAGCTTTTTTTGGTGGATCAATAATGGGTTTAACTGTTGCAGCAATGGGGCTGCTGGGCTTAGGTTTATTGTATTTTTTATTTGCTAGTGATCCACAGACAGCATCTGTCATTCATGGTTTTGGTATGGGTGCTTCAGTTGTTGCATTATTTTCAAGAGTTGGTGGAGGCATCTTTACAAAATGCGCTGATGTTGGCGCAGATTTAGTTGGTAAAGTAGAAGCAGGAATACCAGAAGATGACCCAAGAAATCCTGGCGTAATTGCTGACAATGTTGGTGATAATGTTGGCGATGTTGCTGGAATGGGTTCTGACATTTTTGAATCATATTGTGGTTCTATTATCGCTTCTATTGCTATTGCATCTACTTTAAGTCTAACGCTTCTCAATGATTTAGGTCCAAGAGAGTCATTAATGTTTCTTCCATTAGCATTAGCGTCTCTTGGTTTAGTTTGTTCTATAGCAGGTATTTTAATTGTTAAATATTTAGCGAAAACAACTTCAACAGATAAGATTAGCGGCGCACTTCGTGGTGGTACTTTTTCTGCTGCAGTTCTATTCGTTGTATTTTCTTATATAGTTATTCAGTTACTTAGTATCAATTCTAATATTTGGTTTGCAGTACTAGCAGGAACAATAGGTGGTGTGATAATAGGATTGATAACTGAATATTATACGGGTGGTTCACCGGTTAAGAAAATAGCTGGTCAAGGTGAAACTGGAGCAGCTACAGTGATTACAACAGGACTTGCAATAGGATTAGAGTCTGTTGTTGTGCCAATACTCTCAATAGTTGTAATTATATTTATTGCTAATGCATTTGCTGACTTGTACGGCGTAGGTATTGCTGCAGTAGGTATGTTAGCAACTGTGGGAATAACTATGGCAATTGATGCCTATGGTCCAGTAGCTGATAATGCTGGTGGTATAGCAGAAATGGCAGGACTTGGTGAGGAAACAAGAAAGATTACCGATAGCTTAGATGAGGTTGGCAATACAACTGCAGCAATAGGTAAAGGCTTTGCAATAGGTGCTGCAGCTTTAGCGGCTCTTGCTATCATTACTGCATTTGTTCAAGAAGTAAATCACACTCATTTAGAACAAGGTAAACCTGTAATACAACTACTACTAACAGATACTAGGGTGTTAATAGGTCTATTTATAGGTGGAATGATTCCATTTCTCGTTGGTTCATTAACAATTACAGCTGTTGGTGATGCAGCTTTTGAAATGATAAATGAGATTAGAAGACAGTTTAAAGAAATTCCAGGACTTTTAGAAGGAACAGGTAAGCCTGATAATAGTAGATGTGTTGAAATTGCAACAACAGCAGCTCTTAAAAAGATGATTATGCCAGGAGCAATTGCTGTATTTGCCCCAGTAATAATTGGCTTAAGTTTTGGGCCAGAAATGCTTGGTGGACTTTTAGGCGGTGGGCTATTAAGTTGTGTGCTGCTTGCACTAACAATGTCTAATGCCGGTGGTGCTTGGGATAATGCGAAAAAGTATGTTGAGCAAGGGAACTTAGGAGGCAAGGGCTCTGATGTTCATAAAGCAGCTGTCGTTGGAGATACTGTTGGGGATCCGCTAAAAGACACCTCTGGGCCTTCAATGAATATTTTAATTAATGTGATGGCAATTGTTAGTCTTGTTATTGCACCATTATTGTAAATGAACAAAAGGGGAGAAATATGAATATATTATTTTTAGGAGCACCAGGTTGTGGTAAGGGAACACAATCAAAAAAATTAATTAAAGAATATGGTATACCGCAAATATCTACAGGTGATTTATTAAGGGAAGAAATAAAATCTGGATCTACTCTCGGTGAAGAACTTCAAGAAATTATGTCAACTGGAAAATTTGTTAGTGATGATTTAGTCTTGTCTTTAGTTTCCAAAAAAATTACACAGGATGAATGTAAATCAGGTTTTATCCTAGATGGCTATCCAAGAAATATTTCTCAAGCTAAAAGTCTAGATTTACTATTTACGGAAAAAAATATCAACCTCGAATATGTTTTTTTAATTGATGTTCCTTTCTCAACTCTCATTGAAAGATGTACAGGTCGACTCTTATGTACAACATGCGATTATATTGGAAATACCGATAGGGGTGAAAAAATTGGAGATAAATGTGAAGAGGGAGAACTATATCAACGAGAAGATGATAAAGAAGAAACTGTAAAAAATAGACTTAATGTTTATAAAGAGCAAACGGCACCAATTATAGAGTTTTATGAAAATAAAGGTATACTGCATAAAATGATTGGGGGTAATGACCCTGATGCTCTATCAGGAAAGATATCAACAATCCTAAAATCTTAATAATTACTAGACTACAGCAACTCTTATATTTTTCTTAAATTTACATGATATAATTATCGTTATTATGATGACAGAGTTCTCGAAAATTAAAAAAATAACTATTTTGATACTGTTTCTATTTATAGGGCCTAATAATCTCAATGCTGCTATATTTCCAGATTTCGTAATTCCAGATGAAGAGATTTTAGAGATACTTGAAACTGGGCCATCATGGATTCCTAGGCCTTACAAAACACCTATTGAGCAAGGAACTTTAGTAAATAAAGAAAATCTTGATAAATTAGAGCCCGGTCTAAATAAAGCTCAGGTAAAATTCCTTTTAGGAACTCCGACAATTATAGATGTTTTTCATGAAGAAAGATGGGATTATATTTACTATAACAGAGACCAAGGCAATTTTTCTGACCCCAAAAGAATCACAATAATATTTAAAAATGAAAAGGTTGGTGAAATTTATGATCAGCATAAAATTATAAAAAAATTAGGTGATGAAATTAATAACGCATATCAAGATGCGCCCGTTAATAATCGTGTAATTGATGAGGAATCATATCAAGAAATAATAATTGCTAAACGAGAAGATTACCTAACTGCGACCAAACAAAATAGATTACCAGTATGTATTAACGATGAATATGAGAGTTACTTATCACAGAAAACATTATTTAATGCAGATGAAGATACTCTTGAAGTTAGGTCTGATACTCAAAACCAAGATGAAGAAGGTATTTTTTATGCTTCAGGAAATGTAGAAATTGAAAGAGCTGATGACTTAGTTAAATCAGACGAGGCACAGTTTAATGCTGATACTGGAGTGCTCAATGCAGAAGGTAACGTAAGGTATTTAACGGAAGATTTAACATTATATGCAACCAAAGGTGGTTATAATAGCCAAAATAAAACTGTAAGCTTTTCAGAAACAACTTATAATTTTCCAACCCAAAAGAGACCAGGGCGAGGTAAAGCGGATGAAATATTTATTGATGACGCTGGAGTAGTTTATTTGGAGCCAAGTAGTTATACCACATGTAGCATTAATAATCCTGACTGGCAGATAGCCTCATCTAAAACAATTTTATATCGTGATATTGATAGAGGACATTCTTATAATATTTTTTTGAAATATAAAAATGTTCCCGTACTATATTCACCATTCTTCAGTTTTCCTTTAAGCAATGAAAGACATTCAGGCTTCTTACTGCCATCTTTTGGTAGTTCTGGAGAAAGTGGAACGGTTATCTCTACTCCTTATTACTTTAATATAGCTGATAATATGGACATTACATTAAAACCAACTAGTTTTTCTGGTAGAGGCCAAATGATTGAGGCTGAACTAAGATATAAAACAGAAAATAGTAAAACTGAAATACAGCTTGCTAATATGGATAAGGATGATGTAAAAGGCAAGGGTCGACATGCTTATTTAATACGTGATATAAGAAACTTTAGAAATGATATTGAACTAAAAAATGATGGCATATGGGAAGGAACTTCTATATCGTCCAACATAGATATTGGTGGTATATCAGATTTAACCTACTTTGATGATTTTGGAAATTCTGTGTCAAGAGTAGGAAGAACTCATATAAGAAGAGAATTTAAATTATCGAGAAGGGATCTTGGTTCTTTTGGTTCTCTAACAAGCTCGATTAGGGCCACAGATTACCAACTTGCGAAGGCTGATCTCGTTGAACAGTATAGTGTATTGCCTCAAGCAAAAATTAAATATGAGAGTATTGAAAAAAATAGAAAGCTTAAATATAACTTTGAAGGAGAGATTGCAAACTTCAATCATACGTATTCATGGAAACCTACTGGAACAAGAATTATAGCTTATCCTTCTGTAGAATACCCAATTAATAATATAGGCTGGAAAGTGAGGCCTAAGATAGGTCTTATGCATTCTACATATTCACTATCTGGTAATACTAACAATAGTATTAATAAAACCACGCCTATAATAAGTGTAAGAGGAAAAATGATTTTTGATAAAATTACTAGTAATAGTATTTTACAAACATTAGAACCTGAAATGTTTTTTTTATATATACCTGCTTCTAATCAAGACGAAATTCCTTTATTTGATGCCGGGGAAAATGATTTGAAGTATAACCTCTTTAGTGAAAACAAATTCTATGGGAAAGATAGGCTTAATGATGCCAAACAAATAACTTTAGCACTTACATCAAGCATTACCGATATAGATAATGGTAATGAGCTAATAAGGGGAACGATAGGTCAAATATTCTACCTAGATGATAGATCTGTAAACTTAAATAATAGTACTACTAATCATTCTGATTCCTCAAATATGGTAGGGCTAGTAAATGCTAGATTATCAGATTATTGGAGAATGAGCGGTTATACTGAATTTAATCCCCATGATGGACATGGCCAGGCAAACCAAATTCGTCTGTCATTTAAAAAACCATATGGTAAACAAAATCAAATTTTTAATACTAGTTATAGATTTGCAAGAGGGACTCAAGAAGAAGTAGATATGTCGACTGTTATACCCGTTAACAATAGACTATCTTTAATAGGTAAAATTAATTATTCATTCCATAACAGAAGACATAGAACCGAAGACGCATTGGAGAAAATGTTTGGCCTAGAATACGACAGTTGCTGTTATGGGCTCAAGTTTGTTGTAAGAGACTACTGGAATGGAACAAAACAAGATAGTGCATTATATTTTGAATTCTTGCCGAAAGGAATAGCAACAAGTGATAATACAACTGCAGAATTATTGAAAGAGGGTATATTGGGGTACCAAGATACATTTGATTACTAGAATATGAAAAAGATTTTATTATTTATTTTATTATTTAGCATAACGATATTCTCTAATAATGTAACTGCTGCTGATTATAATGATAAAATCATTGCTATTGTAAATGATAAGGTGATATTAAAATCAGAAATTCAAAATGCAATAGATTACTTATCTCCTGAAGAAATTACAAAAGAATATAGCACTCTCAATGAGAATGAAGTCATCGATAAAGTCTTGGAAAAGCTAATAGAGAGGAATCTTTTGCTGCAAGCTGCCTCAAGATTTGGTATAAAAATATCTGATATTGCACTAGAGAATAAAATATCTGAGCTAGCGCGTTTGCGTAAAATGTCAGTTAATGATTTAAGAAATGCAATAATATCTAATGGTCAAGACTATACAAGATACATTGAAGAACTAAGAGAAAAAATGACAATTGAGACATTATTTGTCACACAATTTTACTCAAGAGCTAATGTTACAGAAGAAGAGGTGGAAAACTTTATTGAAAGAGAGAAAATTAATCAATTTGGTAATATGGATTATGATCTCTTAGAGTTTGTCATAATTGATGAAAACAAAGAATTAAAATTAAATGTATTAGATCAAATATATAAAGATATAAAAAATATTGGATTTAATGAAACAAAAAATAAATTCGCAACAATAAATATTAGTGTAAATAATCTAGGCGTGGTAAATCAAAGTAAATTACCTGACTTATTTATCAAGGCCTTAGATAATAAATTAGATGATGAATATACAGATATAATTACTAGTTCTAAGGGTTATCATATTCTAAAAGTTGTTAATACTGTTAATAAATCGTCAACTTTGATTAATGAATATAAAGTGAGACATATTTTGCTTTCACCTGACATTATGACAAGTGATGAAGAAATAAGAAGTAAATTAATATCTATTAGAAATGAAATTAAAGACCTAGATGATTTTATATTATCTGCAAAAAAATATTCTGATGATAAGATTTCAGGTTTTAAAGGAGGAGATTTAGGATATCAACGCACAAATAAATTGGTATCAGAGTTTGCTTCGGTAATGGAAAAGATTCCATTAAAGAAAATAAGTGATCCTTTCCAGACAAAATTTGGTTGGCATATTCTCTATGTTGAAAATGTACGAACAGTAGATGATACAAAAACTATT
Organism: uncultured Gammaproteobacteria bacterium; assembly: GCA_913048065.1. Lineage (GTDB taxonomy): Bacteria > Pseudomonadota > Gammaproteobacteria. The sequence goes on along the minus strand of CAJWVG010000017.1, from coordinate 6,917 downwards.
GTGCGTAATAATATAGCAAATGCGATTCGTATAGATAAAGCTACGCGTGAACGCGATGATTGGATGGCAAAACTTAAGGATCAGGCATATATAGAGATTAAGGAATTTTAATTGAACAAAATCGTTATTACACTTGGTGACCCAGCAGGCATAGGACCTGACTTAGGTGTCCTATTAGCTCAAAAAAATCTTAATAAGAATATTATAATAATTTCAGACCCTACTTTACTAATTGATAGTGCCTCTAGACTAAAAAAGAAAATAAAACTCAATATCCTAAAAAATGTTGAATCAAAAACATATTCTGGAGAAAAAATAATAAATGTTTTACCTGTGAAACTTAATGTAAAAAATAATCCAGGGAAACTTAATCCTAGTAATTCTGAGTATGTTATAAATACAATAAAAATGGCTGCGTCATTATGTTTAGAAAAAAAAGTCAAATGCATGGTCACCGGGCCAATAAGTAAATCAGTTCTTAATGATGGAGGATTTAAGATATCAGGTCATACTGAATTTCTAGCAAAAATATGTAAAAGTAAATCTGTTATGATGTTAATGAATTCTTATATGAAAGTTGCTCTACATACGACACATGTTCCATTGAAGAATGTAAATAGGTATATCACAAAATCCTCATTGATAGAAACCATACAAATTATAAATAAAGATTTAAAGAAAAAATTTAAAATAGATAATCCAAAAATTTTAGTAACAGGTCTAAATCCTCATGCGGGCGAAGATGGTTTGCTTGGTAATGAAGATGAAAATATAATTAAACATGTTATTAAGACTATGCGAAAGAAACACATTAAAGTAGATGGTCCTATACCTGCAGATACTGCGTTTATAAAAAAAAATATCAAAGAATATGATATTATTTTAACTATGTATCATGATCAAGGCTTACCAGTAATTAAATTTAATAATTTTAAGAAAACTGTTAATGTCACACTAGGCTTACCTATCATCAGAGTTTCTGTTGATCATGGGACCGCTTTAGATTTAGTGGGGACTGGAAAAATTGATACCTCAAGTTTCCTAGAAGCAATCAAAGTAGCTAAGTCAATTAGTGGTTAAAAGATATAAAAAAAGATTAGGTCAACATTTTCTTTATGATAGTAACGTTATCAATAAGATTATTGATGTTATAAGACCGAGCAAGAAAGATATATTTCTTGAAATTGGACCTGGAGAAGGGGCACTCACAAATTCTTTATATAATGTAATAGAAAAGATTTATTTGATAGAAAAAGATAAAGATTTGATTCCATTTTTGAAACATCAATATGATAATACTAAAAAAATCCATATTATTAATGCAGATATATTAAAGTATGACTTATCAAAGTTAATGAAAAGTCAATTTAGGATTATTGGGAATCTTCCATATAATATTTCTACCGAAATTATATTTAGAGTTATTACGATGGCGCCTAAAATTAAAGATATACACTTTATGTTGCAGAAAGAAGTTATTGAAAGAATTGTGTCTACACCAGGCTCAAAAATCTATGGGCGATTGAGTGTAATGACTCAATTATACTTTAATGTAAAAAAATTATTTAACATATCAGCTAATGTATTTATTCCAAAACCTAAAGTAGATTCAGCTTATATAAGATTATTGCCAAGAAAAACAAGATTTCTAAATCAAAATCATGAGATATCATTTAAGAAAATAGTAACAATAGCATTTACAGCTAGAAGAAAAATGATAAAGACCTCGCTGAAAAAATTTATCGATGAAGATACATTAAAATCACTATCAATTGACCCAAAATCAAGGCCAGAAACACTTTCTGTAGATAATTTCATGGATATTTCAAAAAATGTTAAATAAGTTAATCTTGTATGCTCTCTTTTTCTATTCAATCAATAATTACATTGAATTTTTCACATGGTATTTAGGTGATGAATCAAAATTTACGCATGATGCACTCCAATTATCAATTGCTTCTTTTCTTCCCATGTTTCTATTTATATTTTTAACTCATTTTTTATACTATCCCAAAAGAAATGATGATCATGCCTTAGTGATTTCTTTTCCTCCGCTTATACTACTTTTTTCTATTAATTTGGGTTTTTTGATATCAACATTAAATCTTTATTATTTTCAGCTATATAACCTATCAGATTTTTTTAATCTATTAAGATCAACGAAAATAGGCATTCTATTTATTATAATAGCTTTAATTATTTTTATTTTATCAATTAATGAGTTTAATAAAGTGAATGAGGACCCTGTTCCAACATCATCATCTAAACTTATAATCCAAAATGGAATTTATAGGTATACAAGAAATCCAATGTATTTGGCAATGCTTATATTGCAACTAGGTATTGGAATGTCATTAAGCATGATTCATATAATACTTTTAATGCCTCTAACATTTATAATATTAAACTACTATGTGATACTACCTGAGGAAAAATATTTAGAGAGTAAATTTCAAAATAGATATCTTAAATATATGAACAGTGTTAGACGCTGGATTTAATGCATATGATGATCATGATTATTATGTGACCTTGGGTCTATAACTTTTAAGTTAAGCATATATCTGACTTCATTTTCATCGTAAGTAACAATCATAATATTTTCATCTAATACTAGTTCTCTTCGTTTTCCCATTAGCATAAGATGCAAACCACCACTTTTAGATTTGATCTCACCATTAGCTGGTACAGTTAAACTTTCCTTTTGCAACATCTTAGCAGTACCATCACTGGAATATTCCATAGTATGAGCTTCGACTTTATCATAGACAGGAGATGTATAGTGTTTTAACACAATATCTTTACCTGTATTATTTTTAAAAGTTCCATATCCAACACTAACAGGACTGTTAGGAGGCCCTTTGTGAATCACCCCATCAATTATTTCTAGTGCAGCACCACCATCAAGGTCTGGCTTTATACCGCTCATGAAGGCATGAGCACTTGATATAAATAATGTAGTTAGCATCATAAATGACAAATAATTTTTCATGCTTAATTATAACTTAAATTAAATTAAAATCATTAATAATGTTGATTAAAAAATATTTATGTTAAATTATAATAAATTATGAATGAATACTTATTAAAAATACTAGTATGCCCAAAATCAGGAGATTCTTTAGAATACTCAAGTAATACCAACGAATTAATATGCAAAAAATCAAGACTTGCATACCCAATCAGAAATAATATTCCTATATTGCTTGTAGAAGAGGCTAGGGAAATAACTAGAGAGGATGTAGATGAAAATTAAAGTAGGTACAAAAATAAAAGATATGCCAATCACATCAACAGATAATAAAACCAAATTATCAGACTTTTTAGAAAAAAACTTGATTATATATTTTTATCCAAGAGATTTAACTCCTGGCTGCACAACAGAAAGTATTGACTTCAATAAAAATCTTTTAAAAATTAAAAGAGCGGGTTGTAACATAGTTGGGGTTTCTCGGGATTCTATCAAATCGCATCTAAAATTTATTGATAAATACTCATTCAAGTTTCCGCTAATTTCTGATCAAGAAGAAAAACTATGTAATGCATTTGATGTAATTAAGGAGAAGAGTTTATATGGAAGAAAATATATGGGTATTGATAGAAGTACTTTTCTATTGAATAAGAAATTAAAGGTGCTTCATATATGGAGAAATGTCAAAGTTCCAGGACATGTAGATGAAGTTATAAAAATTATAAAGGAGAATAAATAATGGAACTAGTACAATTATTTCTGTTTATCATGATTGTATTGACACTACTTAACGGGTTAATATTTTTTAAAAGACTAATAAAACTCCAAGAGGAGAACAATAAATTATTAACTAAACTATTATCTGAAAAACAGTCTTCAGATAATAGTCAAGCCATGGCTAGTGAAGATTTAGAGAAGCTTAAAACAGAATATATGAAAAATATGAGATAGTATGTCTGATAATATTTTTTTAAAAATTGTTAATAAAGAATTACCTGCGGATATTGTATATGAAGACGATATAGCGATTGCTTTCAATGATATTAGTCCTCAAGCACCAACCCATATTTTGATTATTCCTAAAAAAGAAATAACTAAACTCACTGACAGCACATCAAATGATACAGAACTACTAGGCCATTTATTATTTGTTGCAAAAAAGATAACTGACGATTTAAAAATTGAAAATTATAGAGTTGTTATTAATAATGGCTCTGAAGCTGGACAAACAGTTTTTCATCTTCATTTACATGTTCTTGCGGGAAGAACATTTGGATGGCCGCCAGGTTAAATTAATTTTTCTTTTTGAATATACCGAAGATTTTATCCATTAAGTCTGAAAAGGGATTTACTCTTAACTTTTCAGATTCAACAGCAATTTCATCTATGCATTTAACAGATCTTGCTGCATATGGACCATTTGCTGTTTCATCATACAAAGCCACGATATCGAAACCTTCCTCGAGAGTATGCCCAATTTCAAAATTTTCATCTCTTGATTGAACCTGGCCCTTCATTAAGGTAGGCATTTTAGCTAAATATATAGGTTCACAATTATGATTTTTAGCTTTCTCTACAATTTTTTCGTCCACAATTACTTTTGAATCTAACTCAACCATAACAAAGTTTGAGTTTTCTAGAAAAGCATCTAAATCAGAAATATCATCTTGATTTTTGACTCTTACGCCAACAAGTGTCTCATCAGATAGTAACTTTTTAGCTTCTTTTATTTTATCTAAACCAAAAGCCTTGGGTATTGATAAGTATTTAGGACTTATGCCAACAGCAAATTTAAGATAGTCTTGAAAATTTTTATCATCTACATCATTCGTATCCAAATATATAGCTGTATCCAGCTTACGTTTTTTACATTGTTCTCTAAATATATTAACCCTATTGGTTACAACAGTTTCTCCATCTCCATGAACCACACGTGCAATATCCACGCCATCTGTCCATTGTCTTGCGATGCCAGCTATAAGCATGGTAACTAATTCTTTCTCATCATCTGTTGAAGGCCCTAAAGTTGCAATTATTAAGCTTAATCTATGTCGCTCTTTTGAATTTGTCATGGTAGTCCTTAAAATTAATTATTTTTCAGTATATTGTATAATGACTCTCTAATCCAATAGATGATAGTATAAAAGCATGATAGAACTACTAACAAACCTTAAACTCATATTTTTTGTAATGTTTTTTTTCTTAATGCTAATAATCGAAAGTTATTACCCTGAAAGAAAGTGGAGCAGCGGAAGAATTATTCGTCTAGGATTCCATGGTTTAATAGCACTAATAAATACATTGATTATGAGGGTGCCAACATTGTTCCTTGTCGTCCCTGCTCTTCTTATAACAAATGAAAATAAATATGGCTTGCTCAATAGTTCTGAGTATAACTTTATGACAAAGGCTTTATTGAGTCTATTATTATTAGATTTAGCATTTTATTGGTGGCATCGAATAAATCATACAGTGGGTTTTTTCTGGAGATTTCATTCCGTACATCATCTTGATACTCATCTAGATGTAACAACATCATTGCGCTTTCATATAGGAGAATTAATATTTTCATCAATGTTTAAAGTAATATTGATATTTATAATTGGGATTCCAATATCAATATTCATTTTTTATGAGATTATTCTATCAGCGTGCAATCAGTTTCATCACTCGAATATTCGTTTATCCGAAAAATTTAATTTAGTTCTTGAAAAATTTATAGTTACACCTAAATATCATACAAACCACCATACAGTTAAAAAAGCGTCACGCGAGGCAAACTATAGCTCAATACTCACAATCTGGGATAAAATATTTTTCACATATATTGATGCAACTAAAACCGAAAGAGAATATTTAGGTTTGGACGATAGAGATAAAGAATTTGGATTAATCAATAATATAAAACACCCATTTATTCAATAAATAATATTGACAATAAATACAATATTTGTTGTAATACAGATACGCCGTTTTGAAACTCAGCTTGCCGGCGTTAAATAGCTAAAGCGATCGGTAAACCACCAATGCTTAGCGTATGGTGGTTTTTTTTTGGTTTGTTGATCTTCAGCTTGTGACCAATACCGATCAGGTAAAACACTAAAGAGGAGAAGAAAATGGTAAAAAATATACGCCATACGGAAAATCAAAAATTGTTTTTTGATGAAGATATATGTTCATCGCCAAAAAACTCTAAAAACAACAATATACATTCTGCTAGTATAACTTTCAGAAAAGGCATAGAAGTCTTTTCAAAAGTCCCTGCAGTTGAAATCAATGATGCACTAAGAACTGTGCTTTGCAATAGTAAAGTCAAAATTGGGAAGTATGACATCTCAAAAAGCAAATATGCTTATAAGATTAGAATACACTTTACAATAGATGATAGCTTACTACGTTTGATACTAACTAAATGTGTCAGCGTAATAGGTTTAAAATATAAGTGCGACAACTGTATTCTGGAGGTAGAGGGTAATGAAAAAACAATCTGTTTCCACTACTAAGGATGAAGAAAAAGTAGAGTTAGTTGAAATCAATTCTACGATGACTAGAGAGCGAGTACTTAAAAATCTTTTAGACTCACTAAAAAAACAGGGGTTTAAAATTACTAATAAATAAAAGAATGACCCCTCTACAAGAGAGGGGTCATCATCATATCCTTATGAATAAGATTGTCCTTAGTTTTCTACAGGAAATGACAGTTCATCGCCTTTGAAGCTAGTTCCTTCATAACCAACTTCTTTGTTGATTCTTGAAGCAATATTTCTTTCTTCATCGGTCGCGAATTTTTCATCCCATGTTGCTAATCTTTTACGCATATACCAATGCCATATTGGTGGTACTAATGCTAGTGCAAAGATTGTAAAGTAGCCCCATCCAGTATTAGGCGCGCCTACATTTTCAAGTTCCCAGAAGTGTGTTTCACCACGATCATGGTGGTCAGCTT
>CAJWVG010000016.1 GCA_913048065.1 uncultured Gammaproteobacteria bacterium | reverse complement strand
ACTACATTTAAGCCTAATGATGTAATGAGACATAAAATTGTAAAAGATATAATAAGGGAATATGCTAAAAGAAAAAAATAATTCTTTGAAAGTGAAAATTATTAAAAATACACTATCTGGCTATATACCCACCAACTATAAATTTATTAAGTGGGCAAATGCAGCATTTAATACCGATAGAGACTCAATAGTTATAATAAAAGTAGCTGGTATGAGCGAAATTAAAAAATTAAATAAGCTATTTTTTAAAAAAGATAAAGCATGCAATGTTTTGTCTTTTCCCTATAATTCTTATATAAGTTCTGGAGAATTTATTTTAGGAGATATTGTTATATGCTCAAATATCGTTAATAAAGAATCTAAGATTTATAAAATACATAAAGAAAATAGATGGGCTCATATGGTAATTCATTCCATGCTTCATCTTCAAGGCTATAGCCATGATAATAATAAATGTCAAAAGACTATGGAAAGCAAAGAGAAAGAATTAATGAACTATTTAGGCTTTACAAATCCTTATTATGCAAGTTAATACTAAAAAGAAGTGGTTAGATAGAATTCTCGATATCCTTAAAGATTCTCCTAAGGAGAAAACTGATTTACTTGAAATACTTAAAAATGCTGTCTTAGATGGTTTGCTTGATAATGAATCTTTGAAGATGATTGAAGGAGTCTTTAAAGTTTCAGAAGTACAGGTTAGAGATATCATGATTCCTAGGCCACACATGACCGTCGTTGATATTTCGGACCAAATAGATGAAATAGTTAAAAAAGTTGCTTCGTCAGGACATTCAAGATTTCCTGTAATTGATGATAATAGAGATGAAATAATAGGTGTTTTGTTAGCTAAAGATTTATTGAAAAGGTCCATCAAAGACGACAACGATGATTTAGATCTCCATGAACTTTTGCGTCCAGCTATTTTTATACCAGAGAGCAAAAGATTAAACATTTTACTTAATGAATTTAAATCTAGCCGAAATCATATAGCTATTGTGATAGATGAGCATGGTGGTGTGTCTGGTCTAGTAACTATAGAAGATGTTATAGAGGAAATTGTTGGAGAAATTGATGATGAGCATGATGAAAAAACAGAATCACGCATCATTGCACAAAATCATGATGATTATATTGTTGATGCTCTTACGACACTAGATGAGTTCAATTCATATTTTTTATCTAGTTTTACTGATGAGGATGTCGAAACTATAGGGGGTTATTTGATAAATAAATTTGAAAGAGTACCATTGAAAGGCGAGGTTATTTCAATATCTGACTTATTATTCAAAGTTTTGTCTGCAGATTCCAGAACTATTAAAAGAATAAAAGTGAGTAAGAAAATCTAAAGATATTAGATATTAAAGTGTTCTCTAAGAAAATTATAAAAAAATATATATATGTTTTTACCTTCTTAACAGGAGCTTTATATACATTATCATTCCCTCCATTTAATTTTAAGCCACTAATATTTTTTTCATTAGCTTCTTTTTTTTATTTTCTTATTATTAGTGATCGTAAAAAAAGTATGTTGATATCTTATATATATGCTTTGTCAATTTTTACTACTGGCGTTTCATGGATATTTAATAGTATTTATTTCTATGGAGGAGAGTATTTGGTAATATCTTTATTTTTGACGATGTTATTTATATTATTAATGAGCGCTTTTTTTATACCTATAGGTTTATTCATTAATAAGCAATCTCAAAATGTATCATATTTATATCCGATAATGGTTCCATCAGTTTGGGTATTTATAGAGTTAGCAAGATCATATGTTTTCGGCGGCTTCCCATGGTTACTAGTAGGAACAAGTCAAATAGAAACTCTATTTAATGTAGTTTTCCCTTTATTTGGTACTTACTTCGTAAGTTTTCTAATAGTTATGTTATCCATAATTATCACTCTTATTATCAATGACAGAAAATTCATATTATTGAGTATAAAATATCTAATATCGATAATCGGATTAATTATTATTTTTCAAATCTACCCGCCTAATCTGCTACCACATGAAAATCAAAAACCTTTGAGAGTATCTCTTGTTCAGCCGAATATTCATTTAGGAATTAAATATGATAAAAGTAAAATAAATTTGATTAAAAACAAATATAGTGATTTGTTAGATAATGATATGCATAACTTAATCATCTTGCCAGAAACAGCCATCCCAACTTTATATGAAAGTGATAAAAATTTTTACAAAAATATATTAAAGAATAAGAATACACATCTTATCACTGGTATTTTTCGTTATAACAAGTCTAACAATGAAATTTATAACAGCATGCTGAGTCTAAGTGATAAAGAATATTTTTATGATAAAAGACATATGGTCCCTTTTGGAGAATATACGCCTCTGGACTTCATTTTTGGTTTTATTGGAGAAATTTTAAATTTACCAATGTCAAATTTAACTGAAGGAAAAAAAATACAAAAACCATTTATTTTTAATGAAACGAGCATACATCAGTTAATTTGTTATGAAGCTGCCTTTCCATCTTTGCTAAATATAACTAATGATTTTAGTTTTATCGTCAATGTAAGTAATGATGCATGGTTTGGAAACTCACTCGCTCCATATCAACATCTACAAATTGCCCAATCAAGAGCACTAGAATCTAATAAATATCTAGTTAGAGTCGCAAATACCGGTATATCTGCAATAATAGATCAGAATGGGAAAATTGTTAATAAAATTAAATTAAATACTGAAGGTGTAATAAACAGTAGAATATTAGCATTAAAAGGTATCACGCCTTATATGCGTTTTGGTGATTATCCAGTTTTGATGTTAATATTTTCAATTATGTTATTTTACTGGAATAGTTACAAAAAATATGGATAAAGAGTATAAACCAAAAAATATTGAAGAAGATATCCAAGGATATTGGGATAAGTCAAATTCTTTTAAAACGGATTTTACCAATAAAAAAAATAAGTTTTATTGTCTAAGTATGTTCCCATATCCTAGCGGTAAACTCCATATTGGACATGTGCGCAATTATACTATAGGTGATGTAATATCAAGATTAAATAAAATGATTGGAAAAAATATTTTCCAACCAATGGGTTGGGATGCTTTTGGTTTGCCAGCAGAGAATGCTGCTATTGCAAATAAAACCCACCCTTCAAAGTGGACAAAAAAAAACATAGATTATATGAGGCTACAGTTAAAAAGGTTAGGGTTTGCCTATGATTGGAATAATGAGATATCAACTGCAGACCCGAAGTATTACAGATGGGAACAATGGTTTTTCTTGAAATTAATGAAAAAGAACTTAGTCTACCGAAAGAAGTCAGAAGTAAATTGGGATCCTGTTGATAAAACGGTTTTGGCCAATGAGCAGGTTATTGATGGAAAAGGGTGGAGGTCAGGTGCCGCTGTACAGAGAAAAGAAATACCTCAGTGGTTTCTTAAAATTACAGCATACTCAGATGAACTTCTTAACAGCATTGATAATTTAGACGCTTGGCCATCTTCCGTGAAACTAATGCAAAAAAATTGGATTGGAAAATCTGAGGGCGCGAGTATTATTTTTAAAATTTTAGATAGTGATAAAAGTCTAAAAGTTTATACAACTAGAATTGATACAATATATGGTGTTACTTTTTTAGCAATGTCCCCAAATCACAGTTTAATCAAAAGCGCATTAGATTCTAATAGTGAAATTAAATCATTTGTCAATCAATGTTCAAATTTGAAAGTATCTGAAGAAACTATTGGAAATATTGATAAAAAAGGTGTCGATACTGGCATCAAAGCAATTAATCCAATTAATGGAAGAATAATTCCAGTCTGGATAGCTAATTATATTTTATCAGATTATGGAACTGGTTGTGTTATGTCAGTTCCAGGCCACGATGAACGAGACAATGAATTTGCACTTAAGTATAACTTACCTGTAATTGATGTTATTAAATCAAAAAAAGATTTGAAAAATAAGTCAAAAGTTTTTACGGATGATGGGATATTAATAAAATCTGATAAATATACAGGTTTAGATTCTGCTATTGCGAGGAAGAGTATCCTAGAAGAACTTGAAAAAAAACATCTTGCAGAGTCAAAAATAAATTACAGACTTAGAGATTGGGGCATTTCAAGACAACGGTATTGGGGTTGCCCAATTCCAATTATCTATCATGATGATGGTACAATTTATCCTGTACCCGAAGAAGATTTACCGGTTACATTGCCAGATGATATAGATTTAAGTGAAGATGGGAATCCTTTGGAAAATCATCCTACATGGAAGTATATTAAATGCCCATATACTGGTAAAGATGCCATCAGGGAAACAGATACATTTGATACTTTCTTTGAGTCTTCTTGGTATTATCTAAGATTCCTATCTCCAGAATATAGTGATGGTTTAATAGAAAAATCTAAAAAAGACTGGTTGCCTGTGGATCAATACATTGGTGGAATTGAACATGCTATTTTGCATTTACTCTATGCTAGATTATTTCATAAATTATTGAGGGACGAGGGTGTTGTTGATGGTGATGAACCATTTCAATCCTTATTATCTCAAGGTATGGTTTTGCAAGATGGTGTAAAAATGTCTAAATCAAAAGGCAATACTATAGACCCAGATGATATTATAAAAAAATATGGTGCGGATACGATCAGGTTATTTATTATGTTTTCAGCGCCACCCGAACAAAGTTTAGAATGGTCTGATTCTGCAATCGAAGGTTCATATAAGTTCTTAAAAAGATTATGGAATTTAAGCTATGAAGTAAATAAAAATAAGAGCAAAGAAAATATCGTTCACAATGAAAAATCAAAAACTATCCGAACTAAAATCCATAAAACAATTACAAAGGTGACTAACGATTACTTTAAAAGAAAAAGCTTTAATACAGCTATAGCTTCTATGATGGAACTTTTCAATGAATTAATAAGATATAGTCAAGATAAAAATCATCATAATCAGATTCTTTTAGAAGGATTAGAGAATATTCTAAAGATGCTATCTCCAATTGCACCTCATATAACTCAGAAAATATGGAAAGATTTAGGTAATAAATCAAACGTGATGGATGAATCATGGCCAGTAGCTGATAAAAATGCTTTAGTAGAATCTAAAAAAGAGATTATAGTGCAAATCAATGGTAAACTTAGGGGCAAGGTCATAATTAATATGAATCAAGACGAGAATGAGATAAAAAAATTAGTTATGAAAAATGATAAGATTTCGTCATATTTGCGCGATGTAAATGTTAAAAAAATTATATATATAAAGGACAAACTAATTAATTATGTTATCTGAGGAATGAAAAATATTATTAAAAAGTTTTTTATAATCTATATGTTCATTTTTATATCAGCTTGCGGATATAATTTAAGAGGAGCTTTAGATATACCAACATCCATTAAATCTGTCTCATTGGTATCTACAAGTTATAGTGATTTAGTCAATTCTATAAGTATGTCACTAGTTGCGGGTGGAATTGAGGTTCAAAGTTTACAAGATAAGAGTCTTTTTGGAATTAATATCCAGTCGGAAACATTTGATCGAAGACAGTTAACAATCAGTACATCAGGTAGAGTTAATGAGTATGAACTTATTTACCGTATAAGCTATCAAATAAGTGCCCCAAAAGAGGATGCTAAAACCCAGACGATTACATTATATAGAGACTATGCCTACGACGAAAATAATGTTATGGGAAATACTGACCGTGAAGACTCCATCAAAAAAGAAATGATATCAACAGCTACTACGTTGATATTCAATAAACTAAAAGCATCGGCGAAAAAATATAAAAATTAGCTCTTGGTGACAGCATCATATGGTGACTGTCTAATTTTATCGTGGAGATTCATTCTGTATTCAATAAACTTATTGATATCATGGAAGTGCATGAATGGATTGCCTCTTATCTGTTCTTCCATTGTGCACTCCCTTTTGACTGAATAATCATGCCCGGGTAATATTAGTGTTTTTTTATCTAATAATGATTCTAAATTTTTTAGACTTACAAACATATCTTCTGGATTACCTCCATGAAGATCACACCGGCCACAACCAAAAACAAATAATGTATCCCCTGCAATCAATTTTCCGTCAATATAATAACATGTAGATCCTGGTGTATGCCCAGGGGTATGAATTGATTTGATTTGTGTGGAACCTAATTGAATGATATCCCCACCATAATTTATTACAAAATTATCATATATTTTTTTCCAAAATATTTTTTCCTTATTATTAATATAAATTTCTAAATCATATTCTTTTAATATCTCATCTATAGCATTAACGTGATCATGGTGACTATGTGTGAGTAAAATCTTATTTAAAATTAAGTCATTCTCTTTTATATATTGATTAACAGATGTTAAATCCCAAGCAGGGTCTACAATGGCCGTATGTCTGCTTTTAATATCTGTTATAAGATATATTAGGTTCTGCATTGGACCCACATCAAATGCTTTAATATCATATGTGTATTTTAATGGTTGCATCGTAATCAATTATGTAATACTTTAGTCATGTATTTATAATATTATGACAGAGATAGTTTTAAAACCAGAATTAATTAAGGGTTTGCAAAAAGTTTTAGTTGAATATGAGCCTGCAAATGAAGACCCCATACTCGCTGCTCAATACCTTTCAGCTGTTGTTGGCTCTATAGTTGCTACATCTGGAATACCACAAGAACAACAAGACGATATTTTAAAACAATTATTAGACTTTATTAAATATGTCTATGATCAGCAATCAAAATCATCTGAACCACCAAGCGATCCTCAAACTGGAGATGCCTTTGGGAAATGGAGCCCAAAATAACTACTTAAGTGATCTAGTTATTTCATTTATTATACTTGTACCACAATAAACAAGCCCACTATACATTTGAAGTAAATCAGCACCTAGGTTGATTTTTTCCTGAGCTGATTCTTTTGACATTATTCCTCCCACCCCTATGATTGCCGTCTTATCGCCTAGATTTTTAGTAACTTGTTCAAGCACATTATTTGCTTTTTCTAATAATGGGTTGCCGCTTACCCCTCCTTTGTTATCTAAAAAATCATCATTACTTAACACTTTTTTATCAACTGTCGTATTAGTGGCTATTATTCCATCAATTGAATATAGTTTAATTAAGTTGCATAGAACTAAGACCTCATGATGTGTCATATCTGGGGATATTTTTATTACTAGAGGAACATATTTTTTATATTTAGTTGATAATTTATCATGCATCAATTTAATTCTTTTTAAGAAATTATCAAAATATTTTTCTGATTGTAGTTCTCTTAGTTTTTCGGTATTGGGAGAGGATATATTTAATGTAATATAATCTGCGAATGGATATATCATACTCATGCAATATTCATAGTCTTCATGCGCCCTTTCAATCTTAGTTTGGCTATTTTTGCCTATGTTTATACCAATTGGTTGATTTTTATCAAATGACTTTAATCTATCTTTAAGATAGTTAACGCCTTTATTGTTAAAACCAAGATTATTAACAATTGCCTTATCTTTAATAGCTCTAAATATGCGAGGTTTTTCATTACCATATTGTGGTTTTGGTGTTACAGTCCCTATCTCAATAAAACCAAAACCTATATTACTGATAAAATTTAAATACTCTCCATTTTTGTCAAAGCCTGCAGCTAGCCCAAGTTTATTAGGAAAATTAATACCCATTATTTTTGTTTGGGAATTAACTCTTTCTGTTGATATTATTTTTTTTAAAAAAGATTTATAAATATATTCAGCAACATTCAAAGTAAGAGAATGAGCCACCTCAGGAGGAAGCTTAAAAATAAGGCTCTGATAAATTTTAAATAATAAATTTGTAGATGGCATAATTCATATAAGAATGATAATCATTGTTATATCTGTTAGTTTAACATAATCCTATTGACAACTGATATTTTTAAATTTAGAATGATTCTAAATAGTTAAATGATCTTTCGTTCACTGCTATTTTAGATTATTTAAGAATAATAAGGAGAAATAAAATGAGTTTAAAAGGTTCAAAAACAGAGCAAAACCTTAAAGATGCATTTGCGGGTGAGTCACAAGCCAACAGACGCTATCTTTATTTTGCAGCAAAAGCTGATGTAGAAGGACAAAATGATGTTGCTACAGTATTCAGGTCTACGGCAGAAGGTGAAACTGGTCATGCGCATGGTCATTTAGAATATCTTGAAAAAGAATGTGGTGATCCTGCGACAGGTGAGCCAATAGGTGACAGTGAAATGAACTTGAAGGCTGCAATTGCTGGTGAGACACATGAATATACTGATATGTACCCAGGGATGGCCAAAGCTGCTAGAGATGAGGGTTTTGATGAAATCGCTGATTGGTTTGAAACACTCGCAAAAGCTGAAAGATCTCATGCTAATAGATTTACTAAAGCATTAGAATCAATTTCTTAAAATTGACTTTATTCCCCTGTTACTAAATGGGGGAATTAAGTTTTCATATTACCGGAGAACCTAGATGGAAGGTGGATTACAAAAGCCAACCAGATTCGATATTGATTGGAAAAATAAAGATTATCTCGATGAAGAGCTTTTTGAAAAAGAACTTCGAAGAGTAGCTGATGCTTGTCATGGTTGCAGAAGATGTGTAAGTCTTTGTAATTCTTTTCCTACATTATTTGATTTAATAGATGAATCTGAAACTTTTGAGGTTGATGGTGTTGACTATAAAGATTTTTCACCTGTTATAGATCATTGTTACCTGTGTGATCTTTGCTTTATGACTAAATGTCCATATGTGCCACCTCATGAATGGGAGATAGATTTTCCTCACTTGATGCTTAGAGGCAAGGCTATTAAATTTAATAAATCAAAAACTTCGTTTAGAGATAAACTATTGACATCAACAGATTTCTTAGGAAATATTGGTTCAAGAAAAATTATCGCACCAGTGATTAATTTTTTTAATAGTATTAAAATATTTAGAATTGTTTTAGAAAAAATATTATCGATACATAGAAATGCAAAACTACCAAAGTTTTCATCTTATACAGCAAAGCTCAAATATAAAAATCTATTTGCCAAACAGACTTCATCTAATAAAGTTGCAATTTACACTACATGCTATCATAACTACAACGAACCAAGCGTTATCGATGATCTTGTTTCGGTACTAAAACATAATAATGTAGATGTTGAAGTAATTAAGGATGATAAGTGTTGTGGGATGCCAAAACTAGAGCTTGGTGATTTAAAAACTGTAGAAAAAATGATGCAACATAATCTCGCTAAATTTAAAAAATATGTTGATGATGGTTTTCAAATTATTGCTCCTGTGCCGTCATGTGTGTTAATGTTTAAGCAGGAGCTACCTCTTTTATTTCCAGCTAATAAAGATATTAAATTAGTTTCACAAGCAATACATGACCCATTTGAATATTTGTTAAAACTTCATGATAACGATAATTTAAAAACAAATTTTAAAAACCCCTTGGGTTCTGTTTTCTATCAAGTTGCTTGTCATCAAAGAGTTCAAAATATAGGCCAAGTTACAAAGAAAATACTTGAATTGGTTCCGAATTCTAATATCAATGCTATTGAAAGATGTTCAGGGCATGATGGAACATATGGAGTTAAAAAAGAGACTCATGATATAGCTATTAAAATAGCATTACCAATAGTAAAAGAATATAAAAGACTGGAATCCACACAATTTACTAGTGATTGCACATTAGCAGCACATCACGTTGTTAATGCGATGGGAAACAAAGTATTACCCACACATCCAATTACACTAATTAAAAATGCATATGGAATTTAAGGAGACAAATTATGGATAAATTGAAAACAACTGACCTGCTATCTTTAGAAGAATATGATAAGCAACGAGAAGATATTAAAAAGGATTTGTTATCACATAAAAAAAATCGTTCAGTCTTGATAGGCGATAATGTTGTTCTTTTGTTCGAAGATTATCTAACTATCAAATATCAGGTTCAAGAAATGTTGAGAATCGAAAAAATATTTAATCAAAAAGAAATTCAAGAAGAAATTGATGCTTACTCATCATTAATACCTGACGGTGATAACTTAAAAGCTACAATGTTAATTATGTATCCGGATGTAGATGAGCGTAAGATTATGTTGAACAAACTACATAATCTGGAAAATTTAATATGGTTAAGTATCGATGGCTCTAAAAAGATTATTGCGGTGTCTGATGAAGATCTAGAAAGAACAAGAGATGAAAAAACATCTGCAGTTCACTTTTTAAGATTTCAATTAACTAAAAGTGACATAAAATTATTTAAGGCATCTGAAAATATTGAATTTGGAGTAAATCATGATAATTACAATCAATCTGTTAAAATTTCTAAAGATACAATCTTAGCTTTATCAAATGACCTTGATGGGTAATTTGGTTACTTATTTCTAACTTTTATTAGAACCTCAGTCTGCTCTACTTCTAAATGTTTAGGAATATCTGGTATTTTTGAAAAAGCAATTCTATCATCACTGATATCTGTAAGTGTATTATTGCTAGTATTATATATATGATGATGTGAGTTAAGATTTGTATCGTAGAATTTACAATCATTTTGTAAATCTATAGTTTTTAATAAACCTTTAGACTCAAATAAACATAATGTATTGTATATAGTCGCTTGTGATATTGGTAAGTTGGCTAACCTTACTTTTTCTATTAATGCAGCCGCAGTAAAGTGCTGATTTTTTGAAAATATTAAGTCAGCTATCTCTAGACGCTGCTTTGTTGGCGTAATATCTCTTTCCTTCAATAAGCTTTCAAATTTTTCTGTCATATAATCATTATATAATTTAGTGTATGAATATTAAACACTTTATTTATTATTCTTTTGTATTATTTTATTAATAATTGATGAATCCTTATTTCCATGATTATCATTGATAGCTTGTTTCATTATCTTTTTGCTATATTTGGCATTGACAAGCTTTAAACCTAAATCAGACGCTAGATTCATCGCGATATCTAAATCTTTAAAATGAAGTGAGGCTTTGAAGCCAGGTCTATAATTATTGGTAATCATTCTTTCTCCATGTAAATCAAGTACTTTGCTATTAGCAAACCCTCCCATTAGTGCCTTTTTAACTAATTTGAGATCACATTTAGACTTTTTGGCCAATAATAATATTTCACTTACAGCTATCATCGTCCCTGCTGCTAATATTTGGTTACAGGCTTTAGTGATTTGGCCTGAACCGCTTTCACCAACATACGTAATATTTGATCCTAGAATAGACAGGAGAGGTTTAATCCTATTGAATATTCTTTTCCCCCCACCCACCATTATCGAAAGATTACCATTAATTGCTCCAATTTCTCCGCCAGACACAGGAGCATCTATAAAAAAGCATTTCTTATTAATTAATTCTTTTGATATTTTTTTTGTTACTTGCGGAGCTATTGTGCTCATATCGATTATAGTTGAGTTGTTTTTTAAATTTTTTATTAGACCTTTTTTGCCCATCACAACATTCTCAACATCATCAGAATTAGGTAGATTTAAGAATATATATTTACAGTTTTTAGCTATATCTGATATCTTATCTACATATTTTCCACCACACGCTGAGACTTCATTAATTATATTTTTCTTTCTAGCAAAAAAAGTCACTTTATATTTTGCTTTAAGTAGGTTCAGAACCATAGGTTTACCCATGATTCCTAGCCCAATAAAGCCTATTTCATTATAATATTTTTTTGGATCCATGATATATTGTATAGAATCTATTAGATTTATTATATGAAAATTAGCTATAAACAATTCTTTTCTAAGCGAGAACTTCCACAAACATCAATTTTTTTGATTATGGGAAAGCCATATCATTTACAAAATGAAATACAGTTTCGATTAGAATCTAAGCTGAATAAAGAAGGCTGGGTTACACATAATATTGTCATAGATTCAGATTATGATATCAATCTTCTTAGAGATAATTTTGAAAGTCTATCAATTTTTAAAGAAAAAAAATTATTTGTTTTGAATATTGTTTCAACTAGTATTCCAAAAAACCTATCCGATTATCTTATAAACGTTAACTTTCCTGATGATATTAAGGTGATAATTAAGATAGGACCACAAAACTCATCATTCAAAAAAAATAAATTCTTTAAAATGTTGGATGAAAAGGGTTGTATTATAGAAATATTTGAACTTAAAGGAGAAACCTTGTTGAGTTGGGTAAAACAAAAGTTCCATAAAAATAAAATTACCTATTCTCGGGATAATTTTGATCGTTTGATTGATAAAAATGAGGGAAATACATCTTCAATATCACAAGAGCTTTATAAAATGTCTTTATTGAATATTAGTGATATTTCTCTTTATTTTGATTACTTACAAAAAGAATATAAATATAATGAATATGATTTAATAGATTGTATCCTGGACCGTAATCTTGATAAGTCATTAAAAATATTAGGTTATTTAAAATCTATAAAGTCTCCGGAAATTTTCATTCTGTTTTTACTTAATTCAGAGTTAAAAAAAATCTACTACATAAGTAATAATCTTTTGCCTGAGCCATATATTCCAAGCTATAAAAAAAATATTTATAATACATTTGCCAATTCTTGCGATAATAATGTATTATCAGACATAATAGAGTTTTGTTATTCAATAGATAAATCAATCAAAACTGGAGTCACTGATATTAGTATTTGGCACCAACTAGAAATAATGATTTCTTGTTTTATTTTAAGTAAATCACCAAACTTTTTTCTTGAATCAAAAGTTGAGTCTAATGAACATTGATAAATACATAATTAAGTTATCTGAGCAAGCGGTAGATGCATCCACTATGTCTGGCTCATATAGTACTACAAAGAAAAACTCTGTCTTATATAATATTTCAAAAAATCTTGATATAAACACCAATAAGATAATAAAAAGTAATAATATTGATATTAGAAATGCACAAAAAAAAGGTTTATCAGACAGCATGATCGATAGATTAGTACTAAATAAGCAAAGTATTATTTCTATGTGCGAAGGCTTGGCTAAGATTATTAAAATACCTGATAGCGTTTATAGAACAACAAAGTCCGTGAAACAGAAGTCAGGAATTATGGTAAGCCAGATGAGAGTTCCTCTGGGGGTTATTGGGATTATCTATGAATCAAGGCCAAATGTAACTATTGATGCTGCAGGTCTATGTTTGAAATCTGGTAATAGTGTAATACTTCGTGGTGGATCAGAATCTATAAATAGCAATAAAGCTCTTATGGTCTCGATAAAAAAAGCACTTAAAGATTGTAAATATCATCAGCATTCTGTTCAATTGATAGATATAATAGATCGTAAAGCAGTTACATCATTACTTTCTATGGATAAATATATTGATGTAATTATTCCTAGAGGTGGAAAGGGTTTAATTGAGAAAGTTATTTCTTGCTCGAAAATACCTATGATTAAACACCTCGATGGGAACTGCCATGTTTTCATTGATAAAAAAGCAGATTTTAAAAAAGCTCTATCAATAGTAATAAATTCTAAAACCCAAAGATATGGTGTTTGTAATGCAATGGAGACACTTTTGGTACATAAAGATTTTCCAAAAAAATTTTTAAGCATAATACTTGATGAATTGTTAGAGAATAATGTTGAAATAAGAGGTTGTAAAAATATATTAAAAATGAATACTAACATTATTCCAGCTTCTGTAGATGATTGGTATAAAGAGTATCTTGCCCCTATTGTTTCTATTAAGATTGTTAAAAATATTGATGAGGCAATTAACCATATTTCTAAATATGGTTCTATGCACACAGATGCGATAATATCATCAGATAAAAAATCTATTGACCAATTTAAGAAAAGAGTCAACTCTAGCTCTATAATGATAAATACCTCAACAAGATATGCTGACGGTTTTGAGTATGGTTTGGGTGCAGAAATAGGAATAAGTACAGATAAATTACACGCAAGAGGACCAGTTGGTTTAATAGGACTAACTAACCTTAAGTATATAGTTGACAGTAAAGGAAAAATTAGAAATTAAAAGTATCGCAAAAAAAAGAATAGGAATCTTTGGTGGTGCATTTGACCCTATACATTATGGACATACTATACCAACACAAGAAATAATTGAAGCACATCAATTGGACAAGGTACATTTCGTGCCAACAAATATCCCAACATCGAGTAAAAAAATTATTGCATCATCAACGGATCGAATTGATATGATGAAAATTTGTTTAAATGATTCTAATTCAATAATTGATGATAGAGAAATCAGCAGGGGTGGTATTTCTTATATGATAGATACTATAGAATCAATAGAAAAAGATTATACCAATGCAAATCTCTATTTGTTGATAGGTATAGATGTCCTTCAAAATATCAATTTATGGAAAAGCTTCGATAAAATAATCAAAACTTGCAATATTATTGTTTCTTCGAGAAGTCATAAGAGTATTGATTACGTAAAAGATATAAATAAAAATAGTCAATTACATCCTCTTATTTCAACAGATCGAACTATATTTCATAGTGATTCATATGGTAAAATATACTTGGAAGAAACATCTATGATTAACACTTCTTCTACGGAGATTAGGGATAAATTAGGATATAAACAGTCTGTGAGGGGCTTAATATCACCACAACTTGAAAAATGGTTATCAAAACATAAAATATATTAAATCTATGGAAGCTCTTAAAAAATCTATTCTCAATATACTCGAAGATAATAAGGCCCAGAATATATCATTAATTGATGTTAAAAATAAATCATCTGTGACAGATGTAATGTTCATTGTGTCGGGTAGATCGACCAGGCATGTGAAGGCAATAGCAGATAATCTCGTTACCAAATTGAAAAAAAATAAAATTAAACCGCTTGGAGTAGAAGGCTATAATAAGTCTGAGTGGATACTGTTAGATTATGGTGACTTATTAGTTCATGTTATGCATCCGGATACAAGAGAGTTTTATTCTCTTGAGAAGTTATGGGATGAAAATATTGATACAGATAATTACACTTATTAAAATTTATGTTTAAATTGAAATCATTCATTGTCTATACAATATCGTTATTACTAGCACTTTTATTTTCTATTATAGTGATAACAGAAAATACTAATTTAGTTTCTGATCTTTATAAGAATAAAATTATTAAGACAATAGAGTTAAAATCATCTCTAGGGTTTTCCATGAAAAATCTAGAAGTTAAATGGGATGGTTTAGATACTCATCTTATATTTAATGATATATCTTTTTACAAAAAAGATACAAAAGACATATACATAAGGGGTGAGAGTATTATATTAAATGTAAATCTCTTTCATTCTCTATTTACTTTAAAACTTAAGCCTTCAGAGTTAAATTTAGTTAATTCAGATATAACACTACTATATGATAAAACTGGGTTATTCATAAAAGATTATAATTTATTTGATGCAAATAATTTTAATAATACAGATTACAGTGATATATCATCAAGTGATATTAAATTTAGGATAAGTAATTCTGATATTTTAATTAAAAACAGGGTCTTAAAAAAATCTCATAAACTTAAGAATATTAACCTTGTTTTATTTAAGAATGACAATAATTTACAGCTTTTTACAACCTTCAATAATGATACAAATAACGCAATCATTCATTTAGCTTCTAAATTTTTTATAAGTGATGGAAATAAAATCAGTGGAAGCTTTTATAGTCAAGGACTAAATATTGATAGTAGTTATGGATCTTTCTTTTTTAAACAACTGAATATAAATACAAATAATATGAAATATGAATTATGGGCTGATATATTGAATAACTCTATAAAAAATGTAAATGGTGCTTTAAGTATCAATCAAGCTCATCTTTATAATAATCTCAATAAGAAAGAAATTCTATTGGAAAATATTTCTACAAATTTTAAATACAATAATAATTCTGATAATTTAGATATATCTTTAACAAATATGAATGCAAAGAGTGAAAAAAATGTCTATGAAAGTAACAATATACTTCTTACTTTTAATAGAAAGAACTTGAAAGACTTATTTATCGATAAAATCTATATAGATGATTTAATGAAAATAGCTAAAACTCTGCCATTTAAGCCTAAAAGAATCATTAAATCAATGGCAAATTCGTTGCATACTGGAACAATAGAAAAGCTATCATTATTAGATATAAATGATAAAAATAAATTCCGCTATAGTGCAATATTTAATGAAATATCTATTTCCAATTCTGAAGACCTTTTCATAGATGGATTATCTGGTCAGCTCCTTGGAAATAGCGTCAAAGGTAAACTAACTTTGAGCAGCACAAATACTGAAGTAGTACCAGATAAATTCAGTAAGTATGAATTAAGTGAAATAAACGGATTAGTTAATTACCAATTTAAGAATAATGAGCTATCAATTAGTTCCAATAAATTAACTATAGATGAATCTCATTCTGTTAAAGTGTCTGGAACACTTGCGACAAATAAAAGTAAATTAAAACTTAATATTAAAGGTGATATTGATAAACTTTTAAATAAGTTTCCAAAAAAAGATTTAGCATCAATTATAAGCAAAAACATATCTATTATGTCCAAGTATGAATTAGATTATCGGCTATATAGATATGGTAGTAAAACTAATTCATTTGGAGTTATTAATTTTAGAGATCTAGTTATTTTTAATAAAGACCTAAATTTAACATTTAATTCTAAGCATGTACGTATTAACTTTTTTGATAAATATCTTCAGTCACATAAAAATCAATACTATATGAATAATAATCAATTCCACTTTTATTTGAATACTCAGATGATTAATAAATCTATGAGGTATAGTATTGATAGCAATGGTATATTAACTTCTAATTTTCTGAAAAATACAATAAAAAATAAATTACTAAAATCTTTTGATGGAAAATCATTAAGTAATTTTAGCATTATTTATGAACCAAATACAAACAAGATATTTGCTCAGATAGCCTCATCAATGAAGGGTATGTCATTTAATATTGTCAGTCCATTTAAAAAAGGAAAAAAAGAACAAAAATATTTAAAAATAAATTATGTGTTCGATAAATCTAAGAAAAATAACCTACAACTAGAATATGATATATATAAAATGAATCTAAATAGAATTGATAGCCATACTCAATTTCAAATAACATCCCCGTACTTGCAGGGGTTAGTAACATTGCCAGAAGTAATATCAGAATCAGATAGACTTTCTGCGGAACTTAAATATTTTAATTTAAATAAATTTGAAGGAGAAGTTGACCCAAGTATATACCCCTATTTAAATCTTGACATCAAGCAAGTAAAAATAAATGATTATTATTTTAATAATGTTTTTATTAGAACATCACCTACAGAGAAAGGAATGATGATAGAAACCTTCAACTTTGAAAATAATCATTTACAAATGGTTGGTACTGGAAAATGGATAGACGGCTCAAATGGACAATTAACATTTTTTGATGCATCTTTTTATAGCGATAATTTTGGTACATCTTTAAATAGTTTAGGATATTCAGATGTAATTAAAAAAGGCTCGTTGGAGTCGAGATTAATAGGGCAGTGGAAAGGATCCCCAGATTTATTTTCACTTAATACCTTTGATGGAAAAATTAGACTAGATTTAAGCAATGGAGAATTTCTTCAGGTTACAAAACAAACCAGAGCTATCGGACAATTACTTGGTTTATTCAGTATTTCATCATTACAAAAACGTCTTTCTCTTGATTTTAGTGATTTCTTTTCCACGGGATTATCGTTTGATACAATGGAAGGTGAATTTATATTTTCCAAAGCTATGGCTGATATAAATAGCTTGGATTTAAAAGGGTCTTTCGGTGAAATGTCCATTAATGGTCAATCGAATTTAGAAAATAGAACTCATAATCAGAAATTAGTATATATACCTGATTTATCATCTATGAGTTTGATATCGGGAACATTGTTAGGAGGCCCTATTGGAGCAGTTGCATCAATATTTTATGATCGTGTAATGAAAGAATTTGGAATAAATACGAATCAGTTAGCAGCCGTTGAATATTCTATCAAAGGATCATGGGACAATCCTGAGATAAAAGTAATAGAAACATTTAAACCAATCGAAAATTAATATATTCTTAATAAACAAATATAGAGAGAAATATGACCAATGTAGTATCAATACAACTCACGTCAGGCCCTAATGTGCAGGCTAATCTATTGGTTGTATCAAAGTACCTAAAAGAAATATCACAGAAAAAAACAAAGCTTGTTGTTTTGCCAGAAAACTTTGCTTTAATGCCAGAGCATGATGCTGAATATCTAGTACACGCTGAGACAGAAGGTGAAGGCCCTATACAAGAGTTTGTTTCTGAACATGCTAAAAAATATAAACTTTGGATAATAGCTGGCACAATTCCTATAAAAACTAATGATCCAAAAAAGGTAACTTCTACAACCTTTGTTTATAATGATTCAGGTGAGATTGTGTCTCGATATGACAAAATACATTTATTTGATGTAGAATTACCTAATTCAGAAGAATCCTATAATGAATCTGAAGTCTTCAGTCATGGTAACCAAATTCAAGTTATTGACACTCCAATAGGAGTCGTTGGTATTGCAATATGTTATGACCTTCGTTTTCCTGAGATTTTCAGATTACAACATAAACACAATGTTCAAGTAATTGTCTTGCCTGCGGCTTTTACCGAACAAACAGGTAAGGTCCATTGGGAAACGTTAGTTAAAGCAAGAGCAATTGAAAATTTATGTTATGTTGTAACTGCATGCCAAGATGGCTATCATATTAGTGGTACGAGAAAACATGGGAATAGCATGATAGTTAATCCATGGGGGCAAATAATGTCTAGAATAAATTCTGGAGATGGTTATATCGAATCTGAAATTAACCTTAAACAATTAGAAACAATAAGAGAAAAATTTCCAGTTCTTGAACATATAAATTTATTAGAAAAAAAATGAATAATATCCAGAATCTTATTTTAGATAGTCATGATTTAACAAATGCTAAATTAGAAAAATTGCTATCAGCAGCCTGTCCTAAAAATATAGATTTTGCTGATATATATTTTCAATATATAAATTCTGAAAGTTGGGTTTTGGAAGATGGGATAGTTAAAAGCGGTTCATCTAATATTGATAGTGGAGTGGGTATTCGTTCTGTTTCAGGTGACAAATCTGGGTTTGCATATAGCAATGATTTTAATTTTGATAACCTCATTACAGCAGCAAATATGTCTAAATGTATAGTAGAGCATGGACAAAGCAGAACAATTAAAATTGGTGAGGAGAAAAAAATAAAAAGGCTTTATGAGTCAGTGTCACCGTTGGATTATGGAAAGGATGAAACAAAAGTTTTGTTTTTAAAAAATATCGATAAATATATTAGAGATAAAGATTCTCGAGTGGATCAAGTGATAGTTAATTTAGTTGGCGTATATGACTCAGTATTTGTACTTAACACTGATGGTGTCAATGTATTTGACGATAGGCCTCTTGTTAGATTCAGTGTAATGGTTATTTTAAAAGTTGGTGAACGAAGAGAAAGTGGATCAGCTGGCGGTGGAGGAAGGTACTCATATGACCAAGTTATAGATTCTAAATTTGGTTATAATTTCGCAGATGAGGCTCTAAGGCAAGCCAGTGTTAATTTAAAGGCAATTGATGCTAAAGCTGGCGCGATGACTGTTGTCTTAGGCCCAGGTTGGCCAGGTGTCCTTTTACATGAGGCAATAGGACATGGCTTGGAGGGGGACTTCAACAGAAAAAAAACATCGGCATTCTCAGATTTGATTGGAGAGAAAGTTGCTTCTGATCAATGCACTATTGTAGACGATGGTACAATTTCAAAAAGAAGAGGCTCTTTATCTGTTGATGATGAGGGATGTGAAACTAAATGTAATACTTTGATTGAAAACGGAATATTGAAAGGTTACATGCAAGATAAAATGAATTCTAAACTTATGAAAACCTCTCCCACTGGCAATGGTAGGAGAGAAAGTTATTCATGTTTACCAATGCCTAGAATGACGAATACCTTTATGTTGCCAGGCAATTATGAGTCTAACGAAATAATTGAATCAGTTCAGGATGGCATATATGCAGTTAACTTTTCAGGCGGCCAAGTCGACATTACGAATGGTCAATTTGTATTTACAGCATCTGAAGCGTATTTAATAGAAAAAGGAAAAATTACGTCTCCAATAAAAGGAATGACTTTAATTGGCAATGGCCCAGAAGTTCTAAAAAAAGTTTCCATGGTAGGTAATGATTTAAAGTTAGATGATGGAGTTGGAACATGCGGGAAAGAAGGACAAAGTGTTCCTGTGGGAGTAGGCCAACCTACATTAAAGATAGATGAGATTACGGTTGGAGGCACACAAGTTTGAAGCTTGAGAAAGATAGACTATTAAAAACTTTAAAAAGCCTAAATAAAAAATATCAGTATCAATTTTCTTTAGGTTTAAATGAAGGGGTTACAATTACATCAAGATTTGGAGAGGTAGAAAATGTTGAGCATCATAATGATGTAGGACTCAGTGTAACTGTTTATAATGATTATAAAAAAGGCACTGCATCAACAAATAACCTCTCTCAGGCAAGTATAGATAGAATTATAATGAAGGCCGAAAATATATCAAAAAATACTCAACCTGATGAGTATCAAGGGCTGCCAGACTCAAATTATACAAAGCATGATTGGGATGATTTAGATATCTACTACCCTAAAAATCTAGATACTAAAGAATTAATTAATATTACAAAAAATTGTGAAGCTTCTGCATTTGAAGTTGATAAAAGAATAACAAATTCCGAGGGATCAACATTTTCTTATTCTAATAATAAACATATGTTAATCACAAGTAATGGTATATACGGTTCATACAAAAATACAGATTATAGTCTTTCTTGCATAGCATTAGCTGAACAAAATAAGTTAATGGAAAGAGATTATTGGTATTCTAATTCTAGAGACTTTGATAAATTAGAACCAGGTGAAGATATAGGAAAAAAAGCTTCAGAGAGGGTTTTATCTAGGTTAGGAGCAAAAACTATAAAAACAAGAAATTGTCCTGTTTTATTCTCACCAGAAATGTCTGC
>CAJWVG010000015.1 GCA_913048065.1 uncultured Gammaproteobacteria bacterium | reverse complement strand
AAGGAAGTAATGAGATAATATCCATTCTATTTTTCAATTCTTTGTATATTTTTTTAAATTCATTGGCTTTATGTGGGTTTGAATCACTTATGTTTGCAGGGTCTGGAAACCCCCAGTGCATAATAATAGGGGTGCCACTCCAAATTGGGCATATCTCATGAGCCGCATTGTCACATACAGTGATAACTATATCCATGATGGGCGCATCTTCTCTAGAAAATTCATCCCAGCTTTTTGAACGTAATTTATTTATTGGGTAGTTGAGTTCTTGAGCGATTCTAATTGCATACTCATTAACCTTACCTGTTGGGCTTGAGCCTGCTGAATAGCCAATCAGATTTTGTTTGTCCACCATGCTTGCGGCTATCTCACCCAATATAGATCTGGCAGAGTTTCCAGTGCATAAAAATAATACATTCAGTGTTGTCATTACTTAGACTTTCAGAGAAAGTTTATACTGTTGGTGTAAATCATACAAAACTCCTTCTCTAATAGCACCGTTAGACCTATACAGTGTATTTATGTTAAGGCATGAGAGGATTGAAATAACGATCGGTAAGCCCGCTATTAAAATACTCACTCTATCTTTTCCTAGACTATCTTCTAACAAACAGACCTCTTTTGTATATTTAGTATTTTTATTAATAAGCACATCGGTCAAATAAGATAAATCATCCTTGTTAGCTTCTTTCCTAGATAAGCCTAGAGCTTTAAGTCCCCTAAAAATCGCTTTGATGGTGCCAGAGGCACCATATGCTGGAATATTTTTTTGAAATAAACATACATCCTCATACTTATTGTTAATTTTCTTAGTT
The DNA here is from genome assembly GCA_913048065.1 of uncultured Gammaproteobacteria bacterium. Lineage (GTDB taxonomy): Bacteria > Pseudomonadota > Gammaproteobacteria. The sequence continues at coordinate 21,831 of CAJWVG010000015.1, read as the reverse complement.
TGGCAAGGCGCTATGATGTTGCTGTTTAGGATAATATTCTGCACCCAAGCAGAAGATTTATTAAAAGACGTAAACTTATCCGATGATTTAAAAAATAGATTATGCATTTGACTACTGCCTGTTTGGTAACTTGCTATATTTTTAATACTTCTATTCTCAATTGTAATTATCTCAGTACTAGACCCACCTATGTCAATAATATAAAAATCATCTGTTACGATTTCTGTAGTGTTAATTACCCCTTTAAAAATTAATTCAGCCTCTTCATAGGCGCTTACAATATCTATTGGGAAACCGAGATTATTCTCAATAGACGATAGAAATTTATGATCTTTTATGATCCTGAAAGAATTTGTTGCAACAGCTCTAAAATGCTCGGGGTTATTCTCTTTGATCAAATTAGATATCTTTTTTATGCTCTGCATAAACTTTACCACGGATTTTTTCTCAACACTCCCTTTTGCATCTATGGAAGATATTAGACTTGTAAAATCTTTATGTTTTAAATAATCCTGGATCTGATTGTCAATAATTGTAGATAGTTTTAGGTGAAAACTATTAGAGCCCAAATCAAGTACTGCGTATCTCTCAGTCAATAAACTCTCCATATTTATTACATATTACATCTTGTGATAAATTTCTTCTAGACCCTCTTTCAATTTTAACCTTATCATAAGTTCCATTATTTTTTAACTTCCATAGATTTGAATTATCTTCCAGTGAATATATAAAGCATTCATGATAAATTCGTGATTTATGATTCTTTTCTAGAATTGGAAATATTATTTCTACTCTATTATGCATATTACGTGTCATCCAGTCTGCGCTCGATAAATAGACTTGTTCTTTGCCTGCATCATAAAAATAATATACTCTAGAGTGTTCCAAAAATCTCCCTATAGTCGAGAATATTTTTATATTATCGGAGATACCTTTGACTCCTGGTATTAGTCTGCACTCTCCTCTAATATGTAATTCTATTTTAACGCCTGCAGATGATGCTTGATATAATTTCTTGATAATATTGATTTCTGTGAGCTGATTCATCTTAGCTTTAATGATTGCTTCCCTGCCTTTCTTGCAATTTTTAATTTCATTATTCACTTTTTTGATAATTTCTTGGCTTGCATCAAAAGGAGATAGGATTAAATGGTTGTAATTGAACTTTTTATTTGATCCTGTGAGCTGCATAAAAAATTTCTGTATATCCTCAGCCATTTTATTATTGGATGATAATATTCCATAATCAGTGTATAGCTTTGCAGTCTGATAATTATAATTACCAGTACCTAGATGAAAGTAGTGTTGAAGAGTTTTATTTTCTTTCCGGATAACTAATAATGCTTTTGCATGAGTTTTATAACTTAAAATGCCATATGTTACTTGAGCTCCTACTTTTTCGAGTCTCTTTGCAATATTAATATTATTTTCTTCATCAAATTTCGCTCTAAGTTCAATAACAACAGTTACGGCAATATTTTTTTTAGCAGCTTTGATTAGTAAATCTATTATTGGAGATTTTTTTTCCGACCTATAAATTGTTTGTTTGATTGCTATAACTTTAGGATCTTGTATGGCTGCCTTTAAAAAATTAATCACTGATTTAAAATCATCATAGGGGTGATGTAATAAAAAGTCATTAAGCTTAAGTTTATTAAAAAATTTCTCTGGACGCCATGATAATAGATTTTTTGGATTTGGTTTGTATTGAGGAAATTTAAGTTCTGGTTTAGTCAATTCATCGTAGAGAGAAAAAAGCCTATGTAAATTCACAGGACCATTTAATTTATAAATATCTGATTCATTTAGCTCGTACTGAAGTTTTAGAAAGTTGATAATATCTCTTGGACAATCTTTGACAACTTCCAACCTAATAGCTTCATTAAAAATTCTATCGGGTAAAATCTTAGTTAATGATAACTTTAGATCTTGCAGATCCTCATCATCAAACACCAAATTACTATTCATAGTTACTCTAAACTGATGACAGCCTCTGACTTTTAGACCCGGAAATAAATCTGATATATTCTCATGTATGATTGATGACAAAAACATAAATGCTTCCTTGTCATTAGAATATTTTTTAGGCAGTTTAAAGAATCTTGGTAAAACTCGTGGCGCTGTGACAACTGCAAGCTTTGGGGTTCTACCGAATGCATCTTGACCAGTCAGTTTTACCATGAAATTAAGACTCTTATTTTGAACTTTTGGAAATGGATGGCTACCTCCCTGAGATGGTGTTGGCCCATCCAGACTTATCGGTGATATAATAGGTAGAATATTTTTTCTAAAATAATTTTTGATGTAAGTTTTTTGTTCATTATTAAGCTCTCTCCTTCTTAAAAAAACAATATTTTTTCTTCTTAGCGCTGAAAATACGCTTTTTTGAAGAAGAGCATATTTTTTCTTTAATATAATGTTTACTGACTTTCTAATAGATTTAAGCAGACTAAATTCATGGCTATCAAGTCGGTCCTTGATTGAGTATAAAGATAACCTCTTTCTCAAAGCCGCTACTTTTATCTCAAAAAATTCATCTAAATTTGCACTTGCAATACATAAGTATTTTAAGCGCTCTAATATAGGTATTTTTTTGTCAGATGCTTGATGAACAACTCTTTTGGTAAATTCAAGCTGGCTGAGTTCCCTTTCAAAAAATTTTAACACACCGTGACCTTAACACAGAAGTATTACGGTTTTATGACTTTTTTAAGATTGGCTATCTAATGAGTAACCGGATGATCTGATGGTCCTGATTACCTTACACTCTTCAGTCACGCTTAGAGCTTTTCTTAATCTCCTAATATGAACGTCTATAGTTCTATCAGTAATGTAAACATTGGTTCCCCAAACAGCATCAAGGATTTGTTGGCGAGTATAAACTCTTCCTGGATTTTGCATTAAAAATTCTAAAATTCTATACTCACGTGGTCCTAATTTAGTTTCTTTGTCACAACAATATACTCGATGCATGTCTGTATCCATAACTATATTAGAATATGTTAACCTTGAAGTTGAACTAGCTTCTGAGTTGCGCCTTAATAAAGCTTGAATTCTAGCTATTAATTCTTTAGGGCTGAAAGGCTTGACCATATAATCATCGGCACCCGAGCCAAAACCAGACACGAGGTCATCTTCCTCGCCTTTTGCCGTCAAGATAATCACGGGTGTTTTCTGGAGATCTTTATTTGACCTAATAAACTTACAAACTTCTATTCCACTTATATCAGGTAACATCCAATCAAGGATAATAAGATCTGGTTTAACTTTTTGTAACTCAATCATGCCATCATAGCCATTAACAGAATGATCAAATTTGTAACCGGCAGAAGTAATATTGTATTCTAACAAGGAAATTAAAGATTCTTCATCCTCAATAGAATAGATAGTTGTCATTGTTCAAACTCACCTTTCGGTCTCGGTGTTTTGATAGTCTCACCAACAGTAGCATAATAAACTTCCTCTGCTATATTGGTAATATGGTCGCCAGCTCTTTCTATGGTTTTAATGGTAAATAAAAGTTTTGTATTCATCAAAGTTTTAAGTTTGTTGGGTTTATGTCTAATCTCTTCAATAATTTTCTCATAAACTGATTGATAAAGTTTATCGATTAAAGCATCGTCGTTTCTAACTTCAATAGACTTATCTTTATTCTTTGAAACGTAAGCATCAATGACTTTTTTAAGCTGTCCTTGCACCATTACAATCATTCTTAAAATTTCCGATTTAATGTTTGCCGCTGGTATTACTTCTAAAGCTTGAATCCTTAGTGAGACATTTTTACAATAATCACCCAGTCTCTCTAAGTCTGTGGAAATCTTAAGAGCAGCCAACCCTTCTCTTAGGTCCACTGCCATTGGAGAACGCAAGGTTATAAAGGTAATGACTTGATCTCTGATTTTTTCGTCACATTGATCTAGTATAGGCTCATTTTTAAGTACATCTTCAACTGTTGATGCAGACCCAGTATCAACAATATGATACAAGAGCTTATACTGCTCCTCGCATAATGTAGCCATTTTAATTATTGATCTTCTGATCGATGATATATCCTCATCAAAAGATGATACTATATGGTCGTTATACTCTTTCATAAATACTCCTGGCCTAATTGTATCAAAATATATAATTGTTAGCCAATTCTCCCCGTGATGTAATCTTGTGTTTTTATATGCTCAGGATTAGAAAATATAGTTTTTGTCAGACCAGACTCAATTAGTTCACCCATGTGCATATAAGCTGTTCTGTTGGAAACTCTTGCAGCTTGTTGCATTGAATGAGTAACTATCACAATAGTATATTTTTCTTTAAGCTCTTCTATTAGCTCTTCTATCTTCGCGGTGGCTATAGGATCTAAGGCTGAACAGGGCTCATCCATCAATATAATCTCTGGATTCACTGCTAATGCTCTAGCAATGCATAGCCTTTGTTGTTGTCCACCAGACAGTCCTGTACCTGGTTCAAACAGTCTATCTTTAACTTCATTAAATAGTCCAGCTTTTTGCAGACTTGTTATAACCAGTTCATCAAGATCTTCTTTTGAATTAGTCATACCATGTAATCTTGGGCCATATGCTACATTATCATATAAAGATTTTGGAAACGGATTAGGTTTTTGAAAGACCATCCCTATTCTGGTTCTAAGACTTACTGGGTCTGTTGATGGGTCATTTACATCTTCTCCATCGATCATTATTTGTCCATTATATCTACATATATCCACCAGATCATTCATCCGATTTATACATTTTATTAATGTAGATTTACCACAACCCGAAGGCCCAATTAATGATGTGACTTCGTTTGCATAGATATTTAAATTTATTCCAAATAATGCTTGTTTCTCTCCATAAAAAACATTTAAGTTTTTAATAGATACTTTTAATTCTTCTATGGACATGCTTCCTCCTTTACCATTTTTTTTCTAATTTTTTTCTAAGATAGACTGCAGTAATATTTAATAAAAATAAAAATATTAATAAAACCATGATTGCAGCTGATGTTCTCTCAACAAATGCCCTTTCAGGACTATCGGCCCATAAATAAATTTGTACAGGTAGCGCTGTTGCAGGATCCATTGGTCCTCCAGGTATATCAACAACAAAAGCAACCATTCCGATCATAAGTAACGGTGCTGTTTCTCCTATGGCTTGTGCAATACCAATAATTGTTCCTGTTAAAATACCAGGCATAGCCAGCGGTAAAGTAAAATTAAATATCGTTTGAACTTTACTTGACCCTAAGCCTATAGCGGCTTCTTCAATAGAAGGAGGAACTGACTTAATTGCTGATCTTGCAGCAATTACAATCGTTGGCAATGTCATAAGTCCTAATGTTAATCCTCCAACTAAGGGGGCTGATCTTGGTAAATCAAAAAAGTTTAAGAAAATAGCTAATCCTAACAGTCCAAAAACAATTGAAGGTACGGCGGCAAGATTATTAATATTAGTCTCTATAATATCTGATAATCTATTTTTTTTAGCCAACTTCTCCAGATAAATAGCTGTCAAAACACCAAGGGGGAAAGAAGTAATAAAGGCAATTAAGATTGCATAAAAAGTACCATAGATAGCACCTTTTATTCCAGCCATTTCAGGTTCTCGACTATCAGCGCCGGCTAAAAGATATTTATTGATATGAAGTTCAACCAAATTCTGTTCTTCAAACTGATCGAGAATCTTTAATTGACCAGACATGAGTCTTCCAGCCGAATCCCCTTCTCTCTTTACTGTTCCTTTCACATACATGTCAACGTCATCAGAAGCTAAAAAATAATAATAGCCGTTGATCGTTTTGCCTTCATTAGCCTTCAATAGGTCTTCAAATTCATAGGTCGCACCTGTGCTAAATAAAGAATATAGAGTTCTTTTTTCAGCTCTTGTAGTTAGTTCGGGAAACATATTTCTAAGTTGCTGTCTTAACTCAGTCCTAGGGTCTATTTCTGATGAGTTTATACTATTATTTATTTCAATCTTTACACCGATATAACTTTGATTAAATGCAGATATGCCAGTTGAAAATATTTTAAATAATAATATTCCTAATAAAACAATCGCCGTAGATACGGCTAAAAAACCATAGACTTTGAATCTCTTCTCTGCGTTATTTCTTGATAAGATGTTATTCATACTGCTCTCTGTATTTTTTAACGATCGATAGTGAAATTACATTCAAGATTAACGTTAAAAAGAATAAGACGAATGCGAGAGCAAAAGCAGATAAGGTTTTAGCACTATCGAATTCTTGGTCGCCGGTTAAAAGTCCGACAATTTGGACTGTAACCGTAGTTACAGCATCAAATGGATTTGCAGTTAGATTCGCTGCAAAACCAGCTGCCATTACTACAATCATAGTTTCCCCTATCGCTCTTGAAAAGGCTAATAAGAAACTACCAACTATTCCATGGAATGATGCCGGGATAATTACTCTAGTTGTTGTCTCTGACAAAGTCGCACCCATAGCCAGAGAGCCTTCTTTTAGTGATCTTGGAACTGCTGATAATGCATCGTCAGTTAATGATGCAATAAACGGGATAATCATTATACCTAACACAGAACCCGCAATTAACGCGCTCTCTGAACTAAAACCTTCGATATCGAAAAATATTCCCATTTCTCTAAAAAATGGACCAACGGTTATAACAGCAAAAAATCCATATACAACGGTTGGGATTCCCGCAAGTACTTCAATTATAGGTTTTGCAAAGCTACGCACTCTGTTTGATGCATATTGAGATAAGTAAATTGCAGAAAATAACCCTATTGGTCCGGCAACTGACATGGCAATTATTGATATTAAGATCGTTCCAGTAAATACTGGTACTGCCCCAAAACTTCCTGAAGAACCTACTTGATCCTCTCTAATTGACATTTGAGGACTCCAATGAGTTCCAAATAAAAAATCTTGCACTGGGACTGATTCAAAAAAACGTAAAGTTTCAAATAGTAACGAAAGGACGATGCCAATTGTTATAAAAATTGCAAATATTGAAGCAATATTCATAACCTTAATGACTACATCTTCAAATAGATCTCTTGCTTTGAAATCAGCGCTAATCAACTTAAATGAATATCTCAATGCTATGATGGTTAACATAACTAGGACAATACTTTTAAGCAATAAATTAAGATGCATTGTAGATTTGTAATATTCTGTTGCTGTAAAGAAGTTAACATGATCCATGGCTTTGGAATTTACATCATCTACAAAATTTATAACGCCCTCAATATAAAAGTTAGCTATTGATGGCTCGGTAATATCCGAAAAATAATCTCTCAATCTCATGGTAATTATAGTATCTTCAATAAAGGACCAAACTATCAATAACACCAAGGCCGGCGAGATAGTCAGAAAAGCAGCATACATACCATGATAGTTAGGCTGTGAATGTATTTCAGCGCCATTAATAGCACTTATAGCAGCAGCTTTTTTCTTGCTTATATAAAAACTATATGCAGATAATCCAATAATCGTTAGTAATATAAATTCAATAGACATAATGTTATAGATAATTAACACATCATAACTATCTATTGTTAAGGATATGTTACAGTAAACTTAATTTATGGCTTTTTTGTAAAGAGTGGTGGCTAAAAAAGCACCAATTATCTGTGATAAAATAAAGCCAAATATGTTTGATGGGTTTATGCCTGTAAATGTGTCAGTTAGAGATCTAGCAATAGTTATAGCTGGATTAGCAAAGGATGTTGATGATGTAAAGAAATATGCTGAACCAATATATAAACCGACTAAAACCGCGACTATCACATCATCTTTATCCTGAGACATCAGGATGATAAAAACTAAAAAAAACGATGCTATCACTTCAGAAATCATAATTGGAATTCCTGATCTATCGTTAACGCTAAAATCTATCAGTGGCAAACTAAATATCAAATGTATAAGCACCACCGCTAAAATGCCCGCAATTATTTGTGTAGTAACATAAGCAACAAAATCTCTTGAACTCAACTTGCCTTGTAAATAAAAACTCAGAGATACGGCTGGATTAAAATGTGCGCCAGAATGGTTTCTAAAAACAACAATGATTACTATCAACATTAGAGCAGTTGCATAAGAATTTGATAACAGTGTAAGACCAGCGTTGCCTTGGCTTAAATTTTCAGCCATGATTCCGCTGCCAACAACACTCATAGTTAGAAGTAACATTCCCAAAAATTCAGACATTATTTTAATACTCATAAATTATTGCTCTAAAATAAAGTATCACTCAATTGATGTTGAGTGATACTATTATATATATATGGAGACTGATTAGCGTTGTAAGTTTACTAGTTTCTTACTATCGTTTTGAAATTGAGTCCTCATACTTTGTGGTAAAGGAATTAGACCTTTGTCTAATAAATATCCATCATCACCTATAGCTTTGTCATTCATGAATTCAGCCATGTATTCTTGCATACCAGGAATAGAACCAATATGATCCTTCTTGACATAGAAGAAAAGTGAACGAGATACTTTATATTTACCAGAGGCAATAGAATCAAATGTTGGGTCTACGCCATCAACAGTTGCTCCTTTAACAGAATCTCTATTTTGATCCAAGAAACTAAATCCAAAAACACCAAGTGCATTTGGGTTAGCATTAAGTTTTTGAATGATTAGGTTATCATTCTCACCAGCTTCAATGAATGCGCCATCTTCTCTAACAGTATAACAAAGCTTTTTCCATGCTTTCTTATCTTTCTTTTTATATTTTTTGATCCATTTAATTTGTTTACAACCACCTCCAAGTGCAAGCTCAGCAAACGCATCACGTGTACCTGATGTTGGTGGAGGTCCGTAAACCTCAATTTTGATATCTGGTAATGAAGAGTTTACCTCTTTCCAGGTTTTGTATTCATTATCACAAGTGACGCCATCTTGAATCCCGCATGGAATTTTTGCTGCTAGACCAAGGTATAGGTCTTTTCTAGACAGAGAAAATGTTGGTCCACTTTTAGCATTAGCCACCACAATTCCGTCAAAACCGATCTTATGTTCTACGATATCTGTAATTCCATTTTTTGCGCATAATTTGACTTCTTTCATTTTTATACGTCTTGATGCATTTGTAATATCTGGCGTTGAAGGTCCTTTACCTGCACAGAATAATTTCAAACCACCACCAGAACCGGTTGATTCTATAATGGGTGTCTTAAATCCATTGTCAGCTCTACCAAAAGTTTCAGCTACCACTGTCGCAAACGGATATACAGTAGAAGAACCAACGATTCTTATAGTATCTCTAGCTTGGACTGGAAGTGCTACAACTACTGTAAGCACCAATAGTAATATAATTTTTTTCATCTAATACTCCAATATAATTATTTGTACTTAGTATTTAACGAGACTAGGGTTAAACGGGTATGAACCTTTTATTACAAATTTATGAATACCATCATTCATCAAATAAGTGGCAGGAATGTTCGGAATTCACTACCCACGCCAAGTTCACTAGACACTTCCAATTTCCCTTCATGACGATTTAATATGTGTTTTACTATCGACAGCCCTAAACCAGAACTATGTTTTTTGAACTTGATGCTGCCCTTACATCGATAGAATCTTTGAGTGATTTTCACTAATTCCTCACCAGTGATGCCAATGCCCTGGTCTTTAAAAGTAACAATCGCATAATGACCATCGCTATCCACTGATACTTTGATTGTCTTACCTTTTATACTGTATGTTATAGCATTATCCAGAAGATTTTCAAAAACCTCGATTACTTGATCTTGATTGCCTTTTATATACATATTATTTTGATTATCAAATTTCTTCTTAATTATAATATTCTTCTTCTCAGCGATGACTTTAGTCACATCAATTGCAGACTCTAAACATTGTATTATATCAATTTTTTCACTTGGTGGCCGAAATTCTGATTCTTCCACTTTAGTAAGAGAAAGTAAGTCGTTAACCAATCTTTGCATTCGCTCAGCCTCTCCTCTGATAATCTGATAAAATTCTTTCTTTTTTGTTTCATCATTTTTAGCGGGACCTTCAATTGTTTCCAAAAAACCTAATATTGAAGCTAGCGGTGTTCTTAATTCATGACTAACGTTAGATACAAAATTTGTTTTTAAACGATCAGTGATATACTGATTAGTATTATCACTAAGAGTTATTATAATAGTAGGATTTGAGTTAATAACTTGATAAAAAAGTTGTGCTGTTAGATATTTCTGCACAACACTAAATACTGTAAAATCAACTGAAGTGAATATATTTATACTGTTGAGTTTATCTATGGCATTATCAATCTCAGGAGATCTCAATACTAGTGAAATATTTTTTCCATCTGGATTATATCCAAGAAATTTATGAGAGGCTTCATTAGAAGAAATAATTATATATTTTCTATCTAGCACCATTATTGGTTGTGTATTTTTAGCAAAATAGAGTGAGTTTTTAATTAATGTGTTCTGTGACCATTCCTTATCTTTTTTGAGATTAGTATTCTTGATTGTGATTGCTTGATTCTCTTTTGCTCTTTCATATATATAGAAACATATTGCAATAAATATACTTATAAAAATTAAAATAAATGTTGGATACTCTGCTAGAGCAAGTAATGATATTACTGGGGGCAGTATGATGATATATAGCTTAAACATATTTATAACCGATAAGTTGTTGACTAAATAATGCCATGTTATTATCTCTATTCATATAATAACATAAATTATGAGTGAAATTTTAATCCACAAATCATCAGATTATATCGAAGAAGACAGAGACTATTACTATTCTGATACAAGAGATAAACATGGGATGATCCAGCCAAGTGATGACATGGTTAGTGTTTCATGTGACTCCAACATATTTAAACCAAACCCTACAAATGATGAAATTTGCTCCATATACTATCCATTTGAAAAGAAGTCTTTTCATCGAATATATCTAGGGATTAGTTTTCCTTTATTTGCTAATAATTGGGGTGCAGCTTTTCTTAGGCATTTAATGTATTTAATAGAACCCGATGGAGGCGTAATTCTACCGGTTTATGCTGAAAGACAAGGCGTTGAAAAAAATTATTGGTCTAGAAGCTCCCTTGAAGTAATTTTTCAAAGCAGGCAGAAATGGTGGGGCATGAGTAATATATGGGCAGAAAATGATGGCGTGATGTCCATGAGAATAGGTAAAAAAGAACCGCCCATAAAAAATAGTACTTTGAATCCTTTTCTTGAAAATGATTTACCTCTTATCAAAGATAATGTTGAAGGAGATGACGTTAAAAACTTAATTCAAAAACATCACATCAATGGTATAACCAGTGCTATTGTCGAACAAATTATAATTAATTACTTTGGACGTAATAAAGGAGTCACTTTTTGTGATATAGAAGGAGATGGCTTGTTATCGAGTGAGATTTTAATGAGTGATTATGTAAACATAATTCATAGTACTCAATATATAAGTGAAGACCATAATATAGAACAAGTTAATAAATATTTATCTAAAGAGTTTGCATCGAAATTCAGCATCCATGCCCATAAAAAATCAACATTAGAATTAAATGCAAATTATGATGTCATCACCATCATAGATACTCTTCAACATTTACCCGAAAAGGATAAAGAATTATTTATAATTAATACATTTAAAATGCTCAATAAAAAAGGGACATTAATTATTAAAGACAATTTATTTAATAACATAGAATCTATTAATTCAATCTTGAATAAATTAGGTGATACAGTAGAGCATAGTCAGTACTCATCTGTAGTGGCGACAAAACATAAAGATAAAACAAATATTGCCCACTATTCAGATATAATTTTTGATGAATTGAAATCTGAAAATCAAAAACGCCAAAATGTTTTTAATGTCTTATACAAAAAATGAATATAGAAATTTTATTAAATAATATCAGCGGTCTAGTTTGGGGTCCCATTACTTTACTTTTTTTATTGGGCGTTGGTGTTTATTTAATGTTTGGGCTCAAAGGTTTTCCTCTATTAAACTTAAACTTGGGTATTAAATATTTATTTAAAAAATCTGATTCTAAAGATACTGGTGATATATCATCATTTGAATCTTTAATGACCGCACTATCTGCAACAGTGGGCACAGGAAATATTGCTGGTGTAGCAACTGCTATTTTTATTGGAGGGCCTGGAGCAATTTTTTGGATGTGGATAACAGCTCTATTTGGAATGGCAACAAAATACGCTGAAGCTTTTTTAGCTATACATTATAGAGAGAAAAATGTAGAAGGAGATCATGTAGGTGGCCCAATGTACTATATAAAAAATGGGCTGGGAAGAAAATATATATTTCTGGGGTATTTGTTTGCTTTCTTTGGCATGATTGCAGCTTTTGGTATCGGCAATGGTGTTCAGTCTAATTCTGTAGCACAAGTGCTCTCAGATGAATTTGCTATCTCTAAAATGTCTATCGGCTTAGTAATTGCTCTATTAGTAACGCTAGTTATACTTGGCGGCATAAAAAGTATAGGAAAAACCGCATCAAAATTAGTCCCTACCATGGCCATCATATACATAGTGGGCGGGCTATTTATAGTTATAAGTAATATAACAATGGTTCCAGAAATATTTATGTTAATTATAAATTCCGCATTTTCATCAACCGCCGCTTCTGGAGGTTTTGCTGGTGCATCGGTGTGGATGGCAATAAGGTTTGGTGTATCACGCGGTATCTTCTCAAATGAAGCGGGGTTAGGTAGTTCACCTATTGCGCATGCAGCTGCAAAAACAAATAATCCCATCAAACAAGGAACAATTTCAATGCTAGAGCCTTTGATTGATACGCTTGTGGTGTGCACAATAACAGCATTCGTAATCTTAATAAGTGATAGCTGGATTAGTGGTGTTAATGGAGCATCCCTTACCACTCTTGCATTTAGCCAAGGCATCCCAGTGATTGGAAAATATATAGTTATAGTTGGGTTAATACTTTTTGCATTTAGTACAATAATTGGCTGGAGCTACTATGGAGAAAAATGTGCGGAATTTCTATTTGGTAATAATGTTATAACTATTTATAGAATATTATGGATTATAATAATTCCAATAGGTGCAACAACAGAGCTCAACCTAGTCTGGCTTGTCGCTGACATTATGAATGGTTTGATGGCTTTACCAAACCTGATTGCTTTAATACTACTCAGTCCAGTTGTATTTACTGTAACTAAAAAATATTTGAATGATAAAAATGATATTTAATAGTAAAGAGAAAAAAATACTTACTGCTCAGGTTAAAACAGCTCTTATAGAAGATCAGGTTATGGACGATCTTACTTGCAGGGCAATCAAGATTCAAAATAAATCTATTGCAAAAGTTATATTCAAAGAATCCGGCATTCTATGTGGAAAGCATTGGGTGGATGAAGTATTCAAAATTATCGATAAGAAAGTTAAAATAAAATGGCATTATAAGGATGGCGACCATATTAAAAAAGGAAATAAAATAGCGACTGTCACAGGAAATGGCGTATCTATTTTAAAAGGTGAAAGAGTTGCTTTAAATTATCTACAAACCCTTTCTGGTATCTCAACTATTGTTAAAAGATATAAAGACTGTCTTAGAAATAAAAAGATAAAATTATTACATACTCGAAAAACCGTGCCTGGTCTTAGAAATGCTATAAGCTATGCATGTGAAATTATGGGTTGTAATGCCCATCGGTATGACCTATCCAAATCAATTCTTATTAAGGAGAATCACTTAAGATTAATTAAAGACTTAGATAATTATTTGACAAAAGTAAAAAAGTTTAAAAAACCTATCATAATGGAGGCTCGAAATTTAAATGATGTCAAAAGAGCTAATAAATACAATTTAGATAGGATACTTTTGGATAATTTTACTCTGACACAAATTAAAAAAGCCATCAAAATAACTAATAAAATCCCAATTGAGATTTCTGGAAATATTAATATTAAAAATATACGAAAATACGCAATTCCTGGTGTTTCTTATATATCAATAGGCGCTTTAACGAAAAATATAAAAGCTATCGATATATCATTACTCTTACAGTGAATATGGTTAAACTCACATATTCTATATATAATAAGGTATGGCAAAAATAAAAAATACCTATAATCAAAAGAATCATTTAATCAAAGTTTTTGCCTTTATTTTTATATTTTGGTTTATATTATCTGGCCTAACATCACCATTGATGATATTTCTAGGACTCTTATCCGCTGCATTTGTGATGTATATAGTGAACAAAATGGATCTAATAGACCATGAAATCAGCATGCATAACTTTGACATCACTAATCTTACTTTATATTTTTTCTGGTTGATTAAGGAAATAACTATTTCAAACCTTAAAGTATGTTTCTATATTATCAATCCAAAAAAAGATACAGCACCTGAAATTATCAAAATAAAATCTACACAAAAATCTGATTTGGCACATGTGTTATATGCAAACTCCATCACTCTAACTCCTGGTACAGTTACTTTAGATGTAGATAATGAAACATTTACTGTACATGTTTTAGATAAGACATTTAAAGACTCATTGATTTCAAATACCATGAACTCAAAAGTTATGCATACAGAAAAAAGCCTTGAGAATATAGAAGGTAAATAAGATGTCTGAAATCAATATATTAATAATATTAATGATCAGCATAGCTATGGTTATCTCTATTTTTAGATTTATCACTGCAAAAGAAATATTTACAAGAATTCTATCTGTTAATTTGATTGGCACTAAGATTGTTCTCTTAATATTACTGGTTGGTACAGTATCAATAGAAAAAGACTTTACTGATATAGCAATGGTTTATGCTTTAATTAATTTTATCTCAACGATAGTGGTCCTCAAATACTATGAAGATAAAGAGGTTTCAAAATGATTTATATTATGAATGCGCTATTAATTATTGGTGGAGTTACTGCATTGATAGGTACGCTTGGTTGTTTTAGATTTAAAGATTTTTTATCAAGGACTCATGCTGCTTCAATTGTTGAAACCTTTTCTACCTTATTAATTATCTCTGCGTTAATTATTCATTCTGGCTTCTCATTATTTAGTTTAAAACTTATACTAATTTTAATATTTTTATACGTTACAGGAAGTACAGCTATACACGCCCTAACCCAAGCATTCTTAAAACATCAAGATAATAAGGAGAAAAAATAATAACTATTACATTTCTATATCTGCTGTTAACCATCCTTATTATCATTTCAATATATGTCATGTTAACAAGAGACTTGTTTTCTGCAATCATGGCTACCACGGTTTTTAGTTTAATATGCGCCTTAATATTTTTATTATTAGATGGCATAGATGTCTCATTGACCGAAGCTGCTGTCGGAGCTGGTATATCTACAATATTATTTTTGAGTACTCTAAAGCATACCAATGTAGAAATTAAAGCATCGAGAAAATCATCAATCCCGTTGGTTGTTTTATTTTTATTAACCTTGTCGTTACTAATATATGCTATTTCAGATTTACCAGATTTTGGAAAATCAATTGTAACTACGAATTCAGAAGTGACCAGACATTATATAAATGAATCTAAAAATGAAATGGGGATACCAAATATGGTGACCTCAATATTAGCTGGTTATAGGGGTTTTGATACTCTCGGCGAGGTTGTTGTGATCTTTATTGCAGGTATTTCGGTCTTAGGAATATTAAGAGAAAAAAAGGAAAATAAATGAAACATCATGCAATACCAAGAATAGTAACAAAATTAATAATCCCATTAATTTTATTATTTGGCTTATATGTTCAATTTCATGGTGAATACTCTGCCGGCGGGGGTTTTCAAGCCGGTGTAATCTTTGCGGCTGGTTTCATACTTTATGCTGTTATTTTTAGTTTAGATGTCGCTAAATCAATACTTAACATAAATATGACTAAATCTCTCATGGCTCTTGGTTTATTACTATATATTACAGTTGGGTTTGTTGGCATTTTATCTGGAGGAAATTTTCTTGACTATAATCTATTGTCAAATACAAAAACTAATGGACAAATGCTAGGGATTTTCCTAGTGGAATTAGGCGTGGGTTTAACAGTGAGCAATGTAATGATTTTAATATTCTATGCATTTAATGATATAGGTAAAAGTTAATTATGATATTTATATTAAATATGACACTGTTTCTTATTGGATTATTTATTATAATCCGAGAAACTAATCTTATCAAAAAAGTAATAGGCCTCAATATCTTTCAGGCCTCAGTATTTATTTTCTATCTAATTATAAGTAAAGTAGACGAAGGTATACCGCCTATTCTGAATCAGGGTTATACAATATACTCTAACCCATTACCTCATGTTCTAATCCTTACAGCAATTGTTGTAAGCATTGCAACAACTAGCCTTGCTTTAGCTTTAATAATAAAGATAAAACAAAAACATAATACCATTGAAGAAGATGAATTGGATGAGACATAAAAGATGAGTCAACTACCCATTTTAATTATTGCACTACCGCTTTTATTTATTCCTCTAATTATTCTATTAAGAAGTAATCAATATTCTTTTATATTGAGTATTATAGTTTCTTTGTTGAATCTCGCTTTAATTATTATTCTTTTTAAACAAGTATATTACAACGGTGATATGTTTTATGAGCTAGGATCATGGCCAGCGCCAATAGGGATAAGATTAAATGCTGATTTATTATCTTGCTATTTTTTATTTCTCATAAATTTTATAAGCCTCATCTGTCTTATATCTAGTAAGGATTTAGTAAATACACAAGTTGCAAAAGAAAACATTTACTTGTTTTATACTTCATGGCTACTATGCAATATCGGTTTTTCTGGAATAATACTGACAAATGATATTTTTAACCTATTTGTATTTCTTGAAATATCTTCTCTTGCAAGTTATTTCCTTATCTCACAAGGTAATTATAAAAAATCAGTATTGGCAGCTATACAGTATCTTTTTATAGGAAGCATTGGAGCGGTTTTCATCTTAATGGCTATTGGGATTTTATATACGCATACAGGAACATTAAATATGACCGATCTATCTGAAAAAATAATACAAGCTAAACCGTCTTCATCAGTCATTTTAGCCATAGCATTATTCTTCATTGGCGTTGCCATTAAGTCAGCTCTATTTCCATTGCATGGATGGCTGATCAGAACTTATGCTTATGCACCATCAATTGTTGTTACATATTTTTCTGGTACATCTACAAAAATAGGGATTTATATCCTTCTAAGAGTATTTTTGGACATTCTCAATTCAATCAATCCATTTGAGTACTATGATTTAGCTCAATTAATTCTATTTCTCTCATTATTTGGTGTTTTACTAGCAACATTTGTCGCTATCAAACAATCAGAAATAAAAAATATGCTGGCATTCTCAAGTGTTGCTCAACTAAGTTATATAGTAATTGCTATAATGCTTCTAACTCCCGATGGAGTAACAGCATCTCTAATACATGTATTTAACCATTCAATCATTAAAACAGGTCTTTTTTTAATAATTACTATTCTTTTTATTAACAATAATAATATTACTTTGGATGATATAGCTGGTTTAAACAGTAAACACCCGCTAATTGCATCATCTTTCCTCATACTTTTATTAGGTTTAGTCGGTTTGCCTTTAACATCCGGATTTATAAGCAAATGGTATTTGGTAATGGCGATCTTTAAATCTGACTATTGGTATATAAGTGGAGTTGTCCTTATCACATCGTTTATGACATTATTTTATGTTTGGCTATTGATTGAAAAAATTTATTTTTCGAATAATAAGTTTTCTGATGGACATAAGATTAATGGTTATCAATATGTATGTGTTTTTATTTTAACAGGCCTGACCTTATATCTAGGTATTGATACGCATTTTACCGTAGGCATATCAAAAGAAATAACAGTTAACACTTTTTATCAGCTGAACTAATGAATATATTAATAGCACATTTATTGTTTTTATTTATAAGTATAGTAACTCTATATTTATTTAGAAAAGAAAAAATAATAGGCCTAATACATATTATATTGAGCGCTTTATCTTTCTTAGGTTCGCTATATATTATAAAAAATCAAACAATGTACTTACAAAATACTATCGATTTAATATATATAATCCCAGGTATATCTATATCATTTGGGCTTGATCATCTAGGTTTAATTTTTTTAATAATATCAAATGGCTTATGGTTTATGACATCATTATATTCAGAAAGATATTTAAATCTCAACGAATATAAAAATAAATCCAGTTTTTTCATTTTTTTTACTTTTTCTATGTTTGCTACAAACGCAATAATTTATTCCTCTAACCTTTTAACTACTTTCATTTTTTATGAAATCTTAACTCTAGCCACATATCCGCTAGTAACATTTAAAAAGGATGAGAAATCAATTATAAATGGTAAAAAATATTTATATTATCTTCTTGGTACGTCTATCATCTTTCTTCTGCCGGCTATAATTCTAACGCAGCTCACGACTGGAACGCTTGATTATAGAGTAGGTGGAATCTTTGATAATTATGACAGTCTAACCATTAGTCTACTTGCGATACTATTTATGTTTGGTGTTGCCAAATCTGCCATAATGCCTTTTCATAAATGGTTACCATCTGCTATGGTAGCTCCTACTCCAGTAAGCGCGCTTCTACATGCAGTGGCAGTTGTAAAATCAGGAGTATTTATACTAATGAAGATTATGCTATATATTTTTGGTGTGGAGGTATTAAAGGATACTAGCGCAAACAACTTTATAATATTATTTGCTTCTATTACTATAATTGTCTCATCCATAATTGCACTAAATCAGAATAATATTAAATTACGTTTAGCTTATTCAACAATAGGACAATTATCGTACATTGTTCTAGCAACAGCCATCTTAGCTCCTTACTCTATCATGGCTGCAACGCTGCATTTAATCTTTCATGCCTTGGGTAAAATAATTTTATTTCTATCAGCGGGGATTATTGCAACGCAAACAGGAATTAAAGAGGTAAGTGAAATGAATAATTTATCAAGGAAACTACCAATAACGTGTTTTCTTGTATTAATTGGTGCATTTATCATGATTGGCTTACCACCTACGGTTGGATTCATAAGTAAATGGTATTTGTTAATAGGGATTATGGAATCTGATAAACTATATTTACTAATTATCATTATTATTAGTACATTATTAAATGCAGGCTACTATTTCCCTATAATTTATAAATCTTACTTTGAAAAAGAAAGCTCTTCTGATGCTAAAGAAATTACTGAAGATATATCTCTAGTCTTCCCCGTGATGATTATAGGAGCTATAGTGATATTGTTATTTTTCAATATCAGTTTTATCACAACATTTATTGATGGGTATATAATAAGAAAATGAGTAATAGAAAAAAAATAATTTATGGTTTAATTATTCTTGTGAATATCAGTCCATATCTGTATTCATTTTATGATTTTGAAAAAGTTCATTTCAATATTGATAATATGATCGGTTTTTATCCAATATATGGATTCATATCATGTTTAGGGCTAATTATTATTGCAAAGATGTTTGCAGTGTTTTTTAAGAAAGAGGATACATATTATGATGATTAATGTTTTAAGTCATCCGGCTGTTCCTTTGGTATTGGGTTCATTGCTCATTTTTTTGATTAGATCAAAATCTAATTTATTATCTTTTATATCATTAACACTGTCTATCATAGTGTTGTTGTTCATCATGCCGCATGAAAATGCTTTTTACATCGAAAAAGGTATTCAAATTAATTATTTTGCTTACAGTAAACTATCATTTCTTTTTTGTTTAGTTTTTTTGATTATTGGCATTATTGGAAAAATATTCTCGATATATCGAGATAGCTACAAAGAAAAAGCTATGATTTTGTTATACATAGCATCTGCTATATTTGTAATTTTTTCCGGAGATTTTATAACTCTGTATATCTTTTGGGAAATTATGGCTATCACATCCACTTTTATTATTTGGTCTTCTAATTCCGATGACTCTAGTGCAGCGGGTCAACGTTACTTGATTATGCATCTTTTTGGCGGCCTAATTCTATTACTAGGTATTATTGGTCTTTACCTAAATACTAATGATCTACAAATAAGAATGTTAAGCTTAGATAATTGGTACACTTGGTCGATACTCATTGGCTTATTATTAAATGCGGGCGCGCCACCTTTCTCACAATGGCTGCCAGATGCTTACCCAGAAGGTAGTTATTCATCAACAGTTTTTCTGTCTGCCTATACTACTAAAACATCTGTTTTTGTATTGATCTCAACTTTTGCTGGTAATCATATTTTAATAGCAATAGGAATTTATATGATTATTTATGGAATTATATATGCTTTGTTAGAAAACGATATTAGAAGAATATTATCTTACAGTATAGTGAATCAAGTTGGGTTTATGATAGTAGGAATTGGTATTGGAACTGAACTTTCTATCAATGGTACTGCAGCACATGCTTTTGCTCATATTTTATATAAAGGTCTTTTATTAATGTCTGCAGGAAGTGTTTTATATATGATAAATAAAAGAAAATGTACAGATGTTGGAGGATTATATAAAGTAATGCCTATAACAGCGATATGCGGAATAATAGGCGCATTGGCTATATCAGCTTTTCCATTAACATCAGGCTTTATATCTAAATCAATGATTGTAGATGCAAGCTATAGGGAAGGTTTAGAGTTTGTATGGTTGATGTTATTGGTAGGATCAGCTGGAGTGTTTCTTCATGCTGGAATAAAATTTCCATGGTTTGTTTTTTTCCATAATGATAAAAAGATTAAAACAGAAGATCCTCCTTTTTTTATGAAGACTGCTATGATTATAATGTCATTCTTATGTATTATAATCGGAATAATTCCTGAATCATTATATACTCTATTACCATATAAAATAGACTTCATTCCATATACAGGCAATCATATTATCTCTCAATTACATTTGCTATTATTCTCTGGGTTAGCATTCTTTGTAAGTCTAAAATATTTAGAACGAACACTAACTATTACTTTAGATTTTGATTGGTTTTATAGAAATAAAATAAAATACATTTATGCAATTACTAATTTCATGAGTAGGATATCTAGTAACTTGATGAAGATGATTGTTTTGAATAATATTAAAAATAGATTTAATGTTCTTGAATCTTATTTGATGAAACAATTTACAATATCAACCATGCTGACATTAATATTAATTACCTTCTCTATCGTGCTTTTATTCAATATTAGTTAGTACCACCAATGGTAATATCATTAATCAAGATAGAGCCTGTTTGAATTCGATTTCTTAAATCAATATCATCGCCTAAGGCGATAATATTTTGAAACATTTTTAATAAATTAGATGCTACAGTTATTTCGGTTACAGGATGAATGATTTCACCATTTTCAACAAGATATCCAAATGCTCCTCGCGAATAGTCACCAGTCAAAGTGTTTGCCCCACTTCCCATCATATCTGTTATATAGATTCCATCTTTCAGGGTTGAAATAATATTCGAAGTTAAGGGTTTGCTGGAGTTAACGACAATATTAGTTAAAACGCCATTACCAGTACACTTAGAATTTAGCTTCCTTGCTGAATATGTATCCAACAAATATGTTTTGAGTACACCAGATTTAATAATATCTTTCTCGACTGTTAGAACTCCTTCAGAATCATATGGTCTAGACGCTGGACCATTTGATAAATAAGGCTCTTCTTTTAGTTGGAAGAAATCTGGAAAAATTTTTTCATTGATTTTATCTAGCATAAAACTTGATTTTTTATATATGGAAGAACCATTGATAGCAGTCAAAAAATTACTTATGATTGAAGCAGACATTTCTGGTGAGAATAAAACAGGACAATTTCTTGTTTTTATAGTTTTTG
>CAJWVG010000014.1 GCA_913048065.1 uncultured Gammaproteobacteria bacterium | reverse complement strand
GGTAATGCAGCGGCCTGCAAAGCCGTCAACGCCGGTTCGATTCCGACCTTAGCCTAATATATATTTATTTTTAATATCATTGTTTGTGGTAATATTTTATAATAAAGAAAGTCTAAGTTATTAGATTTTATTAACGACTGTCTACTCTAAATAATTGCAGTCGCCCGGGTGGCGGAATTGGTAGACGCAAGGGACTTAAAATCCCTCGAGGGTAACCTCGTGCCGGTTCGACTCCGGCCCTGGGCAATAAAATATGAAGCAAATACACTTATTACTTGCAATATTAATTCTGACTGGTTGTTCTAAAAGCTTGATACCTTTGCCAGTATCAATAGTCCCAGAGAGAAATAATGAACGTCTCCCACAATCAAGCTATGGAGAGTATCCTAGTGATTATCAAAAAATCTTAAAAGATTATCTACAAAATAATTTGCTTAATCATGAAGATGCAAAAGTAGAATTTGTAAATACACCTGCAAAATTATCTATTTCTCAACTAGCAAAAGACACTACGGGATATAGAGTTTGTTTGTCAATAAATGCTAGAAATAATAAATCTGTTTACACGGGATATAAGACACATCTATTTATGTTAAATAACGGTGAAGTGAAGTTACACTTATTTGATAGTGGCTTATTAAAAATTCCTTTTAATTTATGTGTTGTAAATGATGAAAGTAAATCTATTTATCTAAAAGAGATTCCGGATATAGAGGAAGAGGTATTAATAGATCAAATGGATGAAATAGAATTAAAAGAACCAGCTAAAAGAATAATTAATGATGAAAATATATACATTTTATGTGACTTTGTAGATTCAAAAAGAACATTTGTTTTCAATGAGCAAAACAATATATTCTCAGAATCTAAAGGTATAAATGAATTTCTTTATGAGAATATTAAATTCTCTACTACACATATATTGGGGTCAAATTCGCAACAGGAAATATTGATTAATAGAGTATCTGGCGAAGCAATTGTAACAGAAGTGGGCCAAGAGGCCATTTCTGGTAACTGTAGTTTATTGAAAGATAAAAAATTCTAGTTTGAGCCTAAGTTTTCTTGAATCTAAGTGAGTTTCAGATTATAGTTATTATTCGTTTAGGTATCAAATATGAAAACAGACATTGAAATCGCACAAGCTGCTAAACTAGAAAAGATATCCACAATTGCCAAAAAAATTGATATCCCAGAAGATTCTTTAGAGCCATATGGTCATTACAAAGCTAAAATTTCTATGGATTTTGTTAAGTCACTTGAGAATAAACCAGACGGAAACCTAATTTTGGTAACTGCTATTAGTCCAACGCCTGCGGGAGAGGGTAAGACAACTACATCTGTTGGCTTGGGAGATGCATTGAACTTAATCGGGAAAAAAGCTTTAGTTACTATAAGAGAACCATCTCTTGGACCAGTTTTTGGCATGAAAGGTGGAGCAGCAGGTGGAGGAATGGCTCAAGTAATACCTATGGAAGATATTAATCTTCATTTTACTGGTGATTTTAATGCAATACAGCTAGCTAATAATCTTTTAGCTGCTATGGTAGACAACCATATACATCATGGAAATGAGCTGAATATTGATGTTCGAAGAGTTGCCTGGAAAAGAGTTTTAGACATGAATGATAGAGCCTTGAGAAAAACTGTTTGCTCCTTAGGGTCAGTCGGAAACGGTTATCCAAGAGAAGATGGTTTTGACATCGTTGTAGCTTCAGAGGTAATGGCTATATTTTGCCTTGCAACTTCACTACAAGATCTTAAAGAGAAACTTGGAAATATTGTTATAGGCTATACCAGGAAAAAAGAACCAATTTTAGCAAAGCAAATAAATGCACATGGTGCTATGACAGTGCTTTTAAAGGATGCAGTTATGCCAAATCTAGTGCAAACTTTAGAAAATAATCCAGCCATAATTCATGGTGGGCCTTTTGCAAATATTGCCCATGGTTGTAACTCTGTTATCGCAACGAAAGCATCTCTGAAGTTAGCAGATTATGTTGTAACAGAAGCTGGATTTGGAGCAGATCTTGGAGCAGAAAAATTCCTCGACATTAAATGCAGAAAAGCTGGCCTTAAACCTTCTGTTGTTGTGTTGGTAGCAACTATTAGAGCTTTAAAATATCATGGAGGTTGTCCTAAAGAAGATTTCGGTAAAGAAGGTTGTGATTATTTAAAAAAAGGACTTGTGAATTTAGAAAGACATGTGAAGAATTTAAAAGAACATTATGGTCTTCCAGTTGTTGTTGGCATTAATGGTTTTGCAAGTGATACTGATGCTGAAAGAAAAATTCTTAAAGATAAATCAGATGAGTTAGAAGTACCTATTGTCTCTTCAACACATCATGCCAATGGTGGAGAAGGTGCAAAAGAGTTAGCAGAAAAGGTTGTTCAGGTAATTGATGATGCAGAAAATAATTTTAAGTACTTATATGAAGATGATCTTGATCTATGGACAAAAATGGAGACAATTGCTAAAAATATTTATGGTGCATCCGGGATATCTGCTCCCACAAATATTAAAAAACAGATTGAAGAGCTTCAAGCAAATGGGTATGGCAAGTATCCTGTTTGCGTTGCTAAAACACAATATTCATTTTCAACAGATCCTACACTACGAGGAGCACCGTCAGGCCATGAGATTGCAATCAGAGAAGTTCGATTAGCTGCTGGAGCAGAATTTATAGTTATGGTCTGTGGAGATATTATGACAATGCCAGGTTTGCCGAAAGTACCAGCCGCAGAAAAAATTGATTTAGATCAAGATGGAAATATCATAGGATTATTCTAAACTGTGAATTTATCAATGTCATTATTTCTTAATAGAAAAATATTTCTATTTTTTATTTCTTTAGTATTTCTATGCCTTTCAATTCTCGGTCCATCAGAATTAGGCATAACACATCTTATTTTAACTCTTGATTACAAAGAATTAATAAATATATATAATCAATCTCCTAGTTTTTTTAGAATGCCCAATACTAGTTTGCGTTTAGTTCTTTTCTTTTTGTCTATGATATTCTTATTTGCTGTGATAATAATAAAGAATATAAGGAGTAGCCCGCCTAAAATAATATCAATTATTTCACAATATTTAATTTTTTTATTTCTGATTAGTTTTTTTACATCTGATAATGTATATAACTTAGCCATATTTTTATTATTAGCATTATCTTTAATATATGTATTTAATTATTCATCTAATAAATTCACATATTTGGAATCTTTATTTTTGTTATCATATTTTTTTATATTTACCTTTCCCTTCATACATTCCTTTTTTATATTTACCTCGCTATCTGAGGTAGATAACTTTGTAAGATTTTTATTGGCTATTCCTATCTATCTTTTAATGAGAGAAGTCAGAATTAACACAGACACATTTATTTATTTTATAAATATTACAGCATTGTCTTTAGGTTTTGTTGCAGCGTATTTTAATTTGATAGAAGATGTTAACAGAATCAGAGGTTTCACAAGTACAACTATAATATTTGGTAATATATCTATTCTTTTTTGTATATTGTCTTATCTCTCAATTAATTATTTCAAAAATAATACTTTACCTTATAAATATTTGCCTTACATAGCATCATTATCTTCATTTATTGCTTGGAGTTATTCTGATACACGTGGTTCATTATTAGCTCTAATAGTATCATTGATAATATTAATGTTATTTAAGGCATCAAGGACACAATTTTTTGTCCAATGTAAAAAAACTTCTTTTATTATAATTAGCTCTTTTATATTAATTTTTATATTTTCTAATTCATATACAAGAATAATTGAAGCCTATGAAATTTCATATAATTATTATTCAGAAAACACACAACATGATCATGCTAATAAATCAACATTAAATAGTATTATTCCGAGGCTATCACTCTGGAAGGGAAGTAAAAATATTATATCCGATAATATTCTTTTGGGAGTAGGGCTAAATAACTTTAATAGAGAATTAGAAAAACAGATAAATGAGAAGAAAATTAATCCAATTAGATATGATTATGGAACTGGAGATAGTCAAAAAAGAGTAGCGAATCTTACTGCTGGTTTAAACCATGCTCATAACCAATATCTTGATATCTTCGTAAAAACTGGTTTTTTTGGCTTCGTTACTCTAATATTTTTTTTAATAATCCATTTGCTGTTCTTTATAAAATATTATTCTAAAGATAATAAAAACATTTATGCAAGGTTTGGCATAACCAGTATAATAATGTATATGTTATTTATGTTAACGCATACAATAACTTCACATCATCAATCTACGCTATTTATGGTTATGTTCATGGTTATTTTAGCAGGATTATGCAATAATTTTTTTGAAAAGGAAAAAAGTTAATGAATATTAGTATTATTGGATCTGGTTATGTTGGTTTAGTGACTGGCGCATGCATGTCAGACATTGGCCACAATGTTGTATGTTTAGACATCAATAAGATTAAAATAAAAAATCTTAAAAAAGGTATTATTCCAATATATGAGAGTGGGCTTGAAAAAATTATTAAATTTAATCTCTCTAAGAAAAGACTCTTTTTTACAGATTCTTATGCAAAAGCTATTAAGCATTCTGATATTATATTTATAGCAGTTGACACACCATCGCTAAAAAATGGTAGCGCAGATTTATCAAGCATAAAGAAAACTTGCTTAGATATTGCGAAATTTATGAGTACTAACAAAATTATAGTAGAAAAATCTACGGTTCCTGTTGGGACATCTGACCTAATTTATAAATTAATACGGAAAGAACTCAAAAGACTAAATAAAAGTCTCGATATTTCTGTTGTCTCGAATCCTGAATTTCTTAAAGAAGGGTCCGCAATCGATGATTTTATGAAACCGGATCGAATCATAATTGGTTTAGATGATAGGTCTCTAGAAAAAATATTTAATGAAATGTATCTACCATTTAATAGAAGATTTAATAAAATCCAATATATGGATATAAAGTCTGCAGAGTTAACTAAGTATGCATCAAATGCTATCCTTGCTACAAAAATTAGCTTTATTAATGAAATGTCCAATATTGCAGATAAGCTAGGTGTTGATATTGAAAATATTCGCAAGGGAATAGGCGCAGATAAAAGAATTGGTACAGAGTTTCTCTACCCCGGATGTGGTTATGGAGGATCATGTTTTCCTAAAGATTTGAATGCATTAATATCTACATCAAAATCATATGATTATAATCCAAAACTACTCCAGTCTGTTAATGATGTTAATGATAACCAAAAACTCTATCTATATAGAAAAGTTTCTAAATTTTTTAAGAACAAACTTAAAGGAAAAAAAATTGCTGTTTGGGGTTTAGCATTCAAACCTAAAACTGATGATACAAGATTTGCGCCTAGCATCTCTACGATTAGTAGACTACTTAAAAAAGGAGTCATTATCCATGCTTATGACCCTGTTGCAACCCTCAAGAATAACTTTAAATCTTTTAAAGATAGTTATTTAGAAAAAAATTCTTCTAAATCTGTACTCACACAAGCAGATGCACTAATTATTTTTACTGAATGGAAAGAATTCTGGTCTATTGATTTAAATATATTTACATCTAATATGAAAAAGGCAGTAATCTTTGATGGAAGGAACATCTATTCCCCAGACCTCATGTCTAACAATGACATTCTTTATTTTGCAGTTGGTAGGGGCAAAAATCTGTCGTAATATCTAATTAAGTTCTTGATTTGCATATATATTTACTGTACTTTTATATGTTCAGGGGATGAACGCAGATATGTGGATATTAGCAAAAACAAAGGGTAATCAGGAGATAAGAGCAGAAAAAAACCTTATAAATCAGGGTTTTAAGTGCTTATTACCATTCCTTTATAATAAAAAATTTAAGAATAGCGTATGGGTAGATCATAAAGAGGTAATGTTTTCTGGGTATATTTTTATAAATATAAACAATTCTGACAGAAATATTCATAGAATCAATAATACTTATGGCGTATCTAGATTATTAATTAATAAAGAAACGGGCATTCCTTATATAATAAACCATCAGGTTATCCAAGAAATGATTGATAAAATGCATGACAATAATGATGTTCATAATATGAACAAAGGTGATAATGTTGTAATAACTCAAGGTAAATTGTCAAAATTATCTGGAATTTTTCTTGAAAAATGTAGTAAATATCGAGCAAAGCTTCTCTTAAAAATATTAAATAAAAAACAAGAAGTCCTCGTCAATTTAGAAAATATTCAAAAAGTATATTCTTAAAGAGTATTTTCATCTTCTAATTATTTTTAAAAATGATTAGTTGTGCGGTAGCGTGCCTAAATAAATAATTAATGCATATAACAGTTATAATACCTTACTATAATGAGTCAGAAACAATACTTTCTACTTTAGAGTCTCTTTATGTTCAAACAAGAAAGCCGGAAAATATTTTTTTAGTTGATTCTGGCTCCACAGATGATACATCTGCAAAAATAGAGAGATGGATCAGAGATAAAAATGCAGTATATTTTAAACAATTATTTTCAGGTGAAATGTCGCCTAGCTCATCTATAAATATGGGTATTAAAAAAACAAATGATGATATCATTGCTTATATAGATTGCGGATTAATAATTCCTAGCGATTGGTTGAAAACAAGCGAGGAGTTAATGATCTCTTTAGGGAGTGATATCGTTTCTTCCTCAATTTTTACCAAAGGCGTGAGCTTGATAGATAAATCATTTATCGCGCAAACATATGGCATTGAAAATAATACGATATGTTTGCCTGGCTCACTTATTAAAAAAACTGTTTTTAATAAAATTGGATATCTAATAGAAGCAGTTAGGTCAGGTTATGATGTTGATTTTACAAACAAAGCAAGCATAAAAGGTCTTAAACGCGATATAAATAGTAAGATTGAATTAAAATATATAGGAACTAATTATACAAATAGCTATAAACAAGGAATAAAAAAAGTATTTTCTTATTCATTGGCCGGTTGGAAGACAAAAAAAGATATAAAGCCACTTTTGTATTTTTTATTAATTATTTTATTCTTCATTTCAATATCTTTCAATATGCATATGTATTATATAATAATTTATTGTCTACTCAGAATGATATTAATACCAATATATAAATCTCAGATTTGCAAAACATTATTAAATCCACTTAATTATCCGTTTTATTTGCTTAGCGGTATTGCTATCGATTTTAGTAGGTTATCTGGTTATATTTATAGTTCAATTTATAGAGGAAAATATGAGTAAAAAAGAAAAAGATATTTTATCTGAATCTAATATAAATGATAATGATTTTCAGGTTCTTAAATATTTGGATAATACGCAAATTACAAGCCAGAGAGAAATATCTAAGTCTTTGAATATAAGTTTAGGGAAAATCAATTTTATTTTGAAAGCCCTTATCGACAAAGGCATAGTTAAAGCACGTAACTTTAAAAATAATCAAAACAAAAGAGCGTATGCTTATTACTTGACTCCAAAAGGTATAGATGAAAAAACACGTCTAACTATTAGCTTTTTTGATAGAAAAAGCAAAGAGTATGATAAACTAAAGAAGGAATTGAGAGATTTAGAAAAAGAAATAAAGGCTTCTGGTAATAAAAATGAGTGATGAAATTAACTTAACGACAATAATCAATAGAGTTATACAAAATAAAAGATCTATGATTGGTATAATTATCGGCTCATTAATATTGTCTATCGTTATAGCCTTAACTCAACCAGAAACGTATAAAGCTACAGCATATTTGATACCACCAGAAAACAAGTATACACAGCCCCTAAACGTTTTTTTGAATGATGGTTATAGGCTGTCACGTGAAGAATTAACGCCAACTATTGTCTATAGAACGTTTGTTTTAAATCTTCAATCTCGAAAATATCAAAGAAAATTCTTTTTCGATAATAAGATATATAAATATTTTGATGAAGATAATCTAAATAAGTCATTTGAACTTAATTTTCATAATCAAATGAACTTTAAAATTGAATCCAAAACTGTTTCTAGAGCATTTAGAGAAGAACAGTTCTTGACTATCAGTTTTATACATACTGATCCAGATCAAGCAGCCAAGTGGGTCAATGATTATATTTCAATGGTTAACGATATTACTTCTCAAGATTTCGTTGACGGCGTTAATATATTGATAGCAAATACAAGAAATACGATATTTTCTGAAATTAGTAGTAAAAAAAATCTATCACAACAAGTGACACAAGATCGAATTATTCAATTAGAAGAAGCTTTACAAATCGCAAACACTCTTGGGATTGTTAGTCGCGAAAATAGTTTATCTAATCAACAGAATGTAATATTAAGCGAGGATGAAAATATTCAAACCAAAAGTCCAATATATTTATATGGTTCTGATGCATTATCTGCTGAAATAGCTGCACTTAAAAAGAGGACCAATATAGATTCATTTATTGTAGGTTTGCGACAACTTGAACAAGAAGCTAAATCACTTGACTCAATTAAAGTGGATGTAAAAAATGTAAATACCGCGCAAGTAGATCAAAAAGCAATACCTCCTGAATCACGATACGCACCTAAGCGAAAGCTAATCGTTTTTCTTGGCTTACTATTTGGTGGCTTCATTTCATTTATATATATTTTGCTGACATTCTTTTTTAGTCGTAAAACTATATAATATATTTATAAAATACTTCTCTCATATTATTCTAAATTTTATTTCTTATATTGTAATATCTTTAACCTAATCATCACCATAAACTGTAATGACATCTACAACATACCATCTTAATTATTATAATTTAATTAAAGTTACAATATTCTTTTTAGTTATAGGAAATTTAGCAAGAAGTGTTGTAAAAACTCCTTCTGCTATAATTGAATTACTACTTTTAGGGGCTCTATTATTTTTTGCTATACTTTATGCGATACAGAATTATACAATTACAAAAACTAGTTCATTAATTTTCTTTATTTTTTTATTCTACTTGCTCTTTCATATCATTAGCGCATCTATAATCAGACCTTTAACTTTAGATATATCTTTCTTTACTGCATTACAATTTAATCTATTGGAATTTCGATTATCAATAATTAGTTATTTTATCCCCTTAATATTTATGCCATTAAGTCATCAAAATATCCTAAAGCTTGAACATTTTTTCTATCTTTTACTTAAATTCTCAATTGCTTATACAATTTTTGAGCAATTAACTTCTCTTTTAGGGTTTAGAGGTTTTTATGAGTTTATATATAGCAATTCAGGTATCGTAACTGAAAACCAAATTGGTGTTAAAAGTCTAGGAATGTATAGAATCTGGGGTCTGATTGGCTCTCCTCAATTATTAGGAGTATTTCATATTATGTCACTATTCTTTATGCTTCATAAGCATGATAAATTTTGGGCAAAGTTAAGCTTTATAGCAGTTATTTTAAGTACATCAAAAACTGCTTATTTGATTTTGATTGGAGCAGGATTTCTTTATTTATTATATAAAAGAAAATATGCTTTATTATTCTTATCATCAGTACTTTTTATTTTTCTCTCTATATTCCTATTTAATTTTTATTATTATTTAATTGAATCTCACTCAGATAATTTTGCTGCATTTCAAAAATTTATTGGTTCAATTATTGGTTATGGATTAAATATAATGAATGTTGAAGAGGTAAGTAGGCCGGATAGATTTATTACAGGAGGACCACTTTATAAGCTTTTAATATATTACCAAGCTAATCCATTAGAGATTTTTTTAGGAAAAGGGTTAACATATTCTTTTAATGATAATCTTATCACCGCTTCTCCTCTTGCGGATTATTTATATTTGACTTCTGATTTTTATATCCTTACATTTTTTGATCAATATGGTGCTTTTGGAACTTTATTATTAACTTACATATTTTTTATTTACCCACTTATAAAACTATCAATTGAAAATAGTTATTTAAACTTTATTCCGATAATATTCTTTGTATCAATGTTTCACTACCCACCTCAAATATCAAAACTAATGATGATAATAGTAGCTTTACCGCTTTGGCATATCTATCTCAAGAAATATGAAAAAAAATCAAGATAAGCCCGCTATAATTATATTGTGTGGAGGCAAAGGACTTAGATTACGACCAATAACTAAAGATATACCTAAGCCACTTGTAATGCTAAATGATAAACCTATACTTCAATATATATTGAATCAATTCATAAAATATAGATTCAATAAATTCCTAATAGCAACAGGATATAAATCTAATAAAATTAAGAATTTTTTGAAAAATAATTTTCAGACGTTAGACTATAAAATTATTAATTCTGGAGATGTAGATATTTTAACACGAATAAAAGATTGTATTGAAATTATTGATGATGACTTCATATTAAGTTATGGGGACACAATATCAAATATTAATTTAAATAAACTAATAAAATTTCATAGTGATAATGTCAATTTTGTCACTGTTACTTCTTTTCCAATTAAAATACCTTTTGGAGTTATGGAGATTGATAAAAATAGCTTTGTAAAATCATTCACTGAAAAACCAACACTCGATAGTGTAATGAATATAGGTTACTTTTATTTTTCTAAAAAATATCACGATCTATTTTTTAAATATAATAGCTTTATTGAAATATTATCCTATCTTTCTAGACAAAATAAACTTAAGGCATTTAATCACTCTGGCATACATATTACTATAAATACTATTGCGGAGCTAGAATATGCAAACAACAATATCAAAAAAATATTTATCTAAAAAATTCTGGAATAACAAGAATGTTTTGATAACCGGCATTAACGGATTTATTGGCGGTAATTTAGCTAAAAAACTAATTAATCTAAATGCAAATGTTATTGGTATTTCAAATAGCCAACGTAAAAATAAATTTTTATTTTTTGAAGATATTGCTAAATATATAAAGTTTCATAAAATTGATATAAGCGAATATAGAAAAATTAAGGAACTAACAAATCTGTACAAAATAGATATTTGTATTCACCTAGCTGCACAAGTGGATGTTAATATAGCTAAAGAAAATCCACATCTTACTTTTGAATCAAACATTAAAGGCACATATAATTTATTAGAAAATTTACGTAACCATAAAAGCATTAAATCTATAATAATAGCTTCTTCAGATAAAGCATATGGAGAATATGAATTCAAAGATTTACCATATAAAGAACATTATGATTTGAGACCTCTATATCCATATGATGTTTCTAAAGCAGCTGCTGACATGATAGCAAAATCTTATGCTACTGATTTATTTAAGTTACCAGTAATGATCACCAGATTTGCAAATATTTATGGTCCTGGTCAGTTAAACTTTACGGCACTAATTCCTGACTGTATTTTGGCAAACATGGGGCTTAGACAATTTATTCCGAGAGGTAATGGTGCTAATAAGCGTGATTTTCTATATGTTGATGATGTTTGTGATCTATATCTTTGTCTATCATATAATCTCTATAAAAATAAAGATTTAAGAGGAGAGATTTTCAATGCGGGAACGGGTCATGGGTATACTGTAAATGATATTGTTAAAAAAATATGTATGATTTATGGCAATGATAATCTTTACCAAAAAATATCAAAAAGATTTATCAATAAATCACTAACAGGTGAAATTGAACATCAATTTATGACTTATAAAAAACTAAAGAAATATTTTAAATGGGAACCGAAATATAAGTTAGAAAAAGGATTAAATATAACAATAAATTGGTATTTAAAATTCTTAAAAAAATATAAATACGAGTCTTTCATCGAGAAAAAGAAATAATGAAAATATTAATCTTAGGTGCAGACGGATATTTGGGTTGGTCAATGGCAGCATCACTGTCTGAGGATAACCATGAATTAATTCTTGTTGATAACTATTCGAAAAGGAAATATATGAAAGAGCTCAATAGAACTCCCTTATGCAAGATGCCTTTAGTAACAACCCGCATAAAAATCTTAAAGCGATTGAATAAAAATATATCATTTTATGAGATAGATTGCATGAGTTATAAAAAAATGAAGTCTATAATTAAAAAACATAAACCAGATGCCATTATCCATTTTGCTGAATTACCCTCTGCGCCTTTTTCAATGCTAAATAATAAATATGGCTGGGATACATTGCATAATAATCTTCAAAGTACTTTTAATCTTCTCCATTGCATAAAAGATATTGTTCCTGATTGCCATATTATTAAACTAGGTACAATGGGTGAATATGGAACACCTAATATAGATATTGAAGAAGGTTGGATTAATATAAGACATAAAAATCGAAAAGATAAATTCCTTTTCCCTCGTCAGGGCTCTAGCCTATATCATATGTCTAAAATTATGGATACAGATTTAATATGGTTCTATGTAAGAAATTATGGTTTAAATGTAACAGATCTAATGCAGGGACCCGTATATGGAATTTACTATGATGATAAACACAAGAATGACGAATTAGTGCCAACTTTCACATATGATGATATTTTTGGAACTGTTTTAAATCGATTCATAGTACAGGCTGTTGTGGGTACACCATTAACAGTTTACGGCTCTGGCTCTCAAACAAGAGGTTACATTAATGTAGTTGATACAATTAAATGTATTAAATTAACGCTTGAAAATAAACCAAAAAATGGCGAATTAGCTATATATAATCAATTTACAGAGCAGTTTACTGTAAATGAACTTGCAAATCTCGTTAAAAAATCTCTAGCAAGAATTGATATTTTTGCAAAAATAAAAAAAGTATCAAATCCAAGAATAGAAAAAGAAAAACACTACTATAATGCTAAACATTCTAATATCAAAAAATTAGGTTTAAAGCCACTTAAATTAGATAAGAATATCATTATTGATATAGCAGAATATGTAAGCAGGCATAAAAATAATATAAATACTAAAATAATTCAACCAAGGGTGAATTGGTAATGAAAGTACTAATTACTGGAGGACTTGGTTTTATCGGGAGTAATTTATTAGAGCTTCTAATCTCAAAAAAGAATATAAAACAAATTATTATAATTGATAATCAAAGCAAATCTTCATTACAATATATTAAGTCAATTTGTAACTATAAATACTTTTCTAAATCTAAAGATTATATTATAAATCGTAGTAAGGTAAATGTTATTAATGCTGATATATTGAATTATCAATTTGCATTAAAAGTCACAAAAAAAATTGATTATATTGTTCATTTAGCAGCTGAATCAGGTATCGACTCTTCGATAAATTTTCCAAAGAAATCTTTTAATATAAATGTTAACGGAACAATGAATTATCTAGAAGCAGCTAGAATTAATAATGTTAAAGGATTTATTTTTTCTTCTAGCGGAGCAGTTTTTGGAAAATCAAATCCTCCAATGAGAGAGTTTATTAATAGAGCACCAATTTCACCATATGGATCGAGTAAGTTATCAATCGAATCCTTTTGCGAAACATACAGCAATATATTTAATCTTAATACAACAATTCTTAGATTTAGTAATGTTTATGGGAAATATTCAAGACACAAAAGTAGTGTAGTAACTACATTTATAAAAAATATACTTCATAAAAAGTCATTAAAAATTAATGGTGATGGTAAACATACGCGAGATTATATATATGCAAGTGATTTATGCAGGGCAATTTATCAATCAATACTAAAATGTAAAGGTTGTAATATTTTTCATGTATCAACAGGGAAAGAGACTTCAATAAACAAATTAATTAATAAAATATTTTCAATATTTAGTAAAAAGAAATATAAGATGCCTTCTTTAGTTTATAAATCTAATAGACCAGGTGATATGAGATTTAACTCATTGTCAACTACATATATTAAAAAAAACTTAAAATGGGAAAATAAAACAAGCTTAGATAAAGGTTTGTATAAAACAATATCTTGGTATTTAAAATAAATGAACCATGTTGTATAAATTTACTAATCCAGAAAGTGTAGAAGTAGTTATATTTGATAATTCATGCAATGAGTTATTTACAGAATATGTCCTTGATAAGAAACTTAAATATACAATAATAGAAAGTAAATTAAGTACGCTCTTTATAACTTCAAAAATGATCTGGATGTTTATCAAAAATATTATCAAAATCAAAAATAATGAAAAAAATCTGTTTTCATATCTTTATAAAGTATATTTATTAACTACTATTAATCTATATAATCCTAAAATTGTACTTACATTTCTTGATAATGATTTAATGTATCACTGGTTGGTTAGAAATGATAATAGTATTAAATATCTAGCAATACAAAATGGCATTAGACAGAAATTTGAATTTGATAAGCTTGAAAAACATGCATCTGTTGAAATTAACCATGATTACTATTTTTGTTTTGGCATGTATGATATAGATTTTAATAAAAGAATGGGCTTTAAAGCAAAGAAATCTTTTCCATGCGGATCTCTAAAGCTTGGAATATCTGAAATCAAAGTGAAAAACACAGAAAAAAAATATGATATTTGTTTATTATCAAACTATAAACAACAAAGACACATTAAAAACTGTCCAATTACAAAAGAAATAATTGATAATAATTTACTTTTAGATAAGCATGTTAGTAAATATTCTAAGCAAAACAACAAAACTCTCATAATTGCTCTAAGAACAAATAATGATGAAGAAATTAATTATTATAAATCTATTTATGGTGAGCACACAATATTCTCATCAGGTCTTGTTGAATCTTATAGTAGTTATAGAGCATCGAGAGAGAGTCAAGTTACTCTTGCTTATCAATCTACATTATTACTCGAAATGTTAGCAACAAAAAATAAGATTCTACATATAGATTTTACAGATAACAAGAATCTTTTTGATTATGATTCACCAATCAAGTATAAATTTAAAACATATGATGAAATGGTCCATAAGATAAATGATATTTATATGATGAATCTTGACCAATATATCAATATAACAAAAAATCAACAAAAATATGTTATGAATTATGATTCCAATAACCCACCTCATGAAATAATTAAAAATGAAATTAATATTATTTTAAATAATTCAAGAACATGTTAATTGGAAAACTATATTATTTTATAGATACAAAAGATAAGA
The DNA here is from genome assembly GCA_913048065.1 of uncultured Gammaproteobacteria bacterium. Lineage (GTDB taxonomy): Bacteria > Pseudomonadota > Gammaproteobacteria. The sequence goes on along the minus strand of CAJWVG010000014.1, from coordinate 9,453 downwards.
TATATTTATCAATATTATTTCTTCTAGCTATATTAATAGGATTTATTGAATTAATAGGTGTTGCATCGATAGTACCATTTATAGGACTCTTAAATGATCCAGATTATTTTGTAGATAACAAATACTTCTTAATGATTAATCAATATTTATTATTTGACAATGAATCTTTGGTTTTTATTTCAGGTATTTTTCTCATAATGTCATTTGTATTAATTAATTCACTTAATGCATATAATTTATGGTTGACAACTCGATATGGTGCGACATTAAGTCATAAGATAAGCATGTTGACAAAAAAATCTTACTTGGGACAATCTTACAAATATTTTGTTAATGCTGATATAGCATCAATTAGTAAAAATATACTTGAAGAATCAGGTAGCTTAGGAGAGTCTATTATTATTCCTTTTATGCAAATAATATCTAAAATAATTATTGTTACATTTATTTCTATATTATTGATAATTGTCAACTTTGAGGCATTTATATACTCTTCATTAATTATTTTATCAATATATATTTTTTTATTTAAAAACATTAAAAATAAAATTAAAGATTTTGGCTCAATGCGCTTACAGGCAAATGATGAACGATTTAAAAATGTTAATGATTGTTTTAATAGTATTAAAGATGTCAAATATTATGGTGCTGAAAAATACTACTTAAATAATTTTTCAAAATCACAAAATGATTTTTTGAACTTGACAGTGAAATGTATAATTTTATCAACTATGCCAAAATACATTATAGAAATAATTGGCTTTGGTGGCTTCTTTAGTGTTATCTTGTATATGAAATATCTTGGAATAGACATTTCACTGTATTTACCAGTTATTGGTTTATTTGTTTTTGCTACATATAGATTACTACCATCTATTAATCAAATATATGCTTTATCTTCTACTTTACGTTTTCACATTCCTGCACTAGATATTATCTATAATGTTGTCACTTTAAATAAATCAAAACATTTTAATTATAATTTTAAAAAAATGAATTCATTAATTACTTTTAATAATGTTAGTTTTTCTCATAATGACAATGATCTGATATTAAAAAATATTAATCTTGAAATAACAAAAGGCACTATCAATGCCATAATTGGAGAGACGGGTGCGGGGAAGACTACTTTACTAGATTTATTACTTGGCTTTTATCAGCCAAGAGCAGGGATTATAAATATGAGCGATCAACTCATTGATATTGATAGTAGAAAGATAAAAATAGGGTATGTTCCTCAAAAAATTTCATTTATCGATGATAGCGTATATCAAAACATTGCATTTGGTTCAAATGATAGAGACACAGATATTAATAAAATTAACAATATTATTGAAACTGTCAAATTGAAAGAATTAGTCAGCAATCTTCCTAATAAAGGATATGAAAAAATTGGGGAAAATGGTGTAAAGCTCAGTGGTGGGCAATTACAAAGAATAGGAATGGCAAGAGCACTATATTTAGATCCAAAAATACTTATATTAGATGAAGCTACTAATGCTCTTGATATCAATACTGAATTAGATATTTTTAATTCAATAATTAAGTCTTATGAAGATTTAACAATTATTTGGATAACACATAGACCATCATCCCTGTCTTTATGTAATAATATTTTCTATTTAAATAAAGGAAGTATTAAATATCTTAATAATGAAGATAATTCTATTAAGGATGATGATTATATTAAAAATATATTACAAAAGGAGATATAGAATGTCATTCTTGAAAAATAAGAATATTTTAGTTACAGGTGCAGATGGATTCATAGGATCACATCTTGTCGAAAATCTTGCATCTAAAGGATGCAATATTAGAGCTATGTGCATATATAATTCATTTAATTCTTGGGGCTGGTTAGATACCTTAGATAAGAGCCTTATGAAAAATATCGATGTCAGGCTTGGTGATATAAGAGATATTAAATCAGTTAATAATGCATGTAAAAATATTGATTATGTTTTTCATCTTGCTTCTTTAATTGCAATACCTCACTCATATGACTCACCATATTCTTATCTTGAGACTAATGCTCTTGGGACAATGAATATTATGGAGTCTTGTCTGAATAATAATGTAGAACGAGTCATCCATACGTCAACCAGTGAAGTCTATGGTCACATAAGCAAGATTCCCATCAAAGAAAGTAATTTAACCTATGCTAAATCTCCATATTCTGCAACAAAAATTGCAGCTGATCAAATTGCTTACTCATATTATAGTAGTTTTAATCTTCCTGTAAGTATTATTAGACCATTTAATACATATGGACCCCGACAATCAAACAGAGCGATCATACCAACAATAATAACTCAAGTTCTTAATAATGATAAATATATTAAATTAGGATCGTTGTATCCAACAAGAGATTTCTCGTATATTAAAGATACTGTTAGAGGTTTTTTGTTAACTGCAAAATCAAAAAAAAGTATAGGTGAAATAATAAATATCGGCTCTGGATATGAAATATCTATAGCCGACTTATATGAATTAATTTGTGATATTACACAAACAAAACTTAAAATTAAAACAGAATCAACTAGAGTAAGACCAAAGAAAGGCGAGGTATTTAGACTCAAAGCTGATAATAAAAAAGCAAAAAGATTGATTGACTGGACACCACAATATAAAAACAAAAATGGTTTGATAAATGGATTAAAAGAAACAATTGATTGGTTTAAAGTAAAAAATAACTTAAATAAATATAAATCTAATAAATATACTACTTAATAATGATTGAGCATATAGTAAATAAAATAAAATCATGTATACCAAAAAATCATAAACAGATACATATGCATGAGCCTAATTTTAATAAAGAAGATCTTTTAAATGTAACTAATTGCATTAAATCAACTTTTGTTTCAACTAGAGGGAACTATATCAATAGCTTTAGTCAAAAATTACAGAATTTTACGAGCTGCAAATATATTTTATTAACTAGTAGCGGCACAGCTGCGTTATTTCTATCATTAAAAACAATTAATGTTGAAAAATGTGAAGTCTTATTACCTTCTATGACATTTGTTGCTACTCCAAATGCAATTATGGAGGCAAATGGAATTCCTAATTTTATCGATAGTTCAATTGATTCACTTAATATATCTGCAGCTAAATTGACACAATATTTAGAGGAAATTGCAATCATCAAAGATAAAATGTGTATAAACAAAATAACTGGGAGAGTGATAAAAGCTATAATAATAGTACATGCATATGGTGATCCCGCAAATTTAACATCTATAAGGAAAATCAGCAATAAATATAATATTGAAATTATTGAGGATGGAGCGGGTGCTTTAGGTTCTTTTTATAACAAAAAACATATCGGAACTACAAGCAGATGTTCTATTTTAAGTTTTAATGGCAATAAAATTATTACCACAGGTATGGGTGGCGCAATATTGTTTAAAAATAAAAATGATTTCATAAATATTAAACATTTAATTAGTACAGCAAGAATATCTCATAATTGGAAAGTTGAACATGATAAGATTGGATATAATTTACGAATGGCTAATATCAATGCAGCACTAGGTGATAGCCAAATGAATCGTATCAAAACCACTATTAGAAATAAGAAGACTTTATTTAAAAAATATGAGGATGTTTTCAATAATGACGAATATTGTTTTTTGCATAAATCTAACATTGAAAACCAATCTAATCATTGGATAACTAACTTATATTTAAAAAAAAAATACAAGAAATATCATCAAGCTTTAATAAAAAAGCTGCATAAAGAAAAGATACTAGTAAGAGAATTATGGAAACCTCAACATATGAATATCATGTATAAAAATATGCCTAAGTCATCTATGACTAACGCAATTAATCATTGGAAAACGGGCATAAGTCTACCCAGCTCAAACTATAAATGAAAAAAAAGCGTAAAGTTTGTGTAGTTTCATCTAGTAGGGCTGATTATAATCATTTATATACACTAATGTCTAATTTAAAGGTTTCAAGTAATTTTACACTGCAATTAATAGTTACAGGCATGCATCTATTACCACAGTATGGATCTACTTATAAAGAAATACTTGCCGATGGATTTACAATCGATGGAAAAATTAAAAGCAATCAAAAAGATACAAAAAAATCTTCAATTCTTGACTCAATTGGAAATCAATTACAAAACTGTGCAAATATATTAAATAAACTTAAATCAGACATGATTATTTTATTAGGTGATAGATATGATATCTTACCTATTGCAATTGCTTGTCATATCTGCAGAATTCCATTAGTCCATATACATGGAGGTGAAGTAACACATGGGGTAATAGATGACTCAATAAGACATATGATAACAAAAATGGCGGACTTACATCTTGTTGCAGATAAAAACTTTAAAAGACGTGTTATCCAGCTTGGAGAAAATCCAAAAAAGATATTTAATATTGGATCATTAGGGGTTGATGCTATTAAAGAAATTAAATTTCAAACTCGAAAAAAATTATATCAGTTATATAGAATCCCTAATAAAAAAGATTACATAATTATATCATTGCATCCAGAAACAACCAATAACAATAACAAACTATTAATTACTAATTTATTAAAAGCATTAGAACACAACCCGCAATATTTTTATATATTTACATATCCAAATTCTGATAGTGACAGTGACACTATACTGAAATCAATCAAATCATTTATTAAAAGAAATAATTCATCTACATTAATAAAATCAGCCGGTAGAACTGATTACCTCAGTCTAGTTAAATATTCATATGCATTGATAGGGAATTCATCATCTGGATTAGTGGAAGCTCCAGCTTTAAATATTCCATCTATAAATATTGGTAATAGACAAGCAGGAAGACCTGTCGCTACTTCAGTATTATCATGTGATGGAACAATCAAGCAGATCTCTAAAGCTTTAAGAAACATATATATGATTAAAAAAAATAAGACAGTTTCTTATAAAGGAAAAAATAAAATCAAAACTATATTAAAAATATTACAGACAATTAATTTAAGTGATATCAAATCAAAGAAATTCTATGACATCAATCAGTAATAAAAAAGTATATATCATTGCTGAAATTGGCGTAAATCATAATGGTTCTCTTAAAAGAGCTAAAGAAATGATAAAGCAGAGTAAATTATCTGGAGTGGATGCTGTCAAATTTCAGACTTACAAAGCTGAGAATATTGCTGATTCTAAAGTCTCAAAAGCTCACTATCAAAAAATAGATAATAAGCATGAGTCTCAATATGAAATGTTAAAGAAGTATGAATTGTCAGATGAAGATTTCAAAAAGTTATATGAATACACTATTAAGAATGATATAGATTTTATTTCAACTGCTGCAGATGAAAAAGCTTTAGAATTTTTACATAATAGATTAAACCTTAAGACAATTAAAATAGGTTCATCGGACTTATCTAATATCCAATTACTAATTAATGCTGGAAGAACAAAAAAGAATATTATTATATCCTGCGGTCTATCTACATTAGATAAAATTGATATTGCTTTATCTGCACTTTCATATGGCTATAAAAATAAAGGATTTAAATTCAATTATAAAAAAAATAGTAAACTATACTTAAATCATAGTAAATATATTTCCAAAAAAGTTACATTGCTCCATTGTACAACTGAATACCCGGCTCCTATAGATGAATTAAACCTCAATGTTATCGACACATTATCACAAAAATATAATATGCCAATTGGTTATTCTGATCATTCAAATAATCCTATAACACCGATTATTGCAACATCAAAAAATATATCAGCAATAGAAGTTCATGTAACAATGAGCAAGAACCTTCAAGGACCAGATCATAAAAGTTCATTGAATTTCAAACAACTGAAACAATATGTTAAAAATATCCGTAATACAGAAATCATTAATGGTTCTTTTGACAAGCACATTACACCATCAGAAAAGAAAAATATGTTAGTAATCAAAAAAAACCTTGTTTATAAAAATAATATAATCAAAGGTAAAAAAATAACAGAGAATGATTTGATAAGTATTAGAACTAATACTGGAATATCTTCTATTGAATTTTGTAATATTCTCAATAAAAAATTATTAAGATCTGTAAAAAAAAATACTATTGTTAGAAAAAAGGATTTTAGAACAAAATGAAAAATACCATTAAATCTAACATAGTATCTCATAGTGATGAAATGTCAGTAGCTATTGAATCCCTTCAAAAATCACTAATAAAGCTAGTCCTTGTTTTAGATAATCAAAAACTTATAGGAACTATATCTGATGGGGATATAAGAAGAGCACTATTAAATGGTAAAAACCTTCAAACTAAATGTAATATCGTTATGAATAATGATCCTCAATGTGCATTAGTTGGTGACATTGGTACTATCAATAAATTATTAACATCTTATAGATTTGTGCCTCTCATAGATAAGCACAAAAATATTGTTGATATAGCAACTAATGATAATAATACAAAAAAAAATTCTTTGCCAAATCCTGTTATAATAATGGCTGGTGGACAGGGTAAGAGATTGTTACCACTAACATTAAATACTCCAAAGCCATTATTGCCTGTTAATCAAAAACCCTTGATACATGAGATAGTCAATAGACTGCATCTGTATGGATTAAATAAAATTTATATATCAATATTTTATAAAGCTGAGATGGTCAAAGATTATTTTAAAAAACTCTCTAATCCAGATTCAAATATTAAATTCTTAGAGGAAGAAAAGCCATTAGGAACAGCTGGATGTCTTTATTTATTAAAAGATAAAAATATAGTTGATCCAATTATAGTTATTAACGGCGACGTATTAACAGACATGAATTATCGTCAATTAATTGATTATCATAATCAATCAAATAAGCTAATAACTGTTTGCGCAGCAATTTATGATATTCAGATACCTTTTGGCACTATCGAGCTAGAAGATAACAAACTATCAAATATTATTGAAAAGCCAATTAAAAAATATTTAATTAATGCGGGTATTTATATAATAAACCCTGGATTATTAAATGAAATAAAAGATAATACTTTGGTGAATATGACAGATCTTATAGAGAAAAATATAAAAGAAAATTCTGTTGGAATCTTTCCATTACATGAACAATGGCTTGATATTGGCAATCATAAAGATTATGAGAAAGCTCAAGAATAACAATAAGAAAATTTTTGTTGATTATTTAATCATAGGAACAGGTAGTATTGCTTTAAGACATTTAGAGAATATAGTAAAACTATCACCGAAAAAAAAGATTGCAATATGCAGAAGATTTACACAAAACGATGATAATAAATTTATAAATGCAAAAATTGATATAATTCAAAATCTTGATTTAGTGGCTCCTATAAATAATAAATCAATAGCAATAATTTGCTCTGCTGCAACTATGCATATAGCTGATGCTGAAAATGTAGCAAAAAAAGGCTTTAATCTTCTTATAGAAAAACCATTGACGGTACCAGGAGTCAAAACTGAAAAGTTAAGCAAAATATGTAAAGAGTTAAAACTAAAAACATTGGTAGGCTATAATATGAGATTTACTAACCGACTAAAAAGTATCTTAAATATTTTAAAAAAGTCCCAATACAGAAATATTAAAGAAGTAGAAATATCCGTTGAAACAGATTTTAGAAAATGGAGAAGGAATCTAAACTATAAGAATTCTGTTTCATTTAAGAAAGAGCTTGGTGGTGGGGTTATTAATGAATTAAGTCATGAGATTGATTATTTAAGACTGCTATTTGGAAAACCAAAGAAAGTTACAGTTAAAGATATTAGCAAAACAAACTCTTTATTTGATATTGAAACTAATATAATTGCTATATTTGAATATTCGGAGAAATATCCTATTGTAAGAATGAGATTAAATATGTTATCTAAAAATACAAAAAGATATTGTAAAGTATATTTAGACAATTCTACTTTAACTATTGATCATATGAATAATTCTTTACTAATTAATAAAAGCACATCAACTCAATCAAAATATTACAAAGATAATCTTAATGATTCATATATGAGAGAGTTAAAAAATCTCAGTGATGCTATAAAGTCTAATTCTAATACAGATTTAGAATTTGAAGAGTGTCTTACAACCCAATATATGATTAATGCAATGCATAAGTCTTTGCAATCTAAAAAATCAATAGCCATTAGATAATGAATACAGTTGCATTTATTTTTGCTCGCGGAGGTTCAAAAGGCTTGCCAGATAAGAATATTAAATTATTTTCTGGAAAACCATTGATTGCACATACTATAATTAATGCTATAGAATCTAAAATATTTTCTGACATTGTTGTCTCTACTGATAATCAAGAGATAGCAAAAATTTCAAAAAAGTATGGTGCTAATGTTCCATTTATCAGGCCTTCAAATCTTGCTGATGATACATCTAAAGAATTGCTGAGCTGGAAACATGCAATTCAAAATTATACTAATGATATTGATTGTTTTGTCTCATTACCATGTACATCACCATTGCGAAATTATCAAACAGTAGACAAAATGATAAACTATTATAAAACCAATACTTTTGATTTAGTTCTAGGCGTAACTCAAAGTAATCACTCGCCCAATTTTAATATGGTTGTCAAAAACCAAGAAGGTATAGTCAATATAATTAATAAAACCAATAAAGAAATTAATAGAAGACAAGATGCGGAAAAATGTTATATGATTACAACTTATGCTTACATTACATCTATTGATTATATTAAAAACTGCAGTGATTTATTCACTGGAAAAGTCGGCGGCTTTGAAATTGCTAAAAATGAAAGTATAGACATTGATGATGAACAGGATTTTGATATAGCATCCTATATATATGATAAAAATTATGAACACAAAAATTAAAAGTTTAGATTTATCAAAAAAAGTCGCGATAATTACAGGTGGCTGTGGGCATATAGGTACCTCTATTGCACATAAGCTCTCACAATGTGGTTCTGATCTAATACTCATAGATCTAGATCAAGATTCTCTTATAAAAAGTAAAAGAAGGATTGAAAAAAAATATAAAAATAAAATTGAAGTGTTTGCGATAGATTTAGCTGTTACAAAAGAAAGGGAAGCTTGCATAAAAAGTCTTAAAAAGAAATTTAATAAAATTGATATCATGATTAATTCGATAGGTATGGTTGGCACAGATACAATGAAAGGCTGGAATTCATGTTTTGAAAAACAAAGCATTGATGCTTGGAATAAAGCTATCGATATCAATCTAACGTCAATCTTCTTTCTGACACAAGGTTTATATAAAATTATGAATAAGACAAAAAATGCTTCTATCATAAATATATCATCTATATATGGAGTAAATGCGCCTGATTGGGACATTTATAAAAATACTAGTATCAATAACCCCGCGGCATATTCGATTTCTAAAGCAGGAATAATCTATATGACTAAGTGGTTAGCTTCCACTCTAGCTCCGTATATTAGAGTTAATTCAATCTCTCCTGGTGGAGTTGAAAGAAATC
>CAJWVG010000013.1 GCA_913048065.1 uncultured Gammaproteobacteria bacterium | reverse complement strand
TAAATAATATTAAAATAACAAATATTATTGATAAAGATATTCAGATTGAGTCAAATAGTATCATTTTTAATTTCAAAGTATATATTTTATATAGTGGAACGCGTAACTTTATACTTAAGATAGAAGGTATCTCAGAATTTTCTGGATTTTGTATCATGGTTACCAATAAAGGCATGGCCGTAAATCATGATGCTGCTATTAATTCTTTGCCTTTAGCAAGAGAATTAAAAGAGCAGTTTCTTTTGAATTATAAAAGTCCTTATCTTTTGACAGAAACATATTTAAACTTTTTGAATAATGATTAATCTATTGAAATATAAATCTTATATCTATTTATATTAATGAATTACTAAAAAATGATTAGAGTATATTTCAAAAGAAGCATGAATGAAATATTAGAAACCACAGTTAATGAAGGTGCCACATTACTTGATGCAGCACGTAAATTAAATATTTCTGAAATTACCGCAGATTGTAAAGGAAATTGTGCTTGCGGAACATGCCATGTTCATATATCAAATGAATGGGTAGAAATGATAGAACCAATTTACCCTGCATCATTAGAGCCATATTTATTAGAGAAATCAAAAAAATATAATCCAAAACTTAGCAGACTATCTTGTCAGATTGAAATTAAAAATGAATATGATGGTTTAACTGTCTCATTGTTAGATGATACAATGTAAATATTCTTAGATTATATAATTAATACGATGAATGAATCACTAAATCAAGATTTCTCAAAACGCATAGTAATCAACTCTAATGATGAAAAGTGGCATAGTTCACCATCTGATGGCGTTAATCGTATCTATTTAGAAAGAGATAATATGGGAGAGTACTCAAAAGCATCATCAATTGTACAATTTAAACCTGACAGCTCATTTGATGAACATACTCATAAGGATGGAGAAGAGATTTATGTATTAGAGGGTGTATTTTCTGATCAGTTTGGAGATTATCCTGCTGGTACTTATCTTAGGAATCCAGATAATACTTCACATATACCTTTTAGCAAAGATGGCTGCTTAATATTTGTGAAGTTGAGACAGTTTATGGACGATGATTCAACTAGAATTGTAAAGAACACAAATAATTTGCCATGGTTACAAGGTTTGGTCTCAGGTCTAGAAGTCATGCCTTTACATGAATATAAATCGGAACATGTAGCATTGGTCAAGTGGGAGCCAAATACTCTTTTTAATACGCATAAACATTGGGGCGGAGAAGAGATACTAGTAATTGATGGAGTATTTTATGACGAATATGGCTCCTACCCAAAAGGCTCATGGATTAGAAGCCCTCATTTAAGTAGTCATAAGCCATTTACTAAAAGCGAGGGAGCAGTAATATTTGTTAAAACAGGTCATTTACTTTAAATTATTGAATGCCAAATATTCGTCATTAAGTTACAATGATTTATGAGTAATGATGTCCTAGCATTAAAATATAGACCTAAATTTTTTAGTGAAGTTACCGGGCAAGATCTTGTCATAGAGACATTAAGTAATTCTATTGAATTAGATAAAATTCACAATGCATATTTATTTTCAGGGACCCGCGGTATGGGTAAAACAACTATAGCAAGATTATTTGCAAAATCTTTATTATGCCATACCGGAATTACTTCAAAACCATGTGGTAAATGTTCGGCATGTATAGAAATTGATAAAGGAAATCATTTAGATTTAATTGAAATTGATGCAGCCTCTAGAACTAAAGTTGAGGATACCAGGACCTTAATGGAAAATGTTCAATATTCTCCTTCTTCTTCAAGGTTTAAAGTCTATTTAATTGATGAGGTCCATATGCTTTCCACAAAAAGTTTTAATGCATTATTAAAAACAATTGAAGAGCCGCCAGCTCATGTTAAATTTCTTATGGCTACTACAGAACCTGAAAAACTTCCGGATACAATACTCTCAAGATGTTTGCATTTTAAACTAGCATCGGCAACAAATTCTGTAATTACTAAACATCTAGAAAATATTTTGACACAAGAAAATGTCAAATATGATTCAACATCTCTTGACGTTATAGCAGAAAATGCCAGCGGAAGCATACGTGATAGTTTAAGCATCGCAGAACAATGTATATCATTTTGTAATGGTAATTTAGAAATTACTAAAATAAATTCATTTCTAGGAGAAGTTGATGAATCTATAATTAAACAAATTGTAGTAAGTATTGCTAAGAATAACCCTTCAAAAATCATAGAATCAATTGAACAACTCAACGTTAACTCTAATTTTGAAAAAATTACTGATAATATAATTCATATATTATTCAGAATATACTTATACATAATAAATAATGATTCCATTGATAAAGATGACATAAATTATGATTTTTATAAATCTATCTATAGAGATTTTTCATTAGAAAATCTTCAGCTTTATTATCAAATTGCAATATCATCTAAAAAAGATTTTAAATACTCATCATCTAAAAAGGATTACTTTTCAATGATAATGTTAAGAATGATTTTATTTTCTAGCACAAATCAAGGTAAAGATGACATTATAGAAACTAGTGCGAATGGTTCGTCTAACTTAGCGTCAAAGGAAGATGATAAATTAGAAAGCGATAGTACTCATAAAAACATCGCGAATTCTCTAAATAAAAATGAAGATGAGACTATGAATTGGAATAAATCTATCAAGGAGCTATCTTTGAGTGGGCTTACATTACATTTGGCGAGACATTCTCTACTTAAGGGAATAAACAGCAATGAACCGATATTATTTATTAATGAGGCGAAAAAAGATATTTATCCAAAATCTTGTGTTAATGATTTGCTGCTGAAAATTAAAGAATATTTTGAAATACAACAGGAAATTAAAGTTGACTATAGTACTGATATGTTAACTCCAATTATTATGGAAACCATGAATAATGAGTCAGAGCTAAATGATAGGTATAATAAAGTTAAAGATGACCCAGATATCAATAAACTTCAAAAGGCATTTGGTGCAAACATAAATAAAGAATCAATAAAAAAAATCATAGAATAGTTAGGAGATAATTATGGGACTCATGGATAAAATGAAGCAAGCCAAAGATATGTATGGAAATATGAAAAAAATCCAGGAAGAAGTGGATAAGATACAGGTTACCGGTTTTTCTAAAAATAATGAGGTGAGCGTTACTGTTACAGGCAAACATAGAATAACTGATATAAAAATTACTAATAAACTAAATAATATAGATTTAAAGGTAATTGAGAAACACACTTTGGATGCATGTAACGAAGCTCTTTCTAAAGTTGATAAAGAAATTAAATCTAAAATGGGCAGCATGATGAATTTACCTGGCGGCTTCAAACTGCCTTTCTAACCATGAAATCATCTAAAAATTTGTTAGATTTGATAGAGGCGTTGACTATTTTGCCAGGAATAGGTAAAAAATCTGCTCAAAGAATGGCCTATAAGCTATTAAGATCCAACAAAGATAAGACAGAAAACTTAGCAGCTAAACTAATGAGTTCTACAACTGAGATATCTACATGTCCAATATGTGGAATATATCTGGATCGCGAAGATGTAATTCTTCAAAATCAAACTGAGAAGCATCTATGTATTGGAGATAATAGAGATATATCTAAAATATGTGTTACCGAGTCACCAGCAGATGTTTATATAATTGAAAACTCCACTGATTACAATGGTGATTATTTTGCTTTATCAGGAAATATCTCACCGCTTGATGGTAGAGGACCGACGGAAATTGGTATGAATAAACTACAATCAAGATTGGAGAAGGGTAATATAAAAGAATTAATATTAGCGACCAGCACCACAATTGAAGGTGAAGCCACTGCCCATTATGTGCAACAACTTGCTATAAAATTTGACATAAAGGTATCAAGAATCGCTTTTGGTATACCACTTAATGGTGAACTTGATTATTTAGATAGTGATACTATTTCACATGCATTTAATGAAAGAAAAGAACTTTAGATTAAAGTCTAACTGAATTATCAATTTTGGCTGCACAAATGAAGTCATTTTCGGACAACCCATCAATTGCATAAGTATAGTACGTCACTGTGAGATTACTATATGAAAATAATATTTCAGGATGATGATCCTCTCTATGTGAAATCCAAGCTATTAAATTTATCATTGCAATTAATTCGTAATGATTCTTAAATTTATACTCTTTAATAATCTTTTTATTGTCATTTGATAATTTCCAACCTTTACTTAATTTATTAAGTAATACTAGCGCTTGCTCCTTATCAATAGCATCTATACCACCTTCGCAAGGCACACATTTTTTCTTAGATAAATCTATTTCAGCCGTCATATTATAATTCTAAGTTATTTATTCTTTCAAATACAGTTGGATGACTATTATATACGCGTGAATATATTGGACTAGTCTTTAATAGCGTTAAATTCTCCTTGTACAATTTTTTTAGCGAAGAGATGAGGTCTCTTTTATTACTGAACTCTTTGGCATAATTATCTGCCTCAAACTCATTTTTTCTTGAAAAAGAAGAAAATATTGGATTTAGAAAAAATAGTATACATGGCAAAAGCAAGCTGAAAAACATTACTATTTCACTAGTTGAATTTGGATTTATCCCTAGCTGGAAAAACAATGAATGATATAAAGTGATTTCATATATTATATAAAAGCCAAGTAGACTTAATGCAAAACTCATCATAATTGATTTTGTTATGTGCTTTTTTTTATAATGTCCAATTTCATGTGCTAGAACTGATTGTATCTCCTTAGGTGTTAACATAGATAGTAGGGTATCAAAAAAGACAATTCTTTTACTTTTATAAAAACCTGTGAAATATGCATTCGAATGAGTCGATCTTTTTGATCCATCCATTACATAGACATCAGAAATATTAAATTTAGTCTTTTCTGCTAATTCATTTATGACACTTACAACATTGCTATCTGATAATTTTTCAAAATTATTGAACATTGGGGCTATAAGTGTTGGAAATGCATATAAAATAAAGATATTAAAAATGATATATACCATCCAAATGTATAACCACCACGATTGCGGGTAGTTTGTGAACAGTAAATCAAATGCGCCAAAGAGTATTGAAATAATGATGACAGTTATCAGGGTAGATAATAAAATATCTTTTAGAAATAGCTTAAAACTATTTTTATTAAATCCATATTTCTCTTCTATATAAAAAGTTCTATATAGTGCAACCGGGATGTTTATTATTGTCATTAAAATGAAAAAAGAAACTATATTAAAAAGTTCACTATCTAAGTCTAAAAAATTTATATGACTTGCAATCATCCCAAAACTAGAAATACCTCCTAGATAAATAAAATATATTATTAATATTCCACTAATAGTGATACCAATGATAGATAGGATTAACTTATCAATGTTATATAGGTTAGATTTTCTAAAGTATTCATCATTAATTGAGAAATCATCCAGCTCTTCTTTGGATGCTTTGGCATTTTTTATATAGTGGATTTGATGGATATCCAATATTATCTTCAAGAGGATATAAGAGCTAACAATTAATAAAATGAATAAATAAACCATATTGAAAAAATACTAAATTTTACATTACTATACAAATATACTACTCTATGACGATGAAAGATAAAAGCAACTTAATATGGATTGATCTTGAGATGACTGGTTTGGATACTCAACGTGATTATATTATAGAAATTGCTAGTATTGTTACTGATAAAAATTTAAATATCCTTGCGGAAGGCCCAAATCTTGCTATACATCAGCCAGATGAAGTCATGAATAATATGGATGATTGGAATACTAAACAACATGGAAGAAGTGGTTTAATAGACAAAGTTAAAAAAAGTACAATAAATGAAACTAAAGCTGAATCTGAGACTGTAAAATTTTTAGAACAATATATTTTTAAGGGTCAATCTCCATTATGTGGAAACACTATATGCCAGGATAGGCGCTTCTTGGCAAGATGTATGCCGGAATTAGAAGAGTTTTGTCATTATCGCAATTTAGATGTCTCTTCTATTAGGGAGCTGGGCAAAAGGTGGTATTTTGAAGACATTGATAATTTTCAAAAAAGTTCTAATCACAGAGCATTAGATGATATCAGGGATTCGATAGATGAGCTTAGATATTATAGGAAAACAATCTTTAAACTTTAAACTTAACAAGTTTTAAGTAATATTCATTTTTTCGTCCTCTAATACATGTATCTTTTTTAAATTTTTCAGTTGATTCAGGATAATCTATTGAATAATGTAACCCGCGACTTTCTTTTCTTGATAATGCAGATTCAATAATTAGTTTTGACACATGAATAATATTTCTCAATTCTAACAAATCAGCACTAATATTATATTTATAATAATGATCATTCACCTCTTTTTCTATAAGTCTTATCTTTTCCTTAGCGATGTGTAATCTTTTATTTGACCTGACTATGCCAACATAATTCCACATAATTTTTCTCAGCTCTCCCCAGTTATGACTTATAATAAATCTTTCATTAGACTCTGTTACCAAACTATCATCCCATTTTGGTAATTTTTTATCCACTATATTTGAATTATTAGAATGTGACTGATTAATTTTTTTTGAACACTCTTTACTCATTACTAGACACTCTAAGAGTGAATTGCTAGCTAATCTATTTGCTCCATGGAACCCTGTATGTGCAGATTCTCCTATGACGTACAAATAATCAATTTCAGTTTTACCAGAAACATCTGTTTTTACCCCACCACAAGTATAATGTGAGGCTGGTATAACAGGTATTCGTTCTTTCGTTATATCAATATTCACGCTCAAACATTTTTCATAAATCCTAGGAAATCTTTTCCTAATGAATTCAGAGGGTTTATGAGATATATCTAGATACACATTAGTATAACCATTTGTTTTCATTTCATTATCAATGGCCCTTGCTATTATGTCTCTTGAGGCCAATTCTTTTCTTTTATCATATTTTTCCATAAATCTAATATTGTCTGGCGTATATAATATACCACCTTCACCTCTAAGTGATTCTGATATTAAAAATGACTTTACATGAGGATGAAAAAGACATGTTGGATGGAATTGAATAAACTCCATATTAGATACAGTACAGCCGGCTCTCCATGCTGCTGCAATTCCATCGCCCGTAGATGTATTTGGATTTGATGTAAATTGATATATTTTACTGGCTCCTCCGGTAGCCAGTACAATATTTTTAGATTTAATCGTCTGAACATGTTTATTATTTTTATGAAAAATATAAGCACCAACACATTTATTTAAATTTTTATTATCATCTTTTTCCAAAATAAGGTCTATAATCTGACACTCTTCAATCAATGTTATATTCTTTTTTAATTTAACTTTGTCATACAATGTCTGATGTATTACTGCACCAGTTTCATCTTTAATATATGCGACACGTCTTTCACTATGTGCTCCCTCTAGAGTTAGATCAATTTGATGTTTCTTGTCAGCCGTAAATTCAACTCCATTTTTTATAAGCCAATTAATACAAGAGGGACCATTTTTTATAATTTCTGCAGCAATATTTTCTGACACGATACCTTTGCCATTTTTTACAGTGTCTTGAATATGTTTTTTGAAAGAATCAGTTTCTGACAGTACAGAGGCCATACCACCCTGAGCCCAAGCTGTGGAACAATCGTTATTTTTACCTTTTGTAATAAGAGTAACTTGAATATTTTCAGAAAGCATCAATGCCGTGCTCAAGCCGGCGATACCAGATCCAACTATCAAAACATCTGTGTTTTTTATGACGCTCATATATAATAAAATAGCATTTATGTGTTATTTTGTAAAAAAAGCATTAGAGTGAAAGGCAGAATTATGATTGATGATGATACAGAAATTATTGAAGAAATCATAAATGGCGATATAGACAAATATGAGTATATTATTAAAAAATATCAACTTCGTATTATTAATTTATGTTATAAATATACCAAAAACCATTCTGATGCTGAAGATGTAGCTCAGGAATCTTTTTTAAAAGCATACAATTCATTGAGTAAATTCCGATTTGAAAGTAAATTCTATTCTTGGCTACATAGAATTGCAATAAATTGCTCATTAAACTATATAAACTCAAAAGAAAAACTTAGAGAAAAGGAAACTATTTCAGAAAATTCCGGTCTAATAAACAATGAAGGAGAAGTTATGGATATAATGGCTAGATCAGATCAAGCGGGTACAGATACTCCATATAATAGTTATAATCTTGAGGATATGGCTAAAACAATTGATTTCGTCTATAATAATCTTCCAGATGACCTTAAATTAGTTTTAAAACTAAGGGACATTGATGATATGACTTATGATAGTATTGCTCTAGAGACTAATTTACCAATCGGAACAGTGAGGTCGAAGCTTCATAGAGCTAGAGAGTTATTGAGTAAAACAATTAAAAAAGATATTGAAGATGAATGAATCTAAGAAAAATATAGAAATTAATAGTATTTTAAAGGCAATTCTGAAAAGAGAATATCCAAGTTATATTAGTAAAAATTTTTCATCTCAGATTATGGATAAAATCTATAAAACTTCATTCAGAAATAATATCTATTCTCATACTCTCCGTATTGCCAGTGCTGTTACATTTGCTGTTGCGACCTTGTTTCTAATGGAAAGTTTTTTTGTTGATAAAGTAAAGTATTCTAAAACCACGATTAACCATGAAATCATAGCACCCACAAAAAATGTTACAAATCAGGTTGATGATTGCGATAAAGTGAATGACAATATCAAATCATCTGATAAACTTGAATGTAAATGATACAAAAGATTTCAAAACCATTATTATTTAGTAGTATAGTAACAGCATTGCTAGTTTTGATGCCAAATGACGCTGTACTAGCTAATGATTCTTACCCTAACTTTACTAATGTTGTAGAGAAGAATATTCCAGCAGTAGTGATAGTGCATGCAAAGAAGAGTGCTCAGAGCAATACAAAAAATAGACCAGACATCCCTGATATGCCCGATGAATTCAAGCCATTTTTTGATAGATTCTTTGATGAAAATCAACGTAATAATATAAGAAGACCAACACCTGCTTTTGGCTCTGGCTTTATTCTATCTAAAGATGGTTATATTATGACTAACCATCATGTAATCAAGAATTCTGATGAAATAAAAATTACATTGAGTAACCAAACACAACTCAAAGCAACATTGATTGGCACAGATGAAAGAAGTGATCTCGCATTACTTAAAGTAGATGCTAAAAATTTACCAGTTGTTTCTATAGGTACCTCTGAAAATCTTAAAATAGGTGAATGGGTTTTAGCTATAGGCTCACCATTTGGCTTTGACCATACTGTGACAGCTGGAATAGTTAGCGGAAAGAAGAGAAATTTGCCTAATGAAAGTTATGTCCCATATATACAAACAGATGTTGCTATTAATCCAGGAAATTCAGGAGGGCCACTATTTAACCTTAATGGAGAAGTTGTTGGTGTAAATGCTCAGATTTATACTAGGTCTGGTGGTTTCATGGGGGTATCATTTGCTATACCTGCAGAAACGCTCAGTAATGTATATCGACAATTAAAAGAAGAAGGGAAAGTCAAGAGAGGATGGTTAGGTGTGTTTATCCAAGAAGTAGATCAAGATTTAGCAGAGAGTTTTGGTTTGAAAAAACCTGAAGGTGCTGTTATTGCAAAAATTCTAAATAATAGCCCTGCAGAAAAATCTGGACTAAAGCAGGGTGACGTTGTTCTTAAATTTGATGGTAAAAATATCATTAAATCTAAAGATTTGCCTTTAGTAGTAGGTTCAGCAGCTGTTGGTTCAAGAGTAAATATGGAAATTTTGAGAAATAAAAAAATTCTAAATAAAGTAATTGTGATTGAGGAGTTACCAGAAGAAAACAAGATTGCTAAGATGACAGAAAAAAAGGTTGATGAAGTAGAAGTTTCTGGCATTACAGTTAGTGATATAAAGGAAAATGTTAAGATGAAGTTAAACATTTATGGTGGAGTTAAAGTTGATAGGATTTCAAGTGAACAGTTGAATAATTCAAAAATACAAGTCAATGATATTATTACTCACATTAATAATAAACCAGTTTATAATAGTTCAGATTTTGTAAGTAAAGTAAAACAAATGAGAAATAATTCATTAGCAAACTTATTAGTTTACAGAAATTCAAATCCAGTCTATCTAGCAATAAAAATTTCTAAATGATTGATGTTTATTATTTGTTCGCTATCATATAGGGAAAATGAAAAACATCAGAAATATTTCAATAATCGCTCATATTGACCATGGTAAGTCTACATTAGCTGATAGGTTAATTGAAAAGTATGGATTATTAGCATCACGCGATATGCAAGATCAAATACTAGATTCCATGGATTTAGAAAGAGAACGCGGAATAACAATCAAAGCTCAAACCGTTTCATTAACATATAAATATAATAATGAATCATATAAGATTAATATTATAGATACACCAGGACATGTTGATTTCTCTTATGAAGTATCGAGATCTCTTTCCGCATGTGATAGCGCCCTATTAATCATCGATGCTACTCAAGGGATTGAGGCTCAAAGTATTGCGCATACTAATCTAGCAAAGGATTTAGGTCTAAGAATTATACCAATCATAAATAAGATTGACTTACCGTCTGCAGATATTCCATCTGTCAGGAAAGATTTAACTGAATTTTTAGATGTTAATGATAATGAAATAATTGAAGTGAGTGCTAAAACTGGTCTAGGTATTGATAAAATAATGGAGCATGTTGTTGAGAAAACACTTCCACCCCAAGAGTCAGATGACGAATACCCTAAAGCATTTATAATAGACTCATGGTTTGATAATTATCTTGGAGTTATTGTTTTAGTCAAAGTCATTAATGGCAAAATTAATCCTAAACAGAAAATAAAAATATTATCGAACCAAAAGGAATTCGTCATTGATAAAGTTGGTATATTTACTCCTAAGATAACTTATTTAGACCAACTAGAAGCTGGTGATGTAGGATTTATAATTGCCTCAATTAAGACTCTAGATGCAGCCCCTGTAGGGGATACGATAACGGATGTAAAAGCTATAGAGCCTACCCCATTACCTGGGTTTCAGCATATACAACCACGAGTTTTTTCTGGATTTTATCCAATAGATGCTAAAAATTACCAAGAATCAAAGAAAGCGCTTGATAAACTTTCATTAAATGATAACTCTTTTACATACGAACCAGAAAATTCTGATTCTTTAGGACACGGTTTTAGATGTGGTTTTCTAGGTTTATTACATATGGAAATTATTCGAGAGCGTTTATCTAGAGAATATGCCTTAGATTTTCTAATGACTGTCCCTTCAGTGACTTATAAAATAGAAACTAAGAATAATGAGGTAATAGAGGTTAAAAGCCCAAAGGATCTTCCTGATGAAAATAAGATTAAGTTATTTTTAGAGCCAATTGCAAGGATTAACATTATAACTCCGGCTGAATATCTAGGTCCAGTTATCGAGCTTTGTATAAAAAAAAGAGGTTCTCAAAAAAATCTACAGTATAGAACAAATTCAGTTGAAATCTCATTTGAGATTCCTTTGTCAGAAATAATATATGACTTTTTTGATAAACTAAAATCTTCTACTAGAGGTTATGCCTCATATGATTACACAGTTATTGATTATGTTGAAAGTAAAATGATAAAATTAGATATTCTTGTTAATAAAAAGAAAGTAGATGCTTTATCTCAAATTTTACATAAAGAGAATTCAGATAAAAAAGCTAGAGAGTTGATAGAGAATTTAAAGGTGCTTATTCCTCGACAAATGTTTGAGATATCAATTCAGGGAGCTATAGGCTCGAAAATTTTAGCCTCAACATCTGTAAGGGGTTTCCGCAAAGATGTTACTGCAAAATTATATGGCGGTGATGTGACTCGTAAGATGAAGCTATTGAAGAAACAAAAGGAGGGCAAAAGAAAAATGAAAAAAATTGGAAATGTAGATATTCCAAAGGAAGCTTTTTATGAATTCATGATGCCAAAGAAATAATTATGGACTTTACAATTATATTATTGATTTTTACATTTCTTTCAGGATTGCTCCTACTCATTGCTAAAATTTACTCAAATAAGATTAATAATAATTTTATTGATTTCTTTGGCTCTTTCTTTCCGATTCTTTTGTTTGTTCTGGTATTTAGATCTTTTATAATCGAGCCTTATAGAATCCCCTCCGGGTCAATGATTCCTACTTTATTGATAGGCGATTTTATCCTAGTTAATAAATATGAATATGGTATTAGGATTCCAGTTACCAATCATGTAGTTATAAATAACAGAAAACCAGAACGAGGTGATGTCATTGTATTTCAATATCCTCAGGATAGGAGAATAAATTATATTAAAAGAGTAATTGCTCTGCCTGGTGATTTTATCGAATACCTTGACAAAATAGTTTACGTTAATGGTGTTAAATACACTCATAAGGATGTTTCTAATTTGTCTTTATCAGCTAGTGATTTAACAGATAATCAAATATTTAATGAAAACAATGGATTGGTAAATTATAATATTTTGAAAAATAAAGAGATGAGTCAAAGCTTTAGCTATAAAGTTCCAGATAATACATATTTTGTTTTAGGCGATAACAGAGATAATAGTAATGATAGTAGATATTGGGGACCAGTGCCAGAAGAAAACTTGATAGGAAAAGCTTTTTTTATTTGGATGTATTGGAACCCAGATAGCTCCTATTCATTATTAAATAGAATTGGATTATCAATTAAATAATATATGATATCTAAAGATAAATATATTTTAAGTCTAGAAAAAAAAATAAGAAAGATATTTGATTATGATATTAAGAACTCAGAAATATTTATAAAAGCTTTAACTCATAAGAGTTTCTCAAAAGATAATTATGAAAGACTGGAGTTTTTGGGAGATGCAGTTCTCCAATTAGTTATCACAGAATATCTTTATGATAAATATCCCAATCATGATGAAGGCTCACTTTCACGCGAAAAACAGTTTATTGTTAGCAAAAAGACTATCTCAGATATATCAATTAAATTAAAAATTATCGATCTATTGATTTCAAAAAACCTAAATTTTAATAAAGATCATGCCCTTCAGCTAAGTATTGCATCTAATACTATGGAGTCAATAATTGGGGCAATTTTTATGGATGGTGATTATAATTCATGTAAAAAATCAATATTAAAAATCTTCTCTCAATATCTATTAATTAAGGATAATATAGGTCTTAAGGATTCAAAAACTTTATTGCAAGAACATATGCATAGTTTAGGTGAGGAGCTTCCAAAATATATTACTAAAAAATTATCTGGACCACCACATAAACCTAAATTTGAAGTGATTTGCAAAATTAATACTCTTAGACATTCAGTTTCTTGTGTAGCTGCTACCGTACAAGAAGGGCAACAAACAGTTTCAAAATTAATACTAGAAAAAATTCATGGCAAAAAATAAGTATAATATCTCCGTTGTTGGTCAAAGCAATACAGGGAAATCGACTTTAATCAACTATCTAAATGGGAAATATATTACTACAGAAAGTAAGAAAACACAGACAACCAGAATTAATCTAAACAATATGATTCAAATAAAAAATCTAATTGTAAATATAACTGATACTCCAGGCATTTCATTAAACCATAAAGATTTATTATCTTCATCAATGAAAAATGCATATATAAAGACTTTAGAATCTATAGATTTGTTAATACTAATGACTGAAATTTCTAATAAAGATTTTAATTATGAAGAATCCATATTAAAGCTTAATAGTATTAGTAACACTAAAGTATTTGTTGTTATAAATAAAATAGATTTATGTGAGAATTATAGATCAGATGAAGCACGTGTACATGAGTCATTTTTGGAAAAACATAATTATCAGAATTTCTTTATTTCTCTAAAATCTAAATACGGCATAGATAAACTCATAAATGCTATTGAAAATACATTACTTCATAAGAAACCTTTGAGAGACGAAGATATAATATCTGATGATGACATGAGACTTTCAATTCAGGAAATGATTCGTGGGGTCATTGTTAATAAAACCCATAGCGAGCTACCTTATGATTCAGCTGTTCATATTGAAAGAATTGAGATTAAGAAAAAAATTACTGAGATTAAAGCTAATATATATGTGAATAAAGAAAATCAAAAAAAAATTATCATTGGGAAAAAGGGTGAATTTATAAAACAAATAGGCACTGAATCTAGAATACTACTAGAAGATTTATATCAAAAAAAATTCTTTATTGAATTAAAAGTGATTGTAAAAGAGAATTGGAAAAATAACTATCTTTTACTTAAAGAAATTGGTTACATAGATTGAATAATAATTTAATAAAATCATTTATCATTCATGCAAGAAAATATCGTGAAACCAGCATGATATATGATGTCTTAACAGAAGAACAAGGGCTAATTTCAATATTAGCCAAAGGCATTAAATCTAAAAAAGATGGATTTATTTTGCAGCCTTTTAGAGAACTACAGCTATCATATACTGAGAGAACTCTTCCGTTATTAACAAAATATGAGATTGTCTCATCATATCTTGAAGCATCTAATAAATTTATGCTTGAATCACTTTATTTTAATGAATTAATATATAGATTCATTCCAAAAAATGAACCACTTTTAACACTTTATAATTTATATAAAGAACATCTTAATTACATGAATACAACCTCTGATAAGCGATTGATTGTTTTGTTAAGATTCGAAATTATTTTCTTAAAAGAAATAGGTTATGAATTACATATTTCATATCCTCCTGATTATATTATTGATGAAAAAAATTTTTTTTATTATGATTATGAATCTGGTTTCAAAGAGGTTACAAAGAATACTCAACATAGTGATGTCATTTCAGGATCTTCATTAAAAAGACTTCTGAATAACGAATTAGCTTTAATCTTAGAAAAAAAAGTATTAAGAAATATTATTAGGGATATATTTAGAAAGCTGGCTGGCACTAGGAGTATTAAGAGTTACGATATTTTAGATTAAGCTATTTTTTTCAATTGTAATATTACTATTCTCAATTTTTAGAATAAAACTCTTTGTATACCAATCACCTAGGACAATTCTGGTTACATCTTTATTATTAACAGATAATTTATGAATATTAGGTCTGTGTGTATGACCATGGATTATTAGATCTATGTCATTACTTTTAAAAACATTTACAACTTCTTTTTGATTAACATCCATGATAATTTCATCTTTTACATCTGTTGCTGCTAAACTCCTTTCTCTAAGAGTTTTAGCAAGTTCTAATCTTTTTTTTAATGGCTTTTTTAACATTTCTTTTTGCCATTTATCCGATCTAACCATTGTTCTGAATTCTTGATAGCTTTTATCATCTATGCATAAGGTGTCTCCATGCATCAACATTATTTTTTTATTATCTATTTCTATAATAGTTGGATCTTTTAAAAGTTTCATACCAAATTTTTTACAGAAATTTTCAGATAACATAAAATCTCTATTACCATGCATTATATAAATATCTAACGAATCAGATTTCTTTTTTATTACATTAAATATATCTGTCAAACCATCTGCAGGATCATCATCTCCAACCCAGTATTCAATAAAGTCACCAAGTATATATAATGATTCAATTTTTGAATCTAGCTCAATCATAAAATTTATAAAGAACTTTATTACCTCTGGCCTTTTTTTATCCAGGTGAAGATCAGAAATAAATAGACTAGTCATATGCTATTATTCAATAATTTCTACTGACTCTATGGTGATAGTCTCTCTCGGTACATCTTGGTGTCCAGATGGATGGTTTCCAGTTTCAACTAAACCAATTTGTTCGACAATCTCTATACCTTCTATAACTTCACCAAATACACAGTAGCCCCATCCATCTTGAGCATTTTTTCTATCAAGAAAATCATTATCTTTTAGGTTTATAAAAAATTGTGATGTCGCTGAATGCGGGTCGCTAGTCCTAGCCATTGCTAGAGTACCTTTTTTATTACTTAGATTGTTACTTGATTCATTTACAACTGGTGGATTTGAGTTAATCTCTGACATATCTGGCAATAATCCACCGCCTTGAATCATAAAGTTAGCAATCACTCTATGAAATATCGTTCCATTATAGCTACCCTTTTCTACATAATTGATGAAATTTTTCGCTGTTTCTGGTGCTTCTTTGGTAAAGATTTTAATTATTATATCGCCTTTGTTGGTATTAAGTTTTATCAATTTAGTATCCTCTGCATTTTGAATTTTTTGTATACTGTAACCATAACTAGATGATATAGTTATGAATATTAAGGTTAAAGTAAAAAATAATATGTTTCTTATCATAATTTATATTTAATTAATATTGTTTAACAGTGAATCTATCATATCATGGCCATAAAGATTTTTAATACCATAAATAGAAAAAAAGAGGATTTTGTTCCTGTTAAAAAAGATTCTGTAAATATGTATGTTTGTGGACCAACTGTCTATAGTCACCCACATATTGGAAATGCTAGAGCAGCTATCGTTCCAGATATTTTATTTAGAGTTTTGAAGACCAAATATAAAAATGTAGTTTATATTCGTAACATTACTGATGTTGATGATAAAATTTCCAATGCTGCTTCTGAACAAAAGCTTACAGTTTATGATATAAGTAAAAAATTTACTGATATTTATCAAAATAACATGAAATCTCTAGGACTTTTGGAACCAACTCACCAACCTCGAGTAACGGATAATATGCCCTCAATTATTCTTACTATTGAGAAGATATTAAATAGCGGTTTTGCTTATATTTCTGAAAACCATGTTTTATTTGATACTGTCAAATATAAGGATTATGGAAAGCTATCAAAAAGGACGCTTGATGAAATGATTGATGGAGCAAGGGTTGATGTTGCTGACTATAAGAGATCTCAAAGAGATTTTGTTTTATGGAAGCCATCCGCTTCAGATCAGCCAGGATGGGAAAGTCCATGGGGTCTAGGACGTCCAGGCTGGCATATAGAATGTACATCAATGATAAATGAAATAATTGGAAATGATACTACTTTAGATATTCATGGGGGCGGGAATGATTTAATTTTTCCCCATCATGAAAATGAAATTGCACAGGGCAGTTGTATCTCTTCTAAATCATACTGCAACTATTGGTTCCATAATGGGATTGTACTAGTGAATAAAAAGAAAATGTCAAAATCCTTAGGTAATGTAATTTTAGTTGATGATTTATTATCAAAACATTCTCCTTATACAATCAGGCTAGCTCTATTATCTGCTCATTATAGACAGCCATTAAATTGGTCAGATAGTACATTAAGTGAGGCGCAGAAGCTTATAAATAAATTTAAAACTCTTGCTCAATCTGTATCACACAATGAAGACCCCGTTAGATTAGATGACGAAATTATAGATATCTTAAGTGACGACCTTAATACCCCTCAAGCGATAAAATATCTATCCACATTAGCAAAAAACGCAAAAACAAATAAAAAAGATATAAATAGACTTGTGAGTTCGGCTAGCTTTATAGGCATCGACTTACTATCTAATGAAGCAAGTAAATCAAATCTATCAGACATTAATCATGACCATATAAATAATCTCATCAAACAGAGAAATGAAGCAAGAGAATGTGGTGATTATAAAAAAGCAGATGAAATAAGGGATGCTCTATTGCACATGAAGATATCCATTAAAGATTTAGACGGAGAAACAGTTTGGGATTATAATCCAGACTAACAAATAATTTCATTAATCTAATCTATAGGTATAATAGCATAAACACGGGGTGTAGCGCAGCTTGGTAGCGCGGCTGGTTTGGGACCAGTAGGTCGTAGGTTCGAATCCTATCACCCCGAATTTTGCGCCTGTAGCTCAGTTGGATTAGAGTACATCGCTACGAACGATGGGGTCGGAGGTTCGAGTCCTTCCAGGCGCGAAATTATATGGTAATATTATTTAATATGGTGGGTGTAGCTCAGTTGGTTAGAGCCCTGGTTTGTGGTACCAGTTGTCGTGGGTTCGAATCCCATCATCCACCCATAATTTGCGAGAGTGGCGGAATTGGTAGACGCGCTGGTTTTAGGTACCAGTACCATTGGTGTGGGAGTTCGAGTCTCCCCTCTCGTAAAAGAGGATTTTGTGATGAATATTAGAAATTATTTTATATTAATTTGTTTTATACTTGTAAGCTGTTCTTCACAAATCAATAATAAGACACTGATATATAATGATAAATATGTATGCATCTCTGAAGAAAAAGAGTCATGTTCAAACACAATGTTTGAGAAGTGTGGCAAATCATATGATTTAATTAAAGAAGAATATTATACTTATTTCTTTAAGCCAAACAGATACATTATTACTTTTAAATGTAATTAAATATAGAGTTAAAAATGGGTAAAGTATTCCTTAAACAATTTAAAGAAAAGCTAGCTAAAAGACACAAAAGTATTTCAGAATTAGGCAAGCCATCGATTAAAATAGAGTTTGATGATTTTGTAAATCAAAGAAATCAGACATTTATATCATATCTATCTAAATATCTGACAAATTCAAATGTTCGAAAAAAACTTGTAAAAATAAATCCATACACAATTAAATGTGGTTCATTTGCGCGTAGCAATAATTATGGTACTGAGTCAGTATTTCATGTTACATTATCTTTGCTAGAATTGTCTAAAGAGGGTCATGAGTCTTGGGAATGCAGTATTTACGAATCTGATGATGTCAGTGAAAATGAAGTTAAATCTACTACTTTTGATAATGGACAAGTTGCAATAGAGTATTTTCTGAGTCAAATAATTAATTTGAGTAACAACTAAAAATGAATATTACAAGTAAAGTTAACAAATTAGATGGCCTTAAAAGATCCGTTGTTATCACAGTTAACAAAGATGAATATCTTGCCGCTTTTAGCAAAGACTTGAACAAGTATAAATCTACTGTAAAAATTGATGGCTTCAGATCGGGCAAAGTTCCTGAAAAAATAATTCTAAAAAACTATAGAGATAGGATACACGGGGATGCATTGAATAAAATTATTGAAGCATCTTTAAAACAATCTTTAGAGTCAAACAAATTAGAAACTGCAAGTCCGCCTCAATTATCAATCGACAAAGAACCTTCTGCGGAAAATGATCTTGTCTTTACTGCTGAATTTGAGATATACCCTTTATTTGTCATTAAAAATATAGAAGAAATCAGTATCGATGTCCCAGAGGTTATAATAGATAAAGATGATATTGATGCTGTAATAAGTAATATCCAGAAACAGAATATAAAATGGGAAGAAAAAAAAGATAAAGCTGCGACTGGTGATAAAATTATCATGGAATATGAAGGGCTTATATCTGGAAAAGAATTTGATAATAATAAACATGAAAATTTTACTTTCATTATCGATGATAAGATTAATGGTGATCCGGCAACTGTTGGTTTATATAAAGAGTTTTACAAAAACTCGATCGGCGAGGATATCAATGTAGAAAAATCTTTTAGTTATAAAATGCCCGATGATTTCTTAGATAAAAATATTGCTGGGAAAACCATTGATTATAAAATGAAAATAAAACATATATATAAAGGTGATCTTCCAGAACTTAATGACGAATTCTATAAAAAATTCGGTACAGAAAATTCTTCAGTTGATATTTTTAGAGAAAATGTAAAAAAACACATGAATCTTGAGCTAGAGCAAAAAATTAAATCAATTACCTCTGCAGCAATCAATGAGAAGTTGCTCGATGTAAATGATTTTGAAATTCCAACCTATATGTTACAGTCGGAAGTAAAGCATATTACTACTCAATACCAAGGCATGACTCAAAATCTTGATGATAAAATAAAATTAGAACTAGACCAAATTGCAAGAAAACGCGTTAAACTAAACCTAATTTATATGAAAATTACAGAAGACAACAAAATTACTGTTTCGCAGGATGACGTATATGATTATATTTCAAAATCTGACCCTGCCACTCAGGAACAGCTTGCCACAAAGGTAAAGGAAGATAAAAATTATTTAAATCATATAAAGAACAAAGTTTTGGAAGATGCTATTATGAATTTGATTGAATCAAAATGTAAAAAAAATAAGCTACAAAAGAAATTTTCTGAGGTTGTGAACTAAATGAAAAAAAATGAAATATTGAACAATTTGGTGCCAATGGTTGTTGAGCAAACGTCAAGAGGGGAGAGAGCATATGATATCTATTCACGTTTACTTAAAGAGAGAATTATTTTTATGGTTGGGCCTGTAGAGGATCACTCAGCAAATTTAATCGTAGCTCAATTGCTATTCCTAGAATCAGAAAACCCCACCAAAGACATAAGTCTTTATATAAACTCCCCGGGCGGGTCGGTTACTGCGGGTATGTCAATTTACGACACAATGCAATTCGTTAAGCCTGATATTAGCACATTATGCATTGGGCAGGCAGCCAGTATGGGAGCAATTCTTCTATGTGGTGGTGCTAAAAAAAAGAGATATGCTTTACCAAATTCTCGAGTGATGATTCATCAGCCTTTAGGCAGTTTTCAAGGCCAAGCTACTGATTTTGATATTCAAGCAAAAGAAATACTCGGAATACGTGCTAGACTGAATGAAATACTGTCAAAAAATACTGGTCAGTCTATAAAAAAGATACAATCAGATACCGAAAGAGATAATTTTATGACCTCTGAAGAGGCGAAAAAATATGGTTTAATAGATGAAATACTTGATTCAAGACCACTAGATACAAAAGAATAGGGTAAAATTATATCATTCGTGAAGTATTTTTTATTATTTTTACATTTTATAAAATAATCTGTATAATAAAATAAAACATCAAAAATGGACACTAACACAAGAGATTCAAATAAGTTATTACACTGCTCTTTTTGTGGTAAAAATCAAAATGAAGTGAATAAATTAATTGCAGGCCCATCGGTCTTCATTTGTGATGAGTGCGTAGATCTTTGTAATGAAATAATCAGGGATGAGCTTGAAGAAAAATCGCTTCAAACTAGAGAAAACTTACCAAAGCCACAAGAAATAAAATCTATCCTAGACGAGTATGTGATTGGTCAAAAACATGCAAAAAAAGTTCTGTCTGTCGCTGTTTACAATCACTATAAAAGATTAAACTCAAAAGATGCTAAAAATAATGTAGAACTAAATAAAAGCAATGTTTTATTAATTGGTCCGACAGGTTCTGGTAAAACATTACTAGCTGAAACTTTGGCAAGATTACTAAACGTCCCTTTTACAATTGCTGATGCAACAACACTTACCGAAGCAGGTTATGTTGGTGAAGATGTTGAAAATATTATTCAAAAGCTTTTGCAGAAATGTGATTATGATGTAGAGAAAGCACAGACTGGTATAGTTTATATTGATGAAATTGATAAAATCTCCAGGAAGTCAGATAACCCTTCAATTACTAGAGATGTATCTGGCGAAGGTGTCCAACAAGCATTGCTCAAATTAATTGAAGGCACAATTGCATCTGTTCCTCCGCAGGGTGGGAGAAAACATCCTCAACAGGAATTTTTACAGGTCGACACATCTGGTATTTTGTTTATAGTTGGTGGAGCATTTTCGGGTCTTGATAAAATTATTCAAGATAGGACGGATAAATCAGGCATAGGTTTTTCTGCAACTGTAAGAGATGTTGATAAAAAGATAAGCATAGCTAAAGTTTTAAGAACAGTTGGCCCAGAGGATTTGATAAGATATGGTTTAATACCTGAATTTGTTGGAAGACTACCCGTTATAGCCACTTTAGAAGAGTTAGATGAAGCTTCTCTAATTAAAATTTTAACAGAGCCAAAAAATGCCCTAGTTAAACAATACCAAAGACTATTTCAGATGGAAAACTGTGACTTAGAGTTTAGAGATGATGCGTTGCTAGCAATAGCGAAAAAAGCAACAGATCGCAAAACTGGAGCAAGAGGTTTGAGAACTATATTGGAAAAAACATTGCTTGATACGATGTATGATCTCCCGTCTTCTCCTGAAATTACTAAAGTAGTTATAGATAAAACAGTTATTGAATCTTCCGGCAAGCCACTACTGATTTATGGTAAAAATAAGACCAAAGCTAATTCAAAGCAATAACTTGATTTTTTGATATTAGACCACATATTAAAGTAAGTTAAGATATCCAAGGAAGTGTAGATATGACAAAAAAGATAAATCAAGAGAGTATTCCTGTTCTACCACTAAGAGATGTAGTTGTATATCCAAATATGGTTGTTCCACTATTTGTGGGCAGACCAAAATCTATCAAAGCGCTAGAAGAAGCGATGAATAATAATGATAAAAAAATACTGCTGGTCACTCAGATTTCATCAGATATAGACGATCCTATACCAACAGAATTATATACAGTAGGTTGTATCGCCAATATACTACAACTTTTGAAACTACCTGATGGAACCATGAAAGTCTTAGTTGAAGGGATTTCAAGATCAAAGATTTTTAATATCTCTGACAACAGTTCTTCATTATATGCTCAATATCAACTGCTAGACGATATTGATAAAGGAAGTACGCTCGTCCAGGAAGATGCTCTGGGAAGAGCACTTGAAGATACTTTTAATCAATATGTAAAATTAAATAAGAAAATTCCACCGGAAGTTTTGTCATCTATTGCAGGTATTGATGATCTTTCTAAGCTTTCTGACAGCATTGCCGCGCACATGACTATGAAACTTGATGAAAAACAAAAAGTACTTGAATTAGCTAAAACAAAGGAACGAGTAGAGTACCTTATAAAATCGATGGAATCAGAGCTAGATGTATTGCAAGTAGAGAAGAAAATAAGAGGAAGAGTCAAACAACAAATGGAAAAGAGTCAGAGAGAATATTATTTGAATGAGCAAATGAAAGCTATTCAAAAAGAACTCGGAGAAATTGGTGATGAACCAAACGACTTGGACGCATTACAAAAGAAAATTGAAACAGTTGGGCTATCACCTGAAGCAAAAGAAAAGGTAATGGCAGAATTTAATAAATTTAAAATGATGTCTCCGATGTCTGCTGAAGCAACTGTAGTAAGAAATTACATTGATACAGTAATTGGTTTGCCATGGAAACAAGAAACATCTGTAAATACTGATATTGTTAATGCAAGTAAAACTCTCGATGACGACCATCATGGACTCGAAAAAATAAAAGAACGAATACTCGAATATCTTGCAGTTACAAAACGTGTTCAAAAACTTAAAGGACCGATACTTTGTTTAGTAGGACCTCCTGGTGTAGGAAAAACATCATTAGGTATGTCAATCGCAAAAGCTACTAATAGAAAGTTCATAAAAATGTCTCTAGGCGGTGTCAGAGATGAAGCAGAAATTAGAGGACATAGACGAACTTATATTGGATCAATGCCTGGTAAAGTTATTCAGAACCTAGCAAAGGTAAAACAAAGAAACCCTCTTTTTTTGCTTGATGAAATTGATAAAATGGCAATGGATTTTAGGGGTGATCCATCATCGGCATTACTTGAAGTTTTAGACCCAGAGCAAAACTTTGCTTTTAATGATCATTATCTTGAAGTAGATTTTAATTTATCTGATGTTATGTTTATCGCGACAGCGAACTCTATGGAATCAATTCCTATACCCCTGTTAGATAGAATGGAAATTATTCGATTACCAGGCTATACCGAGGAAGAAAAGACTAATATCGCTAGAAAATATCTATTACCTAAACAGTTTGAACAAAATGGCTTGAAACCTAAAGAATTATCTATATCTGTTTCTGCAATTAAAGACATAATTCGATTCTACACAAGAGAAGCCGGTGTTAGAGGTCTAGATAGAGCTATTTCTAAGGTATGTAGAAAAGTGGTAAAGAGTATACTTATTTCTTCGAAGAAAAAAGAACAAATTAAGGTAACAAATTTGAACCTCAATGATTATTTAGGTGTAAAGCCATTTAATTATGGTGTGGTTGATAAAAAAGATATGGTTGGCCAAGTGAATGGCCTTGCATGGACATCTGTAGGTGGTGAACTACTCAGAATAGAATGTGCACTGATGTCTGGTAAAGGAAAAGTTACGCAAACTGGAAAGCTTGGAGATGTTATGCAGGAGTCGATTAAAGCGGCTATAACAGTTGTTAGGACACGAGCAGCATCCTTGGGTATAGATAATTCTTTTCATGAAAATAAAGATATTCATATTCATGTTCCAGAAGGAGCAACACCAAAAGATGGTCCAAGCGCAGGCATTAGTATGGCACTTGCTGTTGCATCATCGTTATCTAACATCCCCGTGAGGTCTGATGTTGCTATGACTGGTGAAATTACACTACGAGGAGAAGTCCTTGAAATTGGTGGGCTAAAGGAAAAATTACTTGCAGCTTTAAGAGGAGGCATAAAAGAGGTTATAATACCAAAAGATAATGAAAAAGATTTGATAGATATACCTGATAATGTCAAAAAAGGATTAAAAATACATCCGGTAAAACTAGTAGATGAGGTCTTTGCGATAGCACTAAAAACTAAACCTACTAAACTTAAAAACACAAAAAAATCTTCTTCGGTTGCTGAAAAAAAGAGTAAAGGATCAGGAAAACAACTTCCTCATTAGCATACTTTTTTTCTTAAGTAAATGCTCAAAAAACAAGAAGAAGGATATATTTACTCTCAAAATAATGTAAAATAGAGGCTGTAATTCATTGAATTACTGGGTCAATAACTTGAAATTATAGTTGTTAATAGATAATAAAAATCAATATCAAATAAAGAGGTTTAAATGAACAAAGCAGAATTTATTTCAGCAATGGCTGAAGCAGCGGGTAGCAGTAAATCAGACGCAACAGCTCATGTAGAGGCAATGATTAACGTTATTACAAACACACTAAAAAATGAGGATCAAGTCACTCTAGTAGGTTTTGGAACTTTTCTTGCTAAGAAAAGAAATGCTAGGGAAGGTAGAAATCCTAGAACAGGTGAAACTATTCAGATCAAAGCATCTAATGTTCCTGCATTTAAGGCTGGTAAAGCATTTAAAGACGCACTTAACTAAGTGCTAAATTTATAAGGGTGATTAGCTCAGCTGGTTAGAGCACCGCCCTTACAAGGCGGGGGTCGTAAG
>CAJWVG010000012.1 GCA_913048065.1 uncultured Gammaproteobacteria bacterium | reverse complement strand
TATCAGATTTTTATTGTTGAATCCATGTAAATATGATAAAAAACCCTATCAACAAATAAAAGTTGCAAAACATATTATATTTAGGAGTTTATTAACAAGGTGTCAAATCTATCTATCAAAGAGATGATAAATGCTGGTGTACATTTTGGTCATCAATCAAAGTACTGGAATCCTAAAATGCGACCATTCATCTATACAACTTATAAAAAACTTCATATTATCAATCTTGAAAAAAGCATAACCCACTTTAATACAGCAATCACATTCATTGAAAAACTTATCAAAAATAACTCCAAAATTTTGTTTGTAGGAACTAAGAGGGCAGCTAGAGAAATTATTCAAAAATATGCGATAGATTCAAAAATGCCCTATGTGAATAATAGATGGCTTGGAGGAATGTTAACTAATTTTGATACCATTAAAAAGTCTATTGCAAAACTTGAGGATTTGAAGAAAAATTTAGATCTAGCGACAATCAATGGTTACACTAAAAAAGAAATTTTAGTGATTAAAAAACAAATAGCTAAGTTAGAAAAGAATTTATCAGGAATTAGAGACTTAGAAAAAACACCAGATGCCTTATTTGTTATCGATACAAGGTATGAAAAAATTGCAATACAAGAAGCCAATAAATTAAATATTCCTGTTATAGCAATTGTTGATAGTAATAATTCATTTGAAGGTGTGGACTATATGATACCTGGAAATGATGATTCAATGTCTTCGATTGAGCTATTCGTTAAATCTATCTCAAAGATAATTTCTACAACAAAGGGTAAATTTGTAAAACCTTCAACTTCAGATTCAAAAGAATCACAGAAAACAATGTCAGCTGCAAATACAAAAACAATTAAAAAGAAACAAATCATTGATATTAAAAACGAAGATGTTAGATCAAAAAATAATTCCAAAGTAAAAAAATTAGATAAAGAGTCATAAATGTCATCAGAATTAGATTTACTTAAACAACTTAGAGATATTACAGGCGCCGGAATACTTGATTGTAAAAAATATTTAACTAAATCAAAAAATAACTTAGATGAGGCAGTTAAACTAATGCGATCAGAAGCTGGAGTTAAAGCTGAAAAAAAATCAAACAGAATTGCGGCAGAGGGAGTTGTTCATTATTTCTCAAATAAAAGTAAATCACTCTTAATCGAAATAAATTCGGAAACAGACTTTGTTGCAAAAGGTGATGATTTCCTTAATTATGTTCAGAAGACATGTGAAATTATTGTTAATCAGCCATGTCTCAATCTATTAGAATTAACAGAATCTAATCAGCATGAAATTAAAACTGAGCTTGAAGAGCTGAGAAAAAATTATGTAACAAAATTAGGTGAAAATATTCAAATACGTCGTTTTGAAGTAATTGATAAAGAAAATAATTCTGTAGCAGGATATACACATAACAATAAGATTGGAGCTATGGTGATTCTTAAATCTTCCGATGAACAATTATCGAAAGATATATGTATGCAAATTGTTGCGTCTTCCCCATTAGCATTAGATGAAAAATCAATTGATTCAAAAATATTAGATAATGAAAGAGAAGTATATAAAGCTGAGTTGAAGAAAATTGATAAAAAAGATGATATTAAAAGAAATATTTTAGAAGGTAAGATAAAAAAATTTATTTCTGAAAATACCTTGCTCAATCAACCTTTTATCAAAGATGGCTCTCTTACACTAAATAATATTCTTAAGGACAATAAAATATTATCATACACAAGATATCAATTAGGTGAAGGTATTGATAAAAAGCAAGAAGATTTTGCTCAAGAAGTTTATAGTCAAATTAAATAGCCCATAGGTTATAAAATGTCTAATCCGAAGTATAAACGGGTATTATTAAAGTTAAGTGGTGAAGCACTTATTGGTACAAAAGATTACGGAATAGATGATTCTTTAATCTCAGAATTAGCTATCCAAATAGCAGACTTACATAAAGAAAAAGTACAGATTATTATTGTTATAGGTGGTGGAAATTTTTTTAGGGGTTCTGATTTAGAAAAATTAGGAATACAACGTGTTACTGCAGATCATATGGGAATGCTGGCAACAGTTATAAACTCTCTTGCGCTACAAAGTTCATTAGAAAAAATTAATAGTGAGTGTAGAGTAATGTCATCTATAGCAATTGATGCGGTATGTGAAAAATATATTAAAAGAAGAGCCGAAAGACATCTAGAAAAAAATCGAATTATCGTCTTGGCAGCAGGTACCGGTAATCCATTTTTTACAACAGATTCTGCTGCTAGCTTAAGAGCAATTGAGCTTGGGGCCGAAATTATGCTCAAAGGCACTAAAGTTGATGGGATATATGACAAGGATCCTATTAAATACAAAGATGCTAAATTATTTAAAACAATTCCTTTTAAGGAAGTCATCAGTAAGGACTTAAGAGTAATGGATATGACTGCCGTTGTAATGTGTCAAGAGAATAAAATGCCACTTAAAGTTTTTAATATACTTAAAAAAGGAAACTTAAAAAAATCAATTTTAGATGATAAGATAGGTACTAAGATAGTTTAATTATGATAGATGAAATAAAAAAAGATGCTGAATCAAGTATGGGAAAAACAATAGATTCTCTTAACAGTACATGTTCAAAAATAAGAGCAGGAAGACCTAACCCTGGTATGTTAGACCATATTGAAGCTGATTACTTTGATACCAAAACACCATTGAAACAGTTAGCTAATATTACTGTCACAGATGCATCAACTATCAGTCTAAATGTCTGGGACAAAACAGCTATACAAGCTATTGAGAAAGCTATACAGAATTCTAATTTAGGCTTATCTCCTGTCATTAATGGTCTCAATATACATATAAAGATACCTCCATTAACACAAGAAAGGAGAAACGAATTAATAAAGGTATTAAAAAAGGAAGGTGAAAACACTAAAATATCCCTTAGGAATATCAGAAGAAGTGTTAACACAATTATTTCAAACTTAGAAAAAGATAAAAAAATATCTAAAGATTTCGAACGAGACTATATAATAGAGATTCAAGAACTAACGGATAAATATATTGGCATATCCGATGAAACAGTCGATAAAAAAATATCTGAGATTAGTGAAGTTTAAATATGTCGAATAGGAATATTACTCATTTGTCAATCATCATGGATGGTAATGGGCGTTGGGCAAATCACCAAAGCATGCCAAGAGCTTTTGGCCATCGTGCTGGTATCAAATCTATAAACACAATCGTAAAAGCCTGTGTAACAAGACAAATAAATGAATTAACACTCTTTGCATTTAGTAGCGAGAATTGGAACAGACCAGAATATGAGGTTAAATTTTTGTTAACTTTATTCGAAGAATCCATAAATAAGTACATAGAGGAACTTCATCATAATAATATTAAAATAAGATTTATTGGTGATCATAGTGTCTTCAATTATCAGTTAGTGAATAGCATTAATAATGCTGAAGAATTAACTCGTCATAACGCGGGTCTTAAATTAAATTTTGCAATAAATTATGGAGGGCAATGGGAGATAATTAATGCTTTCAACAAATTCATATCATCTAATCCAGGCTCTACAAAAATTACTATCGAAGACTTTGAAAAAAATCTTTCTTTAAATCATAGCAAGCCAGATTTGTTGATTAGAACTGGTGGTGAGCAAAGGCTGAGTAACTTTATGTTATGGCAGCATGCATATACAGAACTATATTTTACTAAATGTTTATGGCCAGACTTTAATGAAAAAGAATTAGATTTAGCCATAAAATATTTTCAAAATAGAAATCGCAAATATGGAACAATTAATAGTGAAAATAAGCTAAAAAAAGATGTTTAGTAGAATAATTACTGCTGGTCTTTTAGCATCCTTTTTTTTAGTATTAACATTGTATTTCGAAATTTATTTCATTCATTTTGTTTTTACTATTATAGCTTTATATTCTATTTTTGAATTGGTTAAATTGTCAGGAAAAAGTACATTAAACCAACTACTTAGTTGTATCTTATCTATCATTTTAATGTATTTGTTATTTATTCAGACATCCCATAACACAGTTCTTTATCTTTCATATTTCGCTTTTTTACTCTGGTCCCTAGTTTTAATATCTCTTTTATTTAAGATTACATTTATAAAAAAAATAATTCAGCAAAACTCAAATTTAATAGGTATAGGCATTATATTGTTAGCATGGTACTTGCTTTTGAATTATGGTACAACACTATCAACTCATAATATAAAACCATCTGAAGAATCAACAAGACTTTATTATATCTTTACTATTGTTCTTGTTTCATTATGTGATACATCTGGTTATATTATAGGAAAAAATTTTGGAACTAAGAAATTATGTATAGAGATTAGCCCAAAAAAAACTTATGAGGGTTTAATCGCCTCTATATTAGTTCCACTTATTATTTTTTATTTATTCTTCATAATTTATTTATCTCTTCCGCTTCTCATTAGAGATATTATTTTCATAACTATATGTTGTGTATATTGTACTATTGGTGATTTATTCATAAGTCTAATAAAAAGACACCATAATGTTAAAGATTCTGGTATATTATTACCAGGTCATGGAGGCGTGTTAGATCGAATAGATAGTTATCTACCGGTAATTGCAATCTTTCAAATCTGGTTATTTATATAATGCTGACAATATTAGGTTCAACAGGTACAATCGGCAGAAATACATTGTCTGTTATAGATATGCTAGGAAAAACTAACTCTATTTTTGCTTTGACAGCCGAGAAAAATTATAAATTACTGTTTACACAAATTAAAAAATACAAGCCCCTTTTTGCAGTAATACTAAATGAAGTAGATGCAGATATACTTAATAATCTATGCAAAAAAGATAAACTAAAAACAAAAATACTTTTCGGAAAAGATAATTATTCATTTGTTGCTAAACATTCGAAGTGTAAGTCCGTCCTCTCAGCAATAGTTGGAGCTGCTGCTCTTGAACCTACCTTTGCAGCTGTTCTAGCTGGCAAACGTATATTATTAGCAAATAAAGAATCTATAATCATGTCGGGCAATCTTTTAGTTAAACAAGCTAAGAAGAGTGGAGCTATATTAATTCCAGTTGATAGCGAGCATAATGCTATACTACAAATAATCACTTCATTAGGTTTCGATTTTAATAATAAGAAAAAATCAAACTATATAAAAAATATTCAAGAAATAACTTTAACTGCATCTGGAGGTCCATTTTTAAACTATAGTAAAAAACAACTGTTGAGGGTGACACCAAAACAAGCGGTTAAACACCCAACATGGAAGATGGGAAAAAAAATCTCTGTTGACTCTGCCACGATGATGAATAAAGGCCTAGAGGTAATTGAGGCCTCTATACTTTTTGGACTAAAACCAAATCAAGTAAATATTCTTATTCATCCACAAAGTATTGTTCATGCTATGATAGCATTCAAAGATGGATCGGTTATTTCTCATATGAGTTCTCATGATATGAGGATAGCAATAAGTTATGCATTGTCATGGCCTGACAGATACAAACTAAATATGAATATAATAAAACAACCAAACCTCAAGAATCTTACATTTTCAAGAATTAAAAAGAATCAGTTTAAATGCTTAGATTTATGTATAAAAGCTCTAAATATAGGCCAAAATGCACCTACAATCCTTAATGCAGCTAATGAAGTTGCTGTAGAAAAATTTCTTGAAAATAAGATTAAATTTCTTGATATACCAGTTATAATTGACAAAGCATTAAGAAGCATACCTGTCAATAAAAATAGTACGTTAAAGTCTATTTTGGCTTGCGATAAATTAACCAGGGAATATGTTGTAAAGTACATAGATAAAAAATGGAAATAATACAGAGCGTAATTGGCTTTTTTATAGCAATAGGGATTTTAGTAACCTTCCATGAATTTGGTCATTTCTACATTGCAAGGTTATTTAATGTTAAGGTTATTAACTTCAGTATCGGCTTTGGACAAACAATATTCAAAAAAAAATTTAATAAAGATGGTACTGAGTATAGCATAGGCCTTATACCGCTAGGCGGATATGTGAAAATGCTTGAATCCTCGGAATTAGGAGACACGACTAATAATAAACTAATAGAAAATTGTTTTGACAAACAATCAGTATATAAAAGATTTTTAATTGTAGCTGCTGGACCTATTTTTAATTTAATTTTAGCGGTCGTATTTTTCACTTTTGTACACTTTGCTGGAATTAATGGAATGAAACCATATGTTGAGTCTATCGATAATATAAATTTACAATTTTCAAAAAATCAAAAATATGAAATTATTCAAGTCAATAATACTAAAACTCAAAGATGGCAAGATGTCCGTGTCGAAATATTAAATACTGTTGTTAATCAAGAAAGTTTAGATATTCATATAAGAGATGATAAAAATGAAATTTTAATAACTAAAATTAATTATAATTCAGATTTGTTGAAAGAGGAGGGGGATATCATAAGTAATATTGGCATCAACCCAAAACAACCCGATTTTTCAACCACTATTGGACATGTTGAGAATAATTCACCTGCTTCGTTGGCTGGTTTGAAAGTTGGCGATGAAATATTATCTATAAATGATGAAAATATATCTTATTGGTCAGATCTTGTAGATAGAATTCAACAGAATCCAAATAATATATTGCAGTTAGATGTAAAAAGAAATCAAGATATTGTAGATATTATTTTGGTGCCATCGACAAAAAATTCTCAAAACCAGGATGCCGGATACGCAGGCATATCTCCAGACAGAGATGCTTTAAGCGATTATAATGTCTTAGTAAAATATCCATTCTTTCAAGCTATTCATAAATCTATTAATCTAACATATGATTATTCCGTTTTAACTTTTCAAATGATTTTTGAATTATTCACTGGTCAAGCAAATGTTAAAAATATAAGCGGACCACTGAGTATTGCAGAATTTTCTGGTAAAACCCTTTCAATGGGTTTTGTTTACTTTTCATATTTACTCGCAATATTAAGTATCAGCTTAGGTGTTTTAAATCTTCTTCCTATACCAGTACTAGATGGTGGGCATTTGGTTTACTATTTAATTGAAATGGTAGTCGGAAAGCCAGTACCAGAAAAGATACAACTTGTAGCCCAACAGTTTGGATTAGTTATTCTATTGGGAATCATGGTACTAGCCTTTTACAATGATTTTGCAAGGATACTTCAATGATTCGCGCTTTTCTTTTAACATCTACTTTATTTGTCTCATTATTTTTCGTAAATCCTCTTTATGCAGAGGACGATAATGATGAAGCAGACATTACAATATCCAATATTATCATTGTAGGTAACAACAGGGTCACTAATAGTACAATTTTAAGCTACGCTGATGTTGCAAAAGGAGATTTGTTCAATTCTAGCTTAGTTCAAAATGTTATAAAGAATCTCTATAATACTAATTACTTTGATGATATCTCAGTGACCGTTAGATTTAATGATTTGATTATTAAAGTAAAAGAAAAACCAATTATTTCAGAAATTATATTGACTGATAATGCAATCATTGAGGATGAAGATATTTTATCTGCACTAGATTCTGTGGGAATATCAAGAACAAGCCCATATGATAAAAATATTTTTGATAAAACTGAACAAGAGCTTGTCAGATTATATTTTGATAGAGGCAGATATAATGCATCAATTACAACAAACGTAACCCCATTGGAAAGAAATAGAGTTTCCATTGAGTTAATAATTAATGAGGGAGAAGCTTCTACAATTAAGAAAATTAATATTATCGGAAATAAAGCTTTTGATAATAAGAGATTGCTCGGAATCATGAAATCAGGAACTAAATACTTTTTTGAATTCTGGTCAAGTAAAGACACATATTCAAGTTCCATACTTAATGCAGATATAGCTAAAATCGAAAATTATTATTTTGATAGAGGTTATATTAGATTCCGTATATTATCAAACCAAGTTAATTTATCTAATGATAATAAAGATATAATTATTACTATTAATATTGAAGAGGGTGAAAAGTATGAGTTCGGTGATATGAAGGTGTATGGTAATTCTGTTATACCTTCTGCCACAATACAAAAATATATTTCTAACATCATAACTCCAGGACAAACTTTTTCTAGAAATAGATTAGTATCATCTGAAGAAACACTTGCTAGCTTATTGGGCGATGAAGGTTATGCATTTCCAGATATAGTTTCTGTACCAATAATTGATGATGCAACTAATATTGTTGATATCGAATTTAGAATTACCCCAGGTCAAAAGAACATGGTTAGAAGAATTAATATTACCGGTAATGATAATACTAATGATGAGGTTTATAGGCGAGAATTACGTCAATTTGAGTCTGCAATTCATAGCAATAAAAAGATTGAAAGATCAAAGGTTAGATTGCAAAGACTTAAATTTGTTGAAAATGTAGAGGTTATAAAAACCAAAGTAACCAATTCACCCGATTTAATTGATATAACGTTTGATGTAACGGAGAGAAAGTCTGGTGAGTTTAAAGTTAGTGCTGGTTGGTCAGATATAGATGGCGCTCTGTTTGATATTAATTTACAGCAAGATAATTTTTTAGGTAAAGGTAAAAATGTGCGTGTTAAGGCGACAAAAACTAATGTTACTACATCTCTAGCGGCTTACCTGACTGACCCATATTACACCCCAGATGGAGTTAGTAGAACCCTTAGTGCTACAATTAGTCAGGTAGATGTTAGTGGTACATCAACTTCGTCATATCTTGCAGATACTTATGGTGCTGGAGTAATGTATGATATGCCGGTATCTGAAACATCGTATTTTGGTTTAGGTTATGATTTGTCTCTAACTCAGTTTACTACAACTTCTTATTCTCCTATTATTGTAACGCATCATATTGCAGATCATGGTGAAGATTCACTAGGTATAACAATTAAGGGTAGCTTTAGTGATGATACGAGAAATAGAACGATTTTCGCAGAAACAGGAGTACTTCATTCAATAAATAGCCAATTATTCCTTGGCATTGAAGGAGCATCTCATATTTCTGCTTTATACAATACAGAAACAAATATTCCTTACATATGGAAGACTCTTGGATTTGATTGGTATACGGTAATTCAAGCAAAAACAAGAATTGGTATTGGTGCCGGACTAGGTTCTGCAACATCCCTTCCTTTTTATAATAAATTTTTTGCAGGTGGTAAAGGGACTGTAAGGGGTTTTAAAGGGTCAAGTTTAGGACC
This sequence comes from uncultured Gammaproteobacteria bacterium, assembly GCA_913048065.1. Taxonomy (GTDB): domain Bacteria; phylum Pseudomonadota; class Gammaproteobacteria. The sequence goes on along the minus strand of CAJWVG010000012.1, from coordinate 18,194 downwards.
TCTAACATATAATGCGCCTAGAGGAGCAAATACTTGTGCAGCAAAAGCAGTTCCTGGAAAATTCATAGAGTGTGATGCTATTGGTGGAGATTTTTTGACTGCAGCACAGCTTAACTGGATACTTAGCCCACCGCCATTTTTAGGCGAGGAGGTTAAAAATATCAGAACCACTCTATTTGTTGATATTGGAAACGTATTTGAGAAAGTAGGCGATTTCGAATACAATGAGTTAAGAGCCAGTTATGGCGTAGAGTTTAATTTTCTCACACCTATCGGTGGTGTTTCGATTGGGTTCACTAGTGCACTTAAATCCAAAGAAGGAGACGATACGCAACCGGTTATATTCCAATTAGGAGGAGCTTTTTAAAAAATGAGTACTATACATAAAATTTTCATGTTTTGTTTATTTACTATAATACTAATACCTATACATGCATTAGCTGAGTTAAAAATGGGGATAGTTAACTTAGATTTATTATTCAAAGAGATTCCTATATACAGAGAATCCCAGGAAAAAATAAAAAAACAATTTGACCCAAGAGCCAGAAATTTAAAAACTTTAGAGCAAGAATGGAATGGCCTTAATGAAGATTACTTGAAGAATGAGACAGTCATGTCTGAAAAAGAAAAAAAAGCATTAGTTGAGAAAATACAAGGTATTGAAAAAAAATTCCGATCTGGTCAAGAAAAGATTCAGGCTGACTTGCAAAAAGTACAACAAGAAGAACTTTCTAGAATTAGAGCTATTGTGGAAAAGGCGATAACTGATCATGCTGAAAAAAATGATTTTGATATTATTATAAGAGCTGATGGCACTACCTTATATGCCAAAAAATATATCAATATAACACAAGAGATTATCTCTAAACTTCAATAATGAAGCTCAAAAAGCAATATAGCTTAGAAGAAATCGCTTTAAAATACAATTGTAAAATAATCGGTGACAAGGATACATTGTTTGACTCTGTGTCTAGTCTTCAAAAAAGCAAAAAAAACTCCATATCCTTTATCTCTGATTCAAAATCGCTTAATTTTCTTTCTACATCAAATTTATCTTGTGTTATTTCTACTTCTGAACTTAGCAGCGCAATAAAAATTCCTATTATTATAAGTGATAATCCACTACTTTTATTCTCAAAGCTTATCAATGAAACATATAATCCTTTTGAAAGCTCTTTGTTTTTAGATAATAGCTCGACAACACAAATAGATGATACTGTAAAACTTGGACATAATGTTGTGCTAGGCTCACATGTTACAATTGGAAAAAACACAATGATTTATCCAAATGTTACTATATATGATAATACTTCAATTGGAGATAATGTTATTATTCATGCTGGAGCAGTAATTGGTTCAGACGGTTTTGGTTTAGTTAAAGATTCTAGTGGCTGGATTAAGGTTCCTCATATAGGTCAAGTAATAATTAAAAACAATGTTGAGATAGGTGCAAATTCAACAATAGATAGAGGCACAATCGATAGTACGATTATTCATGATAATGTTAAAATTGATAATCATGTACATGTTGCACATAATGTTGAAATTGGAAAAAATACCGCTATAGCTGCATGTGTTGGTATTGCAGGAAGTACAACGATAGGTGAGAATTGCACAATAGGTGGTGGTACGGGTATTAATGGACATATCAATATAACAGATGATGTTCATTTACATGGTATGACAATGGTGACTAAATCCATAGATAAGTCTGGATCTTATGCATCGGGAACAACTGTAGAACCTGTTAAAAGTTGGAGAAAAAATCAGGCAAGGTTTAAGGAATTAAATGTACTAGCTAAATTAATTAAAAAAAAGAACTTGGAGAACATGAATGACTAACGATATTCAAAATTATTTACCTCACAGATATCCGTTTTTATTAATAGATAAACTAATCAAATTTAAAAAGCATGAATTTTTAATAGCACAAAAAAATGTTAGTAATAATGAGCCTTTTTTCCAAGGTCATTTCCCTGAGCATCCTGTATTTCCAGGTGTTTTGATCTTAGAAGCAATGGCTCAAGCAACAGCTTTGCTAGACTTTAAAAGTAATGAGAGAGAAAAAAACAATTTACTTTATTACTTTGTAGGAATAGATAAAGCGAGATTTAAAAAACCTGTGCTACCTGGAGATATATTGATTATAGAAGTTAATTTAATCCAGAGTAAAAGAGATGTCCATAAATTTAATGCAACCTGTAAAGTTGATGATGTTGTTGTTTGTACGGCAGAACTATTAGGAGCTGTTAGAGAAAAGAATGATACATAAAACAGCACTAGTTAGTAAAAATGCTAATATTGATTCATCTGTGTCAATTGGCGCCTACTCTGTAATCGATGATAATGTAAATATTGATGCCAATACACAAATCGAAAGCCATGTCGTAATAAAAAAAAATACATCTATTGGCAAAAATAATCATTTCTTTCAATTTTCATCCATAGGAGAAGAACCACAGGATTTAAAGTTTAGTGGAGAGGAGTCTATACTTAGAATTGGTGATAATAATAAATTTAGAGAATACTGCACTGTAAATCGTGGCACTGAAGCTGGTATTAATGAAACTGTTATAGGTTCTGATAATCTATTTATGGCATATAGTCACATAGCTCATGATTGCATAATAGCGGATAGTTGTATTTTTTCAAATGCAGCATCATTAGCGGGCCATGTTAGAGTCGGCAAATATGTCTCTCTAGGAGGATTCACATTAGTACATCAATTTTGTGATATCGGAAATTATGCTTTTAGTGGCTTGGGAACTGTCATATCAAGAGATGTTACTCCTTTTACTTTAGTTGCTGGTAATCATGCACAGGCGTATAAGATTAATACTGCTGGTTTAAAACGGAAAGGGTTTGATGTTAAAGTCATTACTGCTTTAGAAAAAATCTTTAAATTGTTCATAAAATCTAAAGCTAGCAGGGAGAATGTTAATCAAGAATATAAGAAACTCAATCTTAAATACCCTGAAGTTGAGTATTTTGTTGATTTTATAAATAGTAGCGAAAGAGGAGTTACTAGATAGCTATTTAATCATTTTTTCAGCCAGTTTGGCAACTTTAACCGATGCTCCTGGATTTAAAATAGCTCTAATCTCGGAATATCCTTTTTCTATACTTTTTCTGTAATCCTCATTATTGTCTATATTGCGTAATTCTACCATTGCATCTATTTCATCACTATAGCCAGGTTGGACAAATTCTTTGATAATTGGTTTGGAGCCAAGAGTGTCACCTAGTATTAAATTAACCAAACCAATATATTTGAGCTTTATCAAACTCTTCATAACATAATATGTAAAAGGTGATAAACGATACATGATGATCATAGGAATATTCATTAATGCCAGTTCTAGTGTAATTGTCCCAGAGGCAGTTATAGCTCTTTTACAGTTCTTAACGGTTTCTAGATCTTTACCAGACGCTAGCAAAACATCCCATCCTTTTGGCAATAACTTAGTTATAAGATTTTTAGCAGTTGTATTTGAATAAAATATCTTTATATTTTTACGCGATAAAGTCTCACTATTTTTTTGTTTAATTAAGTCAATCATTAAAAATAGATTATTTTTAATTTCTGATTCTCTACTACCAGGAAAGATACCTAATTCTATAGGTTTATCTTTATAATCTAGAGTAGATGGATTCATGTTTGCATTATCAGATAGAGGATGCCCAACATATGTTACTGATTTAGTATACTTTTGGAATAATGTTTCTTCGAAAGGAAAAACAACAGCAATATGATCAACAAGGTTGATGATATTTTTTATTCTCTTCTCTCTCCATGCCCAGACCTGCGGGGCGATATAAAATAGAATCGGTATATTCATACTTCGGGCAAACTTCGCAATTTTCATATTAAATTCTACATAATCAACCAATACTATTAAATCAGGTTTATCTTCTTTTATATGTTTATAGGCTATATTCAATGCATGTTTAATCAACCTATATTTCACTAGAACTTCTATGATTCCCACAACCGATATCTTTTCTGAATCATATATTATTTTTGCTCCCTCTTTCTTGAGTTCTTGTTGTCCTATAGCTGTAAATTTAATATCAGGATTAATTTTCAAGTGTTGTTTTACATAGTTAGCAGCATGTTGATCCCCCGATGCTTCTCCCGCTATTATAAATATATTTTTTGAAGTTATCATTTATAGTTATTTATTTTTTCTACAATATAATCAATTGCGCTGATACTTAGTTCGGGATACATAGGCAAAGAAATACATTCTTTTGTTATTTTTTCTGTATTTTTTAGATAACATTTATATTTGAAACTTTTAAGAGCCTTTTGTTTATAAATTGGTATTGGATAATATACTCCATAAGGTATACCATTATTTTCTAAATATTTTGAAAATCTTTTTCTATTCTTAACACATATTGTAAATTGATTATACACATGATGAGTTCCTTCAGCTTGATAAGGTAGTTTGATTTTATTATTTATAATAGAGGATTTATATTTTTTAGCAATAATATTTCTTTTTTTATCAAAAGCTTTAATTTTTTTTAATTTTGTTAACAGTACTGCCGCTTGTATTTCATCTAATCTAGAATTATATCCAATATACTCATGAATATTTCGTGTGAGACCTCCATGATTACGAAGTTTTTTTAAATAAATCATATTTTTTTTACTATTAGTAACTATCATTCCACCATCTCCAGCACAACCTAGGTTTTTTGTGGGAAAGAAGCTATAACATCCAAAATCACCGAAGGTACCGGTGTATAAACCATTTTTTTTTGCACCAAACGATTGGGCGCAATCCTCTATTAATTTAATTTTATGTTTCTTGCAAATAATAGCAATTTTATCTATATCAGAAGATTGTCCAAAAATGTGAACTGGCATAATAGCTTTAGTTTTTTTTGTAATATGTTTTTCTATTTGGTTTATATCAATATTATAAGTATCAGGATTAATATCTACAAAAATAGGCTTTGCACCAACCAGAGCAATTGCCTCTGCTGTCGCAAAGTAAGTAAAAGGTGTTGTAATTACCTCATCATTTTTTCCAATCTTAGACGCTCTTAATGATAAAATAAGAGCATCTGTACCAGAATTACATGAGACCGCATATTTAACATTAAGGAATTTTGTAAATGCATTCTCTAGTTGATGTACATTTTTACCCAAAATATATTGTCCAGATCTAAGAATATTTATTACATCTCTATTTATCTCTTTAGATAGATTTTTAAATTGTTTTGTTAAATCAAAAATTTTTATACTTTCTTTCATAATAGTTTTGAAATTACTGTAGCTATTTTAACAGCATCTCTGCCTTGTATTCCATCAACTTTTGGTATGTCCTTCCTCATACACGATAGAATAAAATTATTAATTTCCTCTTTTAGCGCATCAGTTTTTTTATAGTTAAATTCTTTATATTCAAACAGCTTTTTTCTATTTAAAGATGATTTATAATATCTTTTAATATTTGAATTCATAAAGTCTACCGAATAATATTTGTCTTTTTCAAAGATTCTAATTTTTCTTTCATTTTTTTGGCTTATTCTACTCGATGTTAGATTTGCCACACAGTCGTCAGTAAACTCTATTCGAACATTAGCGATATCAATTGAATTTGTAATAATCTTTTTCCCAAATGCTGATATTTTTTTAATTTTTTTCTTAACTAGAGAGGTCACAATGTCAATATCATGAATCATGAGGTCAAATATAACATTGACATCTGTAGATCTTGGATTAAATTTAGCTAATCTATGAACTTCTATAAATACAGGTTTCATTATTTCATTATTTAATCTTTCCATTACAGGATTAAATCTCTCTAAATGACCGGCTTGCAGTATCAATTTATTCTTTTTCGCTATAGTTATCAACTTATCTGCTTGATCAACTGTATTTGTTATTGGTTTTTCAATCAAAACATGTTTTTTATTTTCTAAAAAAAACTTAGCAATTTGGTAATGATCCTTAGTGGGAGTAACAATAGAAACTGCATCTACATCTTTGACAATATCTTTATATTTGGTAGTTTTCTTAATACTATCACTTATATTTTGTGATAGATTATTAGAGTCTAAATCTACAATCCATGTAGTTTTACAATTTCTATTAGTAATAAATTTCTGAAGATGATATTTTCCGAGATAGCCAATCCCGATTACCCCTATATTTAATTTTTTTCTTTTCATTTTGAAGTATTGGTATAGCTTTTTTGTTATATTTATAATATCTCAATTATATATAGTGAACTAGTTATGACAAGTCAATTTTTAGCTGGTGTTGATGAAGTTGGAAGAGGTAGCCTTGCAGGCCCTGTGATTTCAGTCGCAATAATTCTCAAAGACTCCCTAGATCGTAGTTTAATGATAGATTCAAAAAAGTTAACACATAAAAAACGTCTGTTTCTTGCACAGTATATATTGCAAAATTGCTGGTCTATAGGTGTTGGAGTTTGTAGTAATCATGAGATAGATAGACTTAATATCCACAATGCGACCCTAAATTCTATGAAAAAAGCCATTACAAACTTAGATTTACAACCTAAAATAGCTTATATTGATGGTATATATAAGCCCAAAATTGACATAGAGTGTGAATCCTTCATCAAAGGTGATGATCGAATACCAGAAATATCTGCTGCATCAATTGTTGCGAAGGTATTGCGAGATAATGAAATGATGGTGCTGGATAAAAAATTACCAGTCTATGGTTTTATGAAACACAAGGGTTATGGAACTAGAGAGCACATTGAGGCTTTGAAAATATTTGGACCTTCAATTTACCATAGGTTTAGTTTTGCACCTTTAAAAAAATCATAACATGAAGACAAATTTCACTCATTTACATCTACATACTTCATATTCTTTGAGTTTTAGTACCATTGATATTGATAAACTAATTAAATTAGCAAAAAAAAATAAAATTAAGTCATTAGCAATAACTGATCACCTTAATGTTTTTGCTGCAATTAAATTTTATCAAAAATGTATTGATAATAAAATTAAACCAATCATAGGATGTCAGATTCCCATTAAAGTTAATGAAAGTGATATCTCTAATTCAATAGTGACGATATTGTGTCAGAACATTAAAGGATATAAACATTTGATTAAACTTTTATCAGAGATGCATGTTCAAAAAAAGTCAAGCGAGCTAGCTTCAGCATCTATTAATCACTTAAAGAAATATAATGAAGGACTTATTGTTCTAACTGGAGGGAGAAATGGTGTATTAGGAAAAAATATTTTATCAGATAAAAAAGATATGCAAATAAAATTTATTAAAGAATTGCAAGAGATTTTTTCAAATCGCCTATATATAGAGATTGATAGAACACAAAGAGAACTTGAAAATTTATATAATAATGAACTTTTAATCTTAGCGGAAAAACTATCTTTGCCAATTGTAGCTACCAATAATGTTTTATTTATGAATCGCGAAGATTTTGAAGCACATGAGGTTAGAGTTTGTATTAATAAAAAAATTAAAATTGATGATAGACAAAACCAAAATGAATTTAGTGAAGAGCAGTATTTTAAATCTGAGTCAGAAATGTCTGAGATATTTTCAGATTTACCAGATGCTATTAAAAATATTTCTGAAATTGTAAAAAGATGTAATTTACATATAGATACAAAAGGTTATAGCCTCCCTCAATTTATCACACCTGATAAATCAAATGTTGATGAATATTTTGATAGAATTGTTAATGATGGTTTACAAAAAATTATCAAAAATAATAAAAATGCAATCTCAGATATTTATTATGATAGATTAGCTAGCGAAGTCGCTGTCATAAAAAAAATGAATTTTGTCAGTTATTTTCTAGTGGTTCATGAATTTATACATTGGGCAAAGAAAAATTCAATACCTGTTGGTCCTGGAAGGGGTTCTGGTGCTGGCTCACTTGTTGCTTATGCTTTAGATATTACATCAATTGATCCTATTGAACATAATCTTTTATTTGAAAGATTCCTTAACCCAGAAAGAATATCTATGCCAGATTTTGATATAGACTTTTGTATGATTAACCGTCAGAGAATTATTGAGCATATAAGTCAACTTTATGGAGAAAATAAAGTCTCACAAATCATCACATATGGCTCTCTTGCTGCTAGAGCAGTTATTCGAGACGTGGGAAGAGTACTTGGCATGGGTTATACATTTGTTGATAGGATAGCTAAGCTCATACCATTTAGTGTGGGAATTACAATAAATGATGCTTTGAAACAAAACAAAGAGTTAAAAAAGGATTATGAGTCCAATGAGGAGATTAAAAATCTAATTGATACATCAAAAAAATTAGAAGGATTGCCAAGAAATGTTGGTAAACATGCGGCTGGAATAGTAGTTGCCCCTAATGATATAGATGATTATATACCATTATATAGGGTTGAAGAAAGTAATGAGTTGGTAACGCAATATGATAAAGATGATATTGAAAAATTGGGCCTAGTGAAGTTTGATATATTAGGATTGAGAACCTTAAGCATCATAGATAGCACGATAAAGACTATCAAAAGAAATCATGGGGATGTCAACTTACATCATGATGATATTAAATTAAATGATAAAAAAGTATTCAGCCTTCTTCAAAAGAAACTTACAAGTGGAGTATTTCAACTTGAATCTGCCGGTATGAAAAGATACATGGCTAGACTTAGACCGGATTGTTTTGAAGATATTGTAGCACTAGTGGCTCTATATAGACCCGGACCATTAGGAACAAATATGGTTGATGATTTTATTAATAATAAACATGGAAAAAAAATTGATTATGAACACCCAATGTTAGAGCCTATTTTATCTGGTACATATGGACTAATCTTATATCAAGAACAGGTCATGGAGATATCACGTTCTCTGGCAAATTATACTTTGGGTGAAGCGGATTTGCTGAGAAGAGCAATGGGTAAAAAGAAGAAAGAAGAAATGGAGGTTCATAGAAAAAAGTTTATTGATGGAGCGTCACATAAAGGAATTACTGGAACTATAGCAAATTCCATATTTTCGAAAATGGAAAAATTTGCTGGATATGGTTTCAACAAATCTCATTCAGTTGCATATGCTGCCATATCCTACCAGACAGCTTTTTTAAAAACTTATTATACTTCTGAGTTTCTATCAGCAGCACTTTCTTCAGATATGGATAACACAGATAAAGTTATTTCTTTAATTGATGCGTCTAGAGAAATGGATATTGAGATAATACAACCAGATATAAATTCATCAGATTTCAATTTCCTCTCTTCTGAAACAAACTCTATATTGTTTGGCTTAGGAGCAGTTAAGGGTGTTGGACAAAATGCTATTAATCATATTGTTTCTGAGCGTAATAAAAATGGCATCTATAAGAATCTTTTTGATTTTTGCGAGAGAATCTCAATGAATATTGTAAATATCGGCACATTAGACGCTTTGATTTTTTCTGGTGCTTTTGACTCATTTAATGAAAATAGATTATCTATGAAAAATGCTCTTGAAAAGGCAATGTCATATGGTCAACAAAAACAGAATTCAAGAACAACAGGACAGCAAGAATTATTTGAAAATAAGTCAGAATCTTTCTCTTCACAATCTAATGATAGTTCGCATGTTTATTATATTAAGGATTCGATTGAGAATCGTCTTAAAACCCTTTATCAAGAAAAGAAGGTTATAGGTTTTTATTTGACAGGGCACCCAATTAAAGAATATACAAAAGAAATCTCTGCGATGTCAATTGATAACATAGATTCATATTTTAAGAAACTTTATTCTAGAGAATCTACAACCGATTATTCAGAATTTGCTACTGTCAGTGGTGTTATCACATCTATTAGATCTCAAAGAGTCGGCGCTGATAGATTTATTAATATTATTACTATAGATGATTCAACACATTGCTTAGAAATTATTGTATATCCTGATATTTATGAAAAATACCAAAGCCTCATTAAAGAAAATCAAATTCTCTTCTTTTCTGGAACAATTGCGGTAGATGAGTATAATGGAGAACTGAGTATGAAAGCAACGAAAATTATCGATATAGATTCAGCTAGACAACAATACTCAAAAGAAATTGAACTTTTTATTTCCCCCGAACATATAAATGATTTCACTTTAGGAAAAATTATAGATTTATTAGAGCCATATAAAAATGGAAAGTGCCCGTTAACTATAAAGTGCTTGAGTGAAAAACATATAGTTCCTCTTAATCTAGCAAATGAGTGGATGATAAGTCCTAATTCATTACTAATAAATAGCCTGTCAGATCTTTTGGGCAAAGAGAATATAAACGTAAAATATCAATAGTTATTTTATGTATATTGTTTATAATTACCTGAACAATGAAGGAATTTAATCCAAATTATCTAGATTTTGAGCAACCACTGCTAGAAATTGAAGGAAAAATTAAGCAGCTCAATAATGATCCTGAGAAAACTGCGAAAAGTGATGCTGCAATTATCAAGTTAGATAAAGAATATCAAGAATTAACAAAGAAAATATTTAATAATCTATCAGATTGGCAAATATCGCAACTAGCACGACATCCGCTTAGACCATATACACTAGACTATATTCCCAACATATTTTCTTCATTCAATGAATTACATGGAGATAGAATGTTTGGTGACGACCCTGCTATTGTATCCGGTATAGCTAAAATTGATAATTTTAATTTTATGTTTATAGGTCATCAAAAAGGTCGCGATGCTAAGGAGAAAGTAAAAAGAAATTTTGGAATGCCAAAACCAGAAGGTTATAGGAAAGCACTGCGTATTATGAAGCTCGCTGAAAAGTTTCATCTACCAATTGTAACATTTATAGATACGCCTGGTGCTTATCCGGGAATTGATGCTGAGTCAAGAAACCAAAGCCAAGCAATTGCTGAAAATTTATTTGTGATGTCAAATTTAAGAGTTCCAGTTATTTCTATTATAATCGGTGAAGGTGGTTCTGGCGGCGCACTTGCTATAGGTGTCTGTGATAAATTAGGCATGCTTGAGAATAGTATCTATTCAGTAATTAGCCCCGAAGGTTGTGCGTCTATTCTATGGAAAGATCCAAAAAAAGCAGAGCAAGCTGCAGATGCTCTTTGTATAACTGCTTCCAAACTTCTAGAATTTAACTTGATTGATATTATTGTTCCAGAGCCTTTAGGGGGAGCACATAGAGACCATTCAGCGATGAGCTCTTCATTGAAGATGAATTTAATTTCACTATTAGAAGAACTATCAAATGCTAGTATTGATGAATTGTTACACAAGCGTAAACAAAAAATTGAATCATATGGCAAGTTCGAAACATCATAACCTTTTAGAAATTTGTAACAAACATCTTAAAGATTTCTCAACCAATAAATTTTTAATCGCATATAGCGGCGGATTAGATTCCTCAGTCCTACTTCATTGTTTTTTTACATTAAGCGAGAGTTTATCAATTCAAATAAGAAGTATACATATAAATCATGGCTTATCTGATAATGCAGATATGCATGAAGAGCACTGTAAAAAGAATTCAGAAAAATATGGAGTTAAGCATATTTCAGAAAAAATTATAATTAACTCTAAATCTAATATTGAAGAACAATGTAGGATTGAAAGATATAAGAAAATCGCTGATCACTGTAAAGATGATGAGATTATTATTACTGCTCATCATCAAGAGGATCAAATTGAGACTTTCTTTCTCAGGCTTATTAGAGGTTCCGGAGTGAGAGGTTTATCTTGTATGAAAAGCATGACTCTCTCAAATGGTAAAAAATTATTCAGGCCGTTTTTACAGACTAGTAAAGATGAGATTAATGACTACCAATCAAATTATGATATTGACTATATACAAGATGAAACTAACTATGAAAGCAAATATGATAGAAATTTTATACGAAATAATATTTTACCTTCTCTTAAATTTCGCTGGCCCTCTTTAAATAAAAATATATTAAATAACATTAGGGTGCAAGATATACAGTCAAACTTTACAATGGATAATATTGAGGAAATGTTGCCTAACTTTCAGGTTGACAATAAATATCAGCTGTCTGTACAAAAATTAAATAAACAGCAGTATCATACCAAAGTCATATTAATACATGAATGGGTTTTTTTGCAGACTAAGATAGCGTTGAATTTAAAGCAAATTAATGAGATTGTTAAGATTCTTAATACAAATAATGATTCTAACCCCTTATTTAAATTTGCAGGTATTGAAATAAAAAAGAAAAGGGATATTTTGTCACTTTCTGACTGCATATATGATTAGTCATCTGATTATATTAACAATTTAATAAAAGTAATTTATGTATTTTGGCTACGATATCGTTTATACTTCTGGTAAGTAATAATGACAAGATATGTATTTATCACTGGCGGAGTTGTATCTTCTCTTGGAAAGGGAATAGCAGCCGCCTCCCTAGCTTCCCTGTTCAAACTACGAGGCTTTAAAGTATCTCTTCAAAAATTAGACCCATATATTAATTTAGATCCTGGAACTATGAGCCCCATTCAGCATGGAGAGGTATTTGTCACAGAAGATGGTGCAGAGACAGACTTAGATTTGGGGCATTATGAAAGATTTGTAGGTATTAAAATGACACAAGATAGCAATGTCACCGCTGGACGAGTGTATTCGAATGTTATCAATAAAGAGAGAAAAGGAGAATACTTAGGGAGTACAGTGCAAGTAATTCCACATATCACAGATGAGATTAAAGATTTGATTATCAGGGGTTCTAAAAAATCTGATATTGCTTTTGTGGAAGTGGGTGGTACTGTTGGGGATATTGAATCTTTGCCTTTCTTGGAGTCAATAAGACAGTTCAGTTTAGATTTAGGTAAATCTAATGCAATTTTTGTTCATCTCACTCTTTTACCATATATTAACGTAACGAATGAAATAAAAACTAAGCCCACGCAACATTCAGTCAAAGAGTTACGTTCAATAGGAATACAGCCAGATATTTTACTTTGTCGTGGACGAAATCCCATAAACCAAGCCATGAAAAATAAATTAGCATTATTTACTAATGTTTCAAAAGACTCGGTATTTTCAGCAGTAGATGCTAAGTCAATTTATGATATTCCTATATTGTTTAAAGAACAAAAAATTGATGATTGTATTATTAAAAATCTCGGTATAAAAACTAAGAAGCTCAATCTAAAACCATGGAATGACTATAGAAGTAAAGTCTCAAAATGTAAAAAAAGTGTTAAGGTAGCAATGATTGGAAAATATGTTGATCTTGTTGATTCTTACAAGTCTTTAAATGAAGCTCTATATCATGCTGGCGTGTTAAATAGTAGAGTTGTAGAAATAACGTATCTAGACTCAGAAAAAATAACTTCAGCGAATATAAAATCCTTGCGATTCATGAATGCCATATTAGTTCCCGGTGGATTTGGCAATAGAGGAATCGAGGGAAAAATTTTAGCGGCTAAGTTTGCGAGAGAAAATAATATTCCTTACCTTGGCATATGTCTTGGAATGCAAATATCTGTAATAGAATATGCCAGAAATGTTCTAAACCTGAAAAATGCTAATAGTACCGAGTTCAATATTAAAACGAATAATCCAGTTGTAGCTCTTGTAGAGGAGTGGAAAGATCGCTCCGGTAATAAAATAATTGCTGATAAAAATAATTTAGGAGGAACTATGAGGTTAGGCTCTCAAGAATGTCTTCTAAAAAAGAATTCATTAGTATATCAAATGTATAAAAAAATAAATATTGCTGAAAGGCATAGACACAGATATGAAGTTAATGGTAATTTAGTGAGTCATTTTGATAAAAGTAACCTTGTTTTTAGCGGTATATCTAAAAAAGGAAATCTAATGGAAATAATTGAGTTAAATAATCATCCTTGGTACGTTGGTTGTCAGTTTCATCCTGAGTTTACCTCATCTCCAATTAAAGGACATCCGTTATTTAATGGCTTTATTAATGCTGCATCAAAAAGGAAAACTTAGAAATGTCTATAGAAATTGGTAAGTCTAAAAATTTAACTTTAATATCTGGCCCCTGCGCAATAGAATCCGAGAAAATGTCGATGTCTATCGCTGAAACTATATGTGAATTAACTAAAGATCTCCCAATTTCTTATATATTTAAAGCTTCTTTTGATAAAGCTAATAGGTCTTCTTTGAATTCAGAGCGTGGAATAGGGTTGGAGAAGGGCCTTAAGATTCTTGAAAAAATCAAAAACAGCTTCAAAATCCCTGTGTTAACAGATGTTCACGAAGATACTCCTGTTAATGAAGTAGCTGATGTCGTTGATATTTTACAGACCCCAGCTTTTTTATGTAGACAGACAAACTTTATAATAAAAGTAGCATCAGCAATGAAGCCGGTTAATATAAAAAAAGGCCAGTTTTTATCGCCACATGAAATGACTAATGTTGTCAAGAAAGCTAAATCAACTGGTAATAAAGATATCTATGTATGTGAAAGAGGTGCTTCATTTGGTTATAATAACTTAGTTTCGGATATGAGGTCATTAGTGATTTTGAGGGAAACAGGTTGCCCTGTCATTTTTGATGCATCTCACTCTGTTCAGCAACCAGGTGCTTTAGCAGAAGAATCAGGTGGGGAGAGTCAATATATATCTATTCTTGCAAAGGCAGCAGTGGCTGTTGGGGTAGATGGGTTGTTCATTGAGACACATCCTAGTCCACAAATGGCTATTAGCGATGGTAAGAATTCGCTAAATATCAAAGATTTACCAAGGCTTTTAAACAATATAATTGCGATAAATAAAATCACAAAAAATGATATGGAGTAGTTTCGTTGAGTAAAATTCAAGCAATAACAGCAAGACAAATTTTAGATTCTCGTGGAAATCCAACTATAGAAGTAGACTTGGTTTTAGATTGTGGATCAATTGGTCGTGGAATAGTTCCATCTGGGGCATCAACCGGTAAATTAGAAGCTTTGGAACTTCGTGATAAAAATGACTCTATATATCTTGGACAATCTGTCTATGAGTCTGTTAATAAAATTAATAATGATATATTTAAAAATATTGATAAAAAACAGATATATACACAAGAATCATTAGATCAATTACTGATAAAGCTTGATGGGACCGAGAACAAGAGTAAATTGGGGGCTAACTCAATCTTAGGAGTGTCACTAGCTTTTGCTTGGGCTATTTCAGCTTCTCAAAAAATACCGTTATATAAAACCTTTTCTGCAAATGATTACTCTTTGCCAGTTCCAATGATGAATATAATTAATGGGGGAGCCCATGCTAATAATAATCTTGATTTTCAGGAATTTATGATACTTCCTATCGGATTTGACTCATTTTCTGAATGTTTAAGAGCCGGTGTAGAAATTTTTCATAATTTAAAATCTTGTTTAAATAAACTTTCCATGAGTACAGCCGTAGGCGATGAGGGCGGTTTTGCTCCAAATATTGCCTCTAATGAAGAAGCCCTTGATATCATCATTGACGCAATACAATCAGCTGGGTATAAACCTGGCAAAGAAGTCTATTTGGGATTAGATGTGGCTAGTTCTGAATTTTTCAACAATGGTAAATATATTCTATCTAATGGAAAAGAGTATGACAATCATGGATTTTGCCAGTATTTAGGTGAACTTAGCAGCAAATACCCGATAATAACTATAGAAGATGGCATGTCTGAGGATGATTGGAAGGGTTGGTCAATGCTAACAAAACAACTGGGCGATAAGCTCCAATTAGTTGGTGACGATGTTTTTGTGACAAATCCAAAAATACTCAATAAAGGCATTAAAGAGAATATTGGAAATGCCATTTTAATTAAGTTTAACCAGATTGGCACAATCACGGAAACTCTTGAGACCATTAATTTGGCTAAAAAAAATAATTATAACTATATTATTTCTCATCGATCAGGTGAAACTGAAGATGTAACAATTGCAGATCTGAGTGTTGGAACTGCGTCAGGACAAATTAAAACCGGCTCATTATCAAGATCAGATAGAACAGCAAAATATAATCAACTTTTAAGAATTGAAGATGAGCTTGGACAAAATTCATTTAATAAGCATAATGTATTCAAGAGGTGGATGAAATGAAGGCATATTACATTATATGTTTAGTACTTTTTATGAGCTTACAGCATTCCTTGTTGTTAAGTAATAATAGCATCTTCAATTATTATGGTTTAAAAAACACACTACAATCATATAATAATGAAGCTCAAATATTAATTGATAAAAATAAAAAACTCAAAGCAGAAATAAATAAATTTTCTAAAAGCAAAGACTATCTTGAGGTTTATGCTAGAGAAAATTTTGGTTATATTAAAAAAAATGAAGTTTTTTATCAAATTGTGAAAGATGAAAAATAAAGCTTGCGATGCTATTATCCTTGCAGCAGGGAAAAGCAGTAGATTCCAACACTCAGAAGCTAAACAATATCTTAGAATAAACAATATTAGTCTCGTTGATATTGCTATTAATAATTTAATTAGTTTTAAATCTATAAAAAATTTATATATTGTCCTTCAAAAGGATAGTAAGTTTAAATCTTCCTTAAAGTTATCAAATATAAAGTATATTAGAGGTGGTCTCACAAGAACTAAATCAGTTTATAATGCTCTAAAATATATTAAAGATACTCAAGAAATTCCTGACAATATCTTGGTACATGATGCTGCAAGACCATATATAGAGAATAAAGATTTAAAAAATCTTTTATCATTTTCTAATTCACTTAAAAATGGCTATGCTCTTGGTTATCCCTTAACCAATGCATTGAAGAAAGTTGATAAAAATTTCGTGGTAAAAGAAAATCTAAATAGAGACAATCTTTTTATGGCACTCACGCCTCAATTATATAATTTCAATAAATTATATAGTTGTTATAATGCTATTAATGAAAAAAAAATTAATGTTGATGATGAAATAGAAGCTATGGCATTTTTATCATATAAAGTAAATATATTATTTTCATCTATAGGAAATATTAAGTTAACATATAAAGAAGATCAAAAAATATTAAAAAAACTACTTAAGTGATATGAGAATAGGTTTAGGAATAGATACCCATCAGCTAATAGCAGGGTCGCAATTAAAATTGTGTGGGATTACAATACCTTTTAATAAGAAGATTAAGGCTCATTCTGACGGCGATATTATTTATCATGCTTGTGCAGATGCTATTTATGGCGCCGCTTCATTAGGTGATATAGGCGAACATTTTCCCGATAGTGATTCCATGAATAAAAACCTCAATAGTGAAAAAATCATTTTACATTCATATGAATTAATTTCTGAAAGAAGTTGTTCTTTTGATCCCTTAGTAACACCTCTGTCGTGTTTACCTCCATCGGGGCTTCCTGAGCCACCTGAGATGTCTATAGCGTTAACGCCGTATGTCAGACCTGTTTCAGCATTTAAAACAGTTCCAGCAACAAATGAATTAGAACCATCTCTAAATGATTTCAAATCAGCGGCTGTTATATGAGCTAAAAATGTGTTGACGTTCTTATCATAAGTATCGTCAGATGTTTGATAGGCAAATACACCATCACCAGAGGCCGATAGATTTATTGAACCGTCAGCTTTAGTAGCAGTTCCAGAACTTGCAGTTATTGTACCTGAGGCAGTGCTATCAATCACAATTGATGTTCCAGCAAGTATTATGGAGTCTGTAGTATTTTCCCACTTTACGGTTCCTTCTCCAAAATTATCAAACTGTCCTCCAGAGCCAACTAGGACTTCGTTATCAGAGATAAAGAAGCTAGATCCTACAGCAATATCAACCATCACAACAAAAGAAAGGTTATCACTTCCGTCAGCATTTAATCCAGTAAAAGCAATATCACCAGCCGCTAACCTAGGGCTAGGGTAGATAGTGTAAGATTCTGAACTTAATGGAAGAGCTTCTGTCCCGTCAGCTGTTATAAGAGTCCAATTAGCAGGATTATTTATCTCAGCTAACAAGCCTTCTTTAGTCCCTGCGGTAACTGCTCTACTATGTTTTCCACCATCTGGGCTTCCTTCATCATTTTTGGTAGAAATAGCATTTACACCAAAAGTTAATCCAGATGCAGCATAAACAGCATCGGCATCACTCTCATTTACTCCACTAAATGCTTTTCCCGAGGTTCCAGCGGTAATCACGGTTATGAATGTATTGGTACCAGTATTAAATACATCAGTTGTAGTTTGGTAAATAAATACACCGTCACCAGAAACTGATAAGTTCATAGTATTATTAATTTTTGT
>CAJWVG010000011.1 GCA_913048065.1 uncultured Gammaproteobacteria bacterium | reverse complement strand
TTCCTGACATGTGAATTTCCTTTAATTTTAATTTCATATAGTATGCCACAATTAAGGATATTTTAAACTATAATATATGATTTTTAGGTAATGATTGATGTTTGATATTTATATACTTTATTTAATTATAGGAATAGTTGGAGGATTTCTAGGTGGACTTTTGGGCCTCGGAGGTGGAATAATATTTGTTCCTTCATTATTTTTTATTTTTCACTACAATGAACTTTATTTAGATAATATCATGCAAAGCGCAGTTAGTACCTCTCTTGCATGTGTTGTGATTTCTAGTCTTTCTGCTGCAGTAAAACATAATAAGAATAAATTAATTAACTGGAAGTTATTTTACCGAATGCTACCAGGTCTAAGTTTGGGATCTATAGTTGGTGTAATTTTAATTACTGTACTATCGAGTCACATAATTAAAATATATTATGGAATATTGCTTATAGTTATAGCCATTTATATGATAACTACAACAGAATCATATAAAAACGAGGTTACAATAAAAGAAAATAACAAATATAAGTTTCTCAATACTTTTGCTTTTTTTACTGGTTCTGTAAGTACTTTGCTGGGTATTGGCGGTGGAACACTTACTACTCCATATTTCAAATTTTTTGGCGAGACTTTGAAAAGAAGTATTGCCACTGCAGCTGCATGTGGAGTTCCAATTGCCTTATTTGGAATCATAATTACATATATAGTTAGTATGACTACTCAAATACTTGAGAATAACATTTTTAATTTTATTGACTATAATGCTTTCTTGCTAATTTCAATATCTACATTAATATTTTCATACATTGGAGCAGGAATAACTTATATATCTGATTCCATAAGCTTAAAAAAAATATTTTGCTTTTCACTCATTATAATTGGGATAACAATATTGATCTCGTGATCTTCTTTTTAAGACATCTATTCCTGTGGCGTTTTCAATTACTTTATTTTTAATGAAGTTATTTCTGTTAAATAATGATATTGAACTAGATTTAACAGTACTAGGGAGTGCATTTTTAGAATAGAATTTCTTTAAAAAATTTATTGTATTAAATATTTTACTATTCTCATAACTACAATACTCATCATATGTAGATAAAATAAAATCCATATCTTTACTATTTCCATTGTTCTCTAAAAGAGCTTGATTTAAAAGAAATATGTCTTGTATGCCCATATTTAGACCTAAACCTGCCATTGGGTGAACAGAATGTGCTACGCCGCCAATCACTGCTGCACTTTTATAAAAATATTTTTTTACATGAAAACCAGACAATGGAAAAGTGGCAAAACTAGATAATGTTTTAATTTTACCGATATATCTAGATAAATTACCATTCAAAATCTCTAAAATCATCTTTGGGTTTTTAAGTTTTAAGTCATCTATAAAAGGATTTTCCGCTGACCAAATTAAATTGTACATATCATCTGAGATAGGTAACAGCCCCTGTATATGTCCTTTTGAAAATCTCTGGTAAGCAGTATTACTTGTAACTGCGCTGGACATATTAAGATTCATGACAAGTGCCTTTTGTTCATAATCAACAATAGTTTTATCAGGTAATTTAACTTCAAGAAACTGGCTAATTTTAATATCAGAATTTAATAACAAATCGCAATCAATTATTTCTTCACTATTTAGCCGAAGTTTTGTAATTTCATCATATATATCAATTTTCCCTATATCTTTAATGTCAATTTTTTTTATCTTTGTTGCTTGATCTATTTTATTTATTAGCAAGTCTTTAATTTTTGATTCACTAATAATATAACCCAAATTATCATAAGAAATAGAAGATGACTGGAAGATTAAGTCCTCACGAATATCTTCATCCCAGGTCACAATCTTATTATAACTTTGAGTGCCATTTGATATTAAGTCTTGCCAAATATCTGTTTTTAAAAACATATATTTTGATAATAAATTTATCGAAAAGTATCTCTGTGTTTTGTTAGATTTTTTGTTTGACTCCTTATCAACTATTAGATAGATATTATTGAAATATTTTTCTAATAATAATGATGACATCATACCAATGATTCCATTTCCTATAATACAAAGATTTTTCATGCTTTAGAACCTACGGTTAAGTATGCATAACCCTCAAGACCAAGTATTTTTTTTAAAAAAATATTTCTTAGTAATCTAGAAGATTTAACTGTATTAATTATTCCAAATGTCATTAGCATAGAAGGTATTTTATCATTTGCTAAAATCTTAGTAGCTAAATCAATATGATCAAAAGTATCTAGGCGTGACTTATCAATATCTTTAGATAAGCTAAGCATATCTAAATTTTCAGATTTAATATGATCCATCAACATTTCAATGTGCCTTATCGCTAAATTAAAACCTTGAGCACCAACAGGATGCAATAGCTGAGATGAATTACCTAAAAGCAAAATATTTTTTCGAGCGATTTCATGAGTCCTAGATGTAATAAGATTATACTCACTAACATAGTTGCATGAGTCTAAATTATTAATATAGTTTTTAAATATTTCTTTAATTCTCATATCATCTATCTGTTTATTTCGACCAACAAATGAAGAAGTATATTTATTATTAATCGTCAATATCAAATTTATCTTGTTTTCAGCATAAGGTATCATGGCAAAAATCCCATATTTGTTGAAAATCTGTATAGCAGTACTAGATTCAAACGAAGCATTTGCATTGAATACAAAAGAAGTTTGTGAGTAATCAATTTCTTTAGATTTAATATCTAAAAAATTTTTCAAGCTTGACTCAGCACCATCAGAAATAATTAGATATTTAGTCAACAATTTTTTCGACAGAGTTGAATCTAAATATACGCCAAAAAATTCATTTTTCTTATTATTGCCTAATTTATTAATGATAGATTCATTATGTAAAGAAATATTCTTAGACTGTTTTACTTCATCAAATAAAACTTGTGTAAAGACTCTTCGGTCTATAACAAAGCCTAATTCATCTAATTCAATATCTTTCGCTTCAAATCTTAATCTGTTTAAACTATGATAACTTTTCAAGAAGAGGTTTTTAATGGGATATATATGTTGGATTAATTTATCCCATAATCCAAATTTTTTTAATAATAAATAAGATCTATAATTCAATGATAATGGTGAATAGTCTTTAAAAGAAGTTTTGTTTAAAGCCTTATTCTTTTCTATCAAACAACATTTATAGCCAGATTTGGCGAGTTGTAACGTGACCAAGCATCCTACTAAACCGGCACCACTAATAATAAAATCAAATTTACCTTCAGACATATTTATCGCTCATCATTTTTTCTATGTCTTTTATCTGTTTTGGAGCAACAGCAGTCAAAACCTCGGGGCCATTTTTCGTAATCAATACATCATCTTCTATTCTTATGCCTATATTATGGTATTTTTTATTTATTGATTTATCCGGTCTTATATAGATGCCGGGCTCAACAGTAAATACCATACCTTCTTTTAAGATAATTGGTTTTTCATTTTCCATATAATCGCATGGATCATGAACATCTAACCCCATCCAATGTCCTGTATTATGCATATAGAATTTTTTATATACTTGACTCTTGATAGCTTCTTTATAGGATACTTTTAATAATCCAATCTCAATAAGCCCTTTACATAAAATCTTTACAGCCTCATTGTGAATATCTTTTAATGTATTACCTATGTAACATTTTGCGATAGCTTTTTCTTGAGCACTGAGAACGATTTGATAAATTATTTTTTGTGTTTTACTAAATTTACCATTGATAGGAATAGTTCTTGTGATATCTGATGCATATTTATTGAATTCGCAAGCAGCATCAGTTAATAATAAATCTCCATTTTTTAATTTTGATGAATTATCAATATAATGTAATATACAAGCATTCTTTCCAGACGCAACTATAGAGGTATAGGCTTCTGTTGCATTATTAAGATTAAAATTATAAATAAGTCCTGCCTCCAGATCTTTCTCATTTAACCCTGGCTTACATCTTTTCATCAATTCCACATGTGCCTTAGATGAAATATCAGTTGCTTTTCTTATATTTTTAATTTCATCTTTGTCTTTTACGAGTCTCAGCTTATGCAAAACTTTTTTTAATGAATATACCTGAGATGGGGACTCAACTCCCTTCCTATATTGTTTATCCAAATTAGATATAGTATCGTCAAAAACTTTCTTGATAAAAGTATCTTCTTTAAGAGAGTGATAGATAACACTTATTCCTTCTAAATTAACACGCATTATCTTCTCTATTGACTCAAAATAATCACAAGCATCGAAACCATAATTATTCATTATTTGTTTTGAACTAAGAAGTTTACCGGTCCATATTTCGTCGTGTTTATTGGGTTTTTTTGAACAAAAAACTGATTTAACTTTATTTTTTTTCTTAATCAGCATCAAGAATGCGTTTGGTTTATCAAATCCAGTTAAATAAAAGAAATTACTAGATTGCCTAAATCTATAATATGCATCATTATTTCTAATTTTTTCTGAAGATGCTTCTATTAAAGCTACCGAATTATTCACCATTTCTAGGGCTAGTTTTCCTCTTCTCTTTATGTAAATTTTCTTATCAAACATTATTTATTAACTTTTTTAGATTCCATATAAATATAATACATTGAAGATATTACATAATCACTGATATCATCATAATAATTATTGTTATCTGTAGAGTTATCAAGATTATATTTATCTTCGACTTTGCTAATTTCAGTTAGATCATGCATTATTTCCTGAATATTTAGAGTGTTATTTAACAGCTTATTATCCATCAAGTAATTTATGCTCAAAATAAAGTTTCTAGACCATGCCGCCAAATTTATCAGTTTCTTAGTTAAATCCTTAGAGGAATCAAAAGGGAAAGAAAAATCATGTTTTTCTAAAGACGCGGATATATGAGAAATGTTAGATTTAATAATATCTAGATTTAAATCATCATGTATAGAAATACCGCCACCTGAAAAATAGATTATTAAACCATTATGATATTTGTCATATGGTACATTTGATGAAGCAAAACCAGATAAATAACCAGATACTTCATCTATAGAGAATGGGCTATCTATTTTAGTCAAAAAATTATCTAAGTTTTTATGTAATAAATGCATTGTTTCTTTTTGATTAGTTAGCTACATTATTATAATGGAAAAGTTTTATATCTAAAAAGAAATTTGTTTTAAAAGTATGTCGAAATTAACTGAACAATTAGAAAACCTCAAGGCCTCAATAGATAATGTTAAGGAGGAAATTAAGAAAATTAAAATAGAGAACTCCTTACTGCAGCAGCAACAATCGGGTCTAGTCTCAGAAAAAGCTGAATTAGTGAAAAAGAATGAATTTGCTAAGGAAGAGATCGAGGCGATATTAGAAAGAATCAAAAATGTAGAGTCAGATTAATATGGAACAAGAAACGATAACAATTACAGTTCTAGATCAGGAGTATAAAATCAAATGTAGCCAAAAAGAAATTGAATCGCTCCAGAAATCAGCAGCGTTTCTTGATATAAAAATGTCTGAAATAAAAAAAAGTGTCCCAACAATGACAAAAGATAAAATTGCGGTAATGGCAGCATTGAACATCGTGAGTAGTTACTTAAACCAAGAAGATGAGCTTAAGGAATTTTCAACTATAGGTGATGAAATAGAGTCACTACAAAAATCTATAGACAGTTTTGGTATTGATGAATGAAATACTGGCTCATGAAAAATGAACCGGATGATTATAGTATTGATAATCTAAAAAAAGACAAAACTGAGCCATGGGATGGCATAAGAAATTATCAAGTTCGTAATATGATTAGGGATGATATGAAAGTGGGTGATCAAGCATTCTTTTATCATTCAAATTGTGAGACACCAGGCATATATGGTTTGATGACAATAAACAAAGAGGCATATCCAGATCATACTGCATTTGATAAAAAAGCTAAATACTATGATAAAAAAAGTATAAAAGAGAAACCAACATGGCTAATGGTAGATGTAAAGTATAAAAGGAAGCTAAAAAGAGTAATAAGCCTAACTGAATTAAAAAGTAAAAAAGAATTACAAGACATGAAAGTGGTGCAACGAGGTAATAGATTGTCAATAACAGAGGTTTCTAAAAAAAATTGGCAATTTATTTTATCTTTAGAGTAAAAAAAGGAAAAAATGCACGAAAAAAGTGCAAAAAAAATAAAAAATACAATAAATATACAAAAAAATAAAAAATTAGCAGTTTTTTACAAAAAAATAGATTATTTTATTAAAAAACAATAAAAAAAAACTTGTTTTATTATATTTAACTCCATAAACTAAAAATAACCACCAACACTGCGGAGGGTAACAGTTATGGTAGCAAAGAAAAAAGCAAAAGTTGCTAAGAGAAAAACAAAAGTAACAAAGAGGAAAGCGTCTAAGAAGAAAGTTGCTAAGAAAAAAGTAACAACTACTCGTAGAAAAGCTGCAAAAAAGAAAACTAAGAAAAAAGCTAAGAAAAAGGCGAAAAGAAAAGTAGCTAAGAAAAAAGCTAAGAAGAAAGTCGCTAAGAAAAAGACTAAAAGAAAAGCTAAGAAAAAGACTGCTAAAAGAAGAAAAAGAAGATAGAATCTTTTCTTAGCAATACATTATGAGCGTGCTTGTAATGTTCACTTAGATTAAAAGGCCCTGAATAGGGCCTTTTTTTTAACTGAGGAATAAATTATATGCCTTGTTATACGTTTCATCGAAAAACTCGTAATTAAGCTTATTTAAGTGCTTTAGAAGTACTTGTTCTTCTTCGGAACAAACCTGTATACCAATTAATACTCGACCAAAATCTGCACCATGGTTCCTATAGTGAAATAAACTAATATTCCACTTGCTACCAATAGAATTTAAGAAATTTAAGAGCTCACCAGGTTTTTCAGGAAATATAAATCTAAATAGTTTCTCATTTTCTGTGTTTAATGAGACCCCACCAACCATATATCTAATATGTAATTTAGCCATCTCATTGTCTGTTAGATCAATAACTTTATAACCATTTGATTTTAAATTTTTTAGTATACTTTTTTTATCTTCAATACCATTACTAAGCTTTATCCCAGCAAAGACATGTGCTTCAGATTTACTAGCAAATCTATAGTTAAATTCAGTAATTGATTTTTTACCAATTAGAGAACAAAAATTCTTGAAACTTCCAGGTTGCTCTGGAATAGTTACACCAATTAGCATCTCATTTAACTCTCCTAATTCAGACCTTTCTGAAACATGTCTTAATCTATCAAAATTCATATTTGCACCACAAAAGATTGCTACAAAAGACTTATTCTTAATGTTATGCATTTTGATAAACTTTTTTATTCCTGAAATAGATAGCGCGCCAGCTGGTTCTGCTATTGTCCTGGTTTCATCATATAGGTCTTTAATACCTGCGCATATCTCATCAGTAGTTACCAACAGTGATGAGCTGACATAATCCCTTGTTAAATCAAAAGTAGTTTTACCAATTTGTTTGACAGCTACACCATCAGCAAATATGCCAATATTTTTTAATTTAACCCTTTTTTTAGCTATAAACGCTTGATTAAAACAATCAGAGTCAGACGGCTCAACAGCTATAATTTTAGTTTTTGGGCTTTCATATTTAAGGTAACTTGTAATACCAGCAAGTAGACCTCCTCCGCCAACAGGCACAAATATATAATCTGGCTTTGTTTTGAGTTGCTCAATAATTTCAAGGGCAACGGTCCCTTGGCCCGCAATAACATCAATATCATCATATGGATGAATAAAATCTAGCTTCTCTTTCTTTGCCTTTCTTTTTGCAAAATCATATGCATCATCATATGAGTCACCAAATAGTATTACTTGAGCTTTTAAAGCCCTGACTGCATTAATCTTAATATTGGGGGTGGTTTTTGGCATCACAATGATAGCCTTAATTTTAAGTTTTTTGGCAGAAAGTGCGACACCTTGTGCATGATTGCCAGCAGACGCTGCAATTAAAGAAGTAATATTTTTTGATGCCTTTAATCTGGAAATTTTATTATATGCACCTCTGAGTTTGAAAGAGAACACAGGCTGAAGATCATCTCTTTTTATGTATATCTCATTTTCTAAGCGTTTAGATAAATTTTTAGCATAGTCAAGTGGAGTCTTGACTGCAATGTCATAAACATTTGTTTTCTTTATTTTATTATAAACTGACTTTAATTTATTTTCTCGCATCTTAAACCTTCATATAATGTATAATAGCAGGATATATTAATATAATTTAACGAAAAATACTTATTTACGTGGACCAAAATACAAAAAAAATACAAGTTGCTAGTGCAGCATTAGAATATATTGAGAATGGTCAAATAATAGGCATTGGTTCAGGAAGTACTGTTAATTGTCTAATAGAGCAACTGGATAAAGTTAAATCTAAGATAGATGCAGTTGTTTCATCATCTGAAGCGACTACGAAATTAGTAAAGTCAAAGAATATTAGAGTTATTGATTTAAAAGAATCTGGAAGAATTCCATTATATATTGATGGTGCAGATGAGTCTAATCAACATAAGCAACTGATTAAAGGTGGTGGTGGTGCATTAACCAGAGAGAAGATAGTAGCTCATGCCAGCGATAAGTTTGTTTGTATGATTGATGATAGTAAGTTGGTTGATACTCTAGGCAGTTTTCCTTTACCAATAGAAGTTATCGGAATGTCTCAAAGTTTAGTATCTCTAGAAATGATTAAATTAGGAGGGCGGCCTGTTTTAAGAGAAAACTATCTTACAGATAATAACAATATTATTGTTGACACTCATAACCTACAAATTCAACAGCCTATAAAATTAGAACAAGAAATCAATAATATTCCAGGAGTTGTCACTACTGGGCTATTTGCAATGCGTGGAGCCGATATATTGCTTGTTTCAAATGGGTCAAATATTGATGAGTTATGAAATTATCTTTTAGAAAATTGTGTAGCTTTTCTTGCTTTTCGTAATCCAACTTTTTTTCTTTCAACTTTCCTAGCATCTCTCGTAACAAACCCTTCTCTTCTTAATATGGGAAGTAAATCGCTTTGATATTTTATAAGAGCTCTTGTGACACCATGAACGATAGCTCCAACTTGGCCACTTGGTCCTCCTCCAGCTACATTAATTTTTAAGTCTACTTTATTCTCTAGTTGTGATTTTTCTAGTGGAGCCATCAAATATGACTTCAATGATTTTGACTGGATAAAATTATCAATATCACGAGAATTAATAGTAATCTGGCCCGTGCCCTCATTTAGATACACTCGTGCACTTGACGTCTTTCTTCTTCCAGTACCATAAGCTTTATGCATATTAAATCTCTAGTTTCTTTGGTTTTTGAGCATGATGTTGGTGTGCACTTGTGTTATATACTTTTAATTTCTTAAGCATACTCCTGCCCAGTGGATTTTTTGGCAACATACCTCTGACAGCATTCATAATTACAAAAGATGGGTCTTTTTTCATAACACTAGCTAAATTTGGTTTCTTCATATTTCCGACATAACCAGTATGTTTATAGTAAACTTTATCTTCAAGCTTATTGCCAGTCACATTTAAGTTTTTTGCATTAACAACCACTACATAATCCCCATTATCCTCATGAGGCAAATAAGTAGGCTTATGCTTACCTTTTAACAGAGTAGCAATCTTGGAAGCCAATCTTCCTAAAACAGCCTGTTTTGCGTCTATTATATACCATTCTTTGTTGTTCATAATTATGCCTAAATACACAGTATTCATGATTTTACGCATATCATAGGATCTATACAAGAAATTTATAAAAAAAGTTATTTATAGGCCAGTCATTAGGTGTTTTAATATGTTTTATGCAAAATAAAAATAATTCACTCGTTGATCAACTAATCATAGAGGTTGAGTATGCTTTAGGGACTATTTATGATAATAAATCAGATGCATGGTCCTCGAATGATACGGAAGCTAAATTAAATAAAACTCAATCTAGTCAATCAGAAAAAATAATGCGAATCAATCATATGGGTGAAGTATGTGCTCAAGCTTTATACAGAGGGCAGGCTGCATTCACTAAAGATAAGAAAGTTAAGCAGCAGTTATATCAGATGTGCGAAGAGGAAAATTATCATCTTAAACTATGCAATCAGAGGTTGAAAGAATTAGATGGCAAGAAAAGTATGTTGAACCCACTATGGTATCTTGCTTCTTTTACGCTTGGTTCAATAGCAGGTTTGAAAGAAAAAGATTGGAAGCTTGGTTTTATAGAAGAAACAGAAAAACAAGTAAAAGCTCATTTAGAAGGGTCAATCTCGTCTTTGCCAAAACAAGATAAGAGGAGCAAAGAGTTTTTGAACACGATAGCCAAAGACGAAGAAAAACATAGAAATACAGCACAACAAATTGGAGTCAATGAAATACCTGAGTTTCTAAAAAAAACCATGTCGATTTTGTCTACTATAATGAAAGAGATAACAGGTCGAATATGATTATTGAATATACTCTAAATCAGGTAAATCCCTTTTATCATAGTCATTTGCATAGCTTTGTAACAAAAAATTTCTAAGCTGATGGATTAATCGTATTGATAAAAAAGAGTTTTCAGCTTGCAACTTTTCTACCATATCCTTCATATTAAGTAATAGAACATAATTTTTTGTATTAGGACTATTTACAAATTTATTATTGGATAGGATGTGATAAAGATTCTTGAATTTAATATCGGATATATCAAAGTCGTCATTTATTATATCACCGCTATGGTTGCCAAATTTAGCACCTCTTCGTAAATAATCAATAGTGACTAAATCCGGAAACAAAGAATTATAATAAGCACTATTATGGAATATATCATGGATAGAATGAAAAACATTGGCTTCGGAACATGAAGAAATATGAAATTCTAACCTAACTATCAAATAATTTTTTAATATATCTTCTATGTAAGTATGAAATGTAATATGACTTTCCTCCAAATGCAGAGTTGCTGAATTGTATAGAGATAAGTCTGCTTGTATTAACATAGACCCACTATCACCAAAGGGCTTAAAATTATGAGAAGACTCATGTAAAATTTCTGTTTCAATCGTTTGTGAAATCTTTCTGGCAATATTGATTAAGTTCTTACTATTATAGGTTTTTGATATTTTTTCTTGAATGGCTAGAGTATCTTTAGGATTATTTAAGTAAAAACCTTCATATGAATTTATGATTAAAGTTGAGCTGGTATTGCTTATTTTTTTTAACATTATTTATTTAATATAGGGTGCCATAGGAACTGTAGCACATTATGATCAGGGTCATAGCAATAGAAACTCCTAGAACCGTCCCGATGGTTTTGGATATCTTTGAATATAGCAACCTTATTCGACAACATGAATTCATACCATTCATCAACATTTTTTTTCTCAGCTAACATTATACCAAAATGGTCTAAACGATTATTCTTACTTTTCAAATCAAGTTTATTATCTAAATGTAATGCTAGATTATCTTTTCCATTTGATAAATAAGCATTTTCTTCATCAGGCTTCCAATCTATAGACATGCCGACAATATTAGTATAAAAATCAAGACACTCATTAAAATTTCTAACCTTCAATGCAACGTGCTTTATTCCTAATGTTTCTCTCATATTAACCAACCATATTCTTTAAAGTAATCGCAGGTGTATTATCTGTAATAAGACTTTCTCCTACTAGGAAAGCATGTATGTTGTTCTCATTCAAAGTCTTGATTGTACTGATGTCTTTAATCCCGCTTTCACTTATAACAATTATGTCATCATTCTCTATTTTATTTTGTAACCTAATAGTTGTTTCTATATCTACATTAAACGTCTTTAAATCTCTATTATTTATTCCTAGGATTTTACAGTTATTCTTTAGCGCGGTATATAATTCCTGTTCATTATGAACTTCCACTAAAACATCTATTCCTATTTTGTCACTGAAATCTAGAAGTTCCTTGAGTCTTTGAGAGCTCAAACATGCCACAATTAGTAAGATGCAATCAGCTCCAATTAACTTTGATTCAATAATCTGTGTTTCATCAATAATAAAATCTTTTCTTAATATAGGAAGATTTATACTTTTTTTTACAAGTTTTAAATCTTCATTAGAACCTTTAAAATATTTTGAATCTGTTAAGACTGAAATGCAAGCAGCTCCTGAATCTTGATAGGTTTGAGCCATTTCTTTCATATTAAGATTTTTATCTAAATAGCCTTTACTAGGTGAACATCTTTTTAACTCTGCAATTATGGCATTTTTACCAGAATTAATTTTTTCTGTTAAAGACTTAGTAAAACTTTTTCTAGGTATATTCATAGACAAAATGTCATCTAATGAATTATTTTGAGTTTTTTTAAGAGTTTCAACCTCTATAATTTTATTTTTAATTATTTCTTCAAGCATTTTGAAAACTATTTGTTAAGCTTATTAATTCTTTTAGTTTATGGTTGACTTTTTTAGATTCTAGAACATCTTCACATAAAGTGATAGCCTCATTTAAACTATCAGTTATGCCTGAAATATATACAAGAGCTCCTGCATTAATAACTGATATCTCCCTAGAATTATGATTAGTATTATTTAGAACATTTTGCATCATTTGTAAACTTTCCGAGGGACTACTGACTAAAATATCACTCAATGATCCATTACAATTTATATACTTTGATGGATCGAAAATATAGGAAGTTACTTTGGAACTATCTATTTCGATGATATTAGTTTTTTCAAAAATACTTATTTCATCTAGACCGTCAACAGAGTTAACTATCATGGCCCTTTCAGTACCTAAATTAACTAATGTCTCAGCGATAGGCATCATCATATCTTTTGAGTATACGCCAATGAGTTGTTTTTTAGCACCAGCGGGATTTGTTAATGGGCCAAGTAAATTAAATATTGTTTTATTTGGGGCTATAGCTTTTCTTGACTCTGCAACATGTTTCATTGATTGATGATGTAAAGGGGCAAACATAAAACCAAAATTAAGTTCATCAATGCATTGACCCACTTGTTCCGGTGTCAGTTTAATATTTACTCCTGCTGACTCTAGTAAATCAGCACTTCCAGAGTTACTCGTTATTGCTTTATTCCCATGTTTAGCCACATTTACACCTGTACAAGCAGCTATTAATGACGCAGTTGTTGATATATTGAATGTGCCGAGCCCATCGCCACCAGTTCCACAATTATCAACAATATCTTTATTACAGATAACTTTTTGAGATGCATTTCGCATAGATCTAGCAAAACCTGTTAATTCTTCAGATCCAAATCCATTCTTATTTAATAATATTAATGACTCAGTCAAAATTTCCGTAGGGATTACACCTTCAAACACTAAATCTATGAAAGCTTTAGATTCATCTTGACTTAAATTTTCTCCATTGTTTAGTTTTGTAAGTAAATTCTTATACAATTTAAATTTCCAAAAAGTTCTTTAAAAGCTGGTGCCCCGATGTCGTTAGTATAGATTCAGGGTGAAATTGCAATCCAAAAACTGGATAGTCTATATGTCTAATCGCCATTATTTCATCATCTTCTTTATTATTTGTCCAAGCTGATATCCTTAAACAATCAGGAAGAGATGATTTTTCTACTACCAATGAATGATATCTAGTAGCGACAAATGGGTCGGATACCTCTTTGAAGATCTCGCTCCCATCATGAATGATTGAGGAAGTTTTTCCATGCATTATTTTTTTAGCAGAAATAATTCGACCACCAAATGCTTGTCCGATACTCTGATGACCGAGACATATTCCTAAAATAGGCAAAGATTTATGAAACTCTTGAATAACATCTATAGATATCCCTGCCTCATTAGGTGTACATGGTCCTGGAGAAATTATTATTTTTTTAGGTTCTATTTTTTTGATATCTTTGATGCTTAATTCATCATTTCTATGAACTAAAAGTTCAGCACCAAGCTCACCCAAATATTGAACAATATTATATGTAAATGAATCATAGTTATCTATTATCAAAATCATATTTTCTTTATCCTTAGATTCTTATAAGCCTGAACTATGGCTTTGCCTTTATTTATTGTTTCATCCCACTCTAGTTCTGGTACGGAATCGTTTACAATACCAGCTCCGCATTGGATATGTAATATACCATCCTTTATAACACATGTTCTAATAGCTATTGCTGTATCCATATTACCATTCCAGCCCAGATATCCAATAGCACCAGCATATATACCTCTTTTAATAGACTCTAACTCATAAATAATTTCAATAGCTCTAAATTTTGGTGCACCGGATACAGTCCCTGCAGGGAAAGTAGACTTTAAAACATCCATCATTCCCAAATTATCTAATATATCACCTGTTACATTTGAAACCATATGCATTACATGAGAATATTTTTCTATTATCATTTTATCTGTTAACTTAATACTACCAATTTTAGACACCTTGCCTACATCATTTCTTCCTAAGTCTATGAGCATTAGGTGTTCGGCAATTTCTTTAGAATCATTTTTTAACTCAATAGCTAATAAATCATCCTCGACCGCATTTTTTCCTCTTGGTCTTGTACCGGCGATTGGCCTCACAGTGATTAAGTTATCTTCGAGTCTGACTAATATTTCAGGAGAAGAGCCAACAATATGGTGGTCTCCCATATTTAGATAGTACATATATGGCGATGGATTTAGACTACGAAGTTCTCTGTAAAAACTAATAGGTTTGTTATAGAAAGGCATAGACATTCTTTGAGACAGCACCACCTGCATGGCATCACCATTCATAATATACTGCTTTATTTTTTTAACAGATGAAATAAAGTCGCTTTTTTCTAAATCATAACTAATTTTGATATCTTCATTAATTTTTTTTTGATTAGTAAAATTATGGGGTTTTGAGAATTTATTTAAATAATCAATCTTATCTAATATTTCTTTTTCAGCCTGAAGAAAACTATCTAAATTATTTTCAGCATAGATAATAATATTAATGGCGTTTTTAATCTTATCAAAAATTAATAATTTTTTTGAGACAATCAAACATATATCAGGAGTTTCCATCGTATCTTTTTGAGTTTTATATTTTATGTTAGGCTCAAAATATTTTATAGTATCAAATCCGAAATAACCTACGAGGCCACCTTGAAACTGAGGTAAAGTAGAATCCTGGAATACTCTGAAACTCTTATGATAATTTTCAATCCATTTGACAGGGTTTTCTGTCATTACTTTTTTAACCAATTGATTATTTTCATAAATTCTAATTTGGTTTTGAGATACTTCAATATAATCATTTGATGGTAGTCCTATGATTGTATATCTACTCCAATCTTTCTGACCTTCTAATGATTCAAAGAGATATGACTTTGACTTATCTGCTAGATTTTCATAAACATCAATTGGATCCAGATTAAGGTTATCAATAGCTTTTGAAACAGGAATGAGCTGGTATCCTTCTTCGATATGTCTTATAAACTCTTCTTCTTTCATTTGATTAAAGATCTTTGCTACTTATTTTTAGCAAGTATATCTCTCATAGAATTAATGGTGCTTTTGTAGTTTTCTGACTTGAAAATTGCCGAGCCTGCAACAAATGTATCAGCTCCAGCATTTGCAATCTTCTGTAGGTTTTGTAGATTTACACCTCCATCAACTTCTAGTCTTATATCTTTTTCCTCTTTATCAATGAGATCTCTAACCTTTGTAATTTTTTCCAAGGTGCCTTCAATAAATTTTTGGCCGGGAAAGCCCGGATTAACAGACATTAACAAAACCATATCTAAATTATCCAAACAATGATCAAGATGATTAATAGATGTAGCTGGATTAAGAACGATTCCCGCTTTACACCCATTTTCCTTTATTAAGTCAATTGTCCTATCAACATGATCAGAAGCTTCCGGGTGAAATGTTATATAACTTGCCCCAGCTTTAGCAAAATCTGGAATTATTCTATCAACCGGTTTAATCATGAGATGAACATCAATCGGGCTTGTAATGCCATAATTCCTTAATGCTGAACATATCATTGGCCCAAAGGTCAAGTTTGGGACATAATGATTATCCATCACATCAAAATGCACCATGTCTGCGCCTGCGGCGATAACATTAGCAACATCTTCGCCTAATCTAGAGAAATCAGCAGATAGTATAGACGGGGCAATTTTATAATCTTTCATATTAAATATAAATATATTTACTAGATGTACATATGTTAACAGAGTTATTAATTATATTATAATTTTCATGATATTATATGCTTTATTAATGGAGTAAGTATAATGAAAAAAATTAAATTTATAGGGTTATTTTTATGTTTTCTGACTATAAGTAATGTATATGCTGCAGAACATCAAGTAAAAATGTTAAGTTCAAATGCTGGCGAAATGATGGTTTTTGAGCCACCAGTTCTACAAATTAAAGCTGGGGATACTGTTAGATGGTTAAACGCTCAACCAGGACATAATTCCGTATCAATTGATGAAATGACACCGGCCGGTGGTTCGACATGGAATGGAAAAATGAATGAGGAAATTGTTGTCAAATTTGATACAGAAGGCGTATATGGATATAAGTGTACACCTCATTATATTTTAGGTATGGTTGGATTAATTGTTGTTGGAGATGCAAACAATAATTTATCCTCAGCAAAGAAGTTTGCTGAAAGTGAAGAATCTAAATTTGCTACTAATAAAAGCAGATTTTCAGATTATTTTTCACTGATTAAATAACTATGAGTAGTCTAGAAGAATCCTTTGCAAAATATGATTTAGCTTTCAAAGGGAAAATTAGAAATGTATATAACTTTGATTCAGATAGACTACTAATTGTAACAACAGATCGCATTTCAGCTTTTGATTTTGTTTTTAATGATTTAATAGATAATAAAGGTATTTTGTTAACTAAAATGGCTAAATTTTGGTTTACTAAAACAAAACATATTATTGCTAATCATATAGATAATACTGATAATCAAAAATTACCTACTACCTTTGCAGACAGATGTATGTTGGTAAAAAAAACTAAAGTTTTACCTATAGAAGCTATCGTAAGAGGACATCTAGATGGCTCAGCATGGGAGTCATATAACAAAACTAAAAAAGTTAACGGTCTTGAGATTGGTGGACAATATCAAAAATTTGATAAGTTGGAAAGTCCGATATTCACACCGTCAACTAAAGCAGAAGTTGGTAAGAAAGATATGAATATTAGTGTGGTAGAAATGAAAAATTTAGTAGGAAATGACTTAACATCTAAAATTATTGATATAAGTTTTTCTCTCTATAAATTTGCATATGAGTATGCAAAAGAAAGAGGTATTATAATTGCAGATACAAAGTTTGAATTTGGTATTGATAAAGATGATAATCTCGTTTTAATAGATGAAATATTCACACCAGATTGTTCGAGATTTTGGTTGTATGACAAGAAAACTCAAGAAATCAAGTATGAATCATTCGATAAACAATTTTTTAGAAATTATTTAATAAATAATAATTGGGATAATAATCAAATCAATATACCAGATGATATTAAGAGAGTACTAATCAGTAAATATCAGCTAGCATATGATTTGATTACATCATAGTGATTGTGAAAAGAAATCATAAAATTTTTATAACAGGGACAAATACCGATGTTGGGAAGACCTTTATAGGGTTGAACTTGGTTAGGCTTGCTATCAAAAAGGGTCTAAAAATTATACCTTTTAAACCAATTGAAACTGGATGTAGAATAATCAAATCAAAACTAGTACCTGATGATTCATACAGATATTATAAATTATTAGATGAGAGAGTTAGTTTAGATTTAATTAACCCTTATAGATTTAAACCGCCAATATCACCAAATATGGCAATAAAACTAGCAAGAAAGAGAATTAATATTAGAAACTATCTAAATAAAATAGAGATACTTCCAAAGCATGATTATCTTCTTGTTGAAGGAGCGGGGGGTATATGTTCTCCCATTGCGATAGATGGCTTAAATATTGATCTCATCAAAAAAATTAATAGCCCAATATTATTGGTAGCAAAAGATGAAATCGGGGTTATAAATAATGTTTTATTATGTATAAATATCATAAAAAAATATAAGTTGACACTTTTGGCTATCATATTAAACAAAATAGAAAACAAACAGCCTATTGGGATGAATAACTATCAAGAGTTAAGCTCCATGATAAAGAAACCAATAATTCAAATAAATAATAAGAAATCATCTAACGAAAAAAGCTTTGAAAAAATATTAAAAGTAATAAATTTTAAAAATTAGTTATTATAATTCACCTATGGAAGCTTTAGAGCATAGATTTGCTCTTTCTGATAAAATTTCTTGTGATTTTTGACTATTCTCATCTTTACCGCACCATGCATTCAAAGCTGATTGCTGAATAGCACGAGCATAAGAAAAAGTTACACGCCATGGCAACGAATCATAATCCTTATTCATTAGATTTAAGTGTGTTGTAGCTTCTTCATTAGTTTGTCCACCAGATAAAAATGCAATACCACCTAAGTCATCTGGACAAATATCTTTTAGACATTTAATTGTCATATCAGCAACCATTTTAAAATCAGCACGGCTATCATTACTATCCCCGGATATAACCATACTTGGCTTAAGTATAGTGCCAGGTAAATATATATTTAATAACGCCAACTGATCAAAAAGACATTTTAGGGTTTCTCTCGTAATCGTATTACACTTATCTATCGAGTGTTTTCCGTTAATTAGCACCTCTGGTTCTACGATGGGGACAAGATTATTTTCTTGACATAATGAAGCGTATCTTGCAAGCGCATTACAATTAGATGAAATACATGCTTGTGATGGAATATTGTCGCCTATTGTTATCACGGCTCTCCATTTGCAAAATTTTGCGCCTAATTTTTCATAGTTTACCAATCTATCTCTTAATCCATCAAGACCTTCAGTGATCTTTTCGTTAGGATGACAAGAAAAATCTTTCGCGCCAGTATCAACTTTTATGCCGGGAAGAATACCAATGCTATTTAAGTGATCTCTAAATAAAATGCCTGTACTCATTTTTTGATGGAATGTTTCATCAAACAATATGGCGCCACTTATATAATTAGATAAATTAGGTGTAGTAACAATCAACTCTCTATATCGAACTCTATTCTCTTCGGTTTCAGGAATTTTAAGTGCTGCAAATCTCTTTGCGCATGTAGGTGAGCTCTCATCCATTGCCAATAAGCCTTTTGGTTTATTCATCATTATTTCTGCTGTTTTTTTGAGTGCTTCTGTATTCATTTTAACTCCATAAATTTTTTTGCTTTTATATAATACTTTTGATTATACCTCTATTAAATTTCCAACTTCTACAATTTTTAGTGCATTCGTACCACCACTCGTTCCCATTAAATCTCCTTTAGTAATAATCACAAGATCTCCTTTTTTTACAGCACCTTTTTCTAGCATTAAATCTATTACTTGTTTATTTGCCTCTGCGTGGACATGTTCGATAGTTTTTAATCTAATAGAATAGACCCCTTTTAACAAACATATTCTTCTACTTGTTTTATCATTTTGAGTCATTGCATAAATAGGGATGGTTGACTGTATGCGTGACATCCATAATGGCGTTGAACCTGTTTCCGTTAGAGCAGCGATGGCTTTTATATTTGATTTACCAGCACTATATACTGCAGCCATAGCAATTATCTGATCAACAGACATAAATTCTTTTTCTTGGCGTATAAGATTTAAACTTTTCCTATTTGTTCTTTCAGCAATCTCACATATTCTACTAGCCTCCTGTATTACATCTATTGGGTATCGTCCTATAGCTGTTTCCGCTGATAACATTATTGCATCTACACCTGATGTAACTGCATTGGCTACGTCAAAAACTTCAGCACGAGTTGGAACACGACTATTAATCATAGATTCCATCATTTGTGTCGCTACAATAATAATTTTATCGTATGATATAGCTTTACGAATAAGCTTGTCTTGGACAGCAGGTAGTTGTTCTATTCCAATCTCTACACCTAGATCACCCCTGGCTACGAGAAGTCCGTCACTTATTTTTGCAATTTCATCAATATTGCCTAAAGCTTCACTCCTTTCAATTTTGGCTATAACGCCGATAGATTTTTTACCTATAATTTTTTTTATAGATTGTATATCCTTTGCATCTTTCACAAATGAAACTGCAACATAATCTATATCTAATTTTATAGCTTCTTTTAATTCCTTAATGTCTTTTTCGGTTATGCCTTGAAGTGATAAACCTCCTCCTTTCTTATTTATTCCTTGATATGGTTTTAGCTTACCTCCACGTATGACTTTAGTGTAAATCTTAGATTTTTCTATCTTTATAACTTCTAATTTAATTAATGCATCGCTTAACAATAGTTCGTCACCAATATCCAGATGCTCGGGTAATTTTTTATAAGTAAGACCAACAGATTTTTGATTTCCATTATCTTTAGGTAGAGCTGCATCTAAAATAAAAGTGGTATTGGATTTTAATTGAATAAATTTTTTTGTTTTGAAATTCGTTATGCGAATTTTCTGACCCTGCAAATCTATTAATGTAGCTATAGGTCTGTTTAACTTATTTGACGCAGATTTTAAAATAGAAATAACTTTAGCTATCTGATCAACAGAAGCATGAGATAAATTTATTCTAAATACATCTGTGCCCTCTTTTATCAAATTTGTTATAACTTTAGAGCTGGAAGATGATGGTCCTAATGTTGCAATTATTTTCGTTCTTTTTCTCATTTATTATAAACACCTAACTTAGATAATATCGGTAAATCTTTTCCTTCAATAAATTTTAATAAAGAACCACCGCCCGTTGACAAACATGTGAAGTTATTTTGAATTCTTAAACTTTCAATAATTGGAATAGTATCTCCACCACCAACTATTGAAAATGTATCAGAGTCTGCAATAGCCTGTGATAATTTAATCGTTCCATTATCATATGGTTTTTTTTCAACATACCCTAAAGGTCCATTCCAGAATATAGATTTAGATTTATTAATTACTTCAATATATCTGTTAATTGTATGCGCACCAATATCAAGTATTTTATCTTTAGATTGTACCATAGAAATCTCTTTCGTATTAGGGTTAAGAAAATCAATGTTATCAGATGTCACAACATCAATTGGCATGACAATTTTGCTAAAATACTCGCTATCGATTATTTCCTTTGCCTCGGGGATAAACTTTTTTTCTATTAAAGAATTACCAACATTAAACCCCATTGCTAATAGGAAAGTATTGAGAATACCGCCTCCAATAATAATATTTTCAGATTTATTTATTAGTTTTTTTATTAGACTTAATTTTGTAGATATTTTCGCACCTGAAATGATAGTAGTTAATGGAGGCTTGCTATCTGCTAGTAATGATTGTGCATTTTTAACTTCTTCTTCTAACAGCAAGCCTGCGTAACTATCTAGATAATCTGATATACCATAAGTTGAAGATTCTTTTCTATGAGACACGCCAAATGCATCAAATACGTAAATATCTGCTAAACGAGACATTTTTTCAGAAAGAGCAGGTGAGTTAGCTTTCTCTCCATTCTGAAATCGTACATTTTCACACATTACAATATCAGCATCCAAGAAATCTACACCATCAATCCAATCATCATAAAATATAATCTTTTTATTCAATTTTTTTGCAAGGTAATTAGAGATATTCTCTAAACTTAAAGATGGATCCTTGAGTCCTTCTTTTGGTCTTCCAAAATGTGACAAAATTATAATTTTGTTATTATTATTTAAAAGGTATCTAATTGTTGGAATAGATTTTACAATTCTAAAATCACTTAATATTTTATTCTCATAAGTTGGTACATTTAGATCCAATCTCAATAAAATAGTTTGATTAATGATATGAGAATTTGTGATTAGTTTAATCATCAAACATTTGCAAGAACTTTAGATACATCTAACATTCTATTTGAAAATCCCCACTCATTATCATACCAAGAACAAATTTTAAAAAATTTATCATCCATCATTCTTGTTAGACTCTCGTCATATACTGAGGAAAAAGAAGAGTGATTGAAATCAATAGACACTAGCGGCTTATTATTATAACCCAGAATCCCCTTCAGGTTATTTTCTGAGGCATTTTTAATTATTTTATTAATTTCTTCGATAGATGATTTTTTAGAAATATTAAAACATAAATCCACCAATGAAACATTTATAGTAGGAACTCTAATGGCGAACCCATCAAGTTTACCATTTAAATCAGGGAGAACTAACCCAACAGCTGACGCTGCACCTGTTTTTGCTGGAATCATGGATTGTGTTGCAGATCTCGCTCGTCTTAAATCAGGATGATAAACATCTGTTAATACTTGATCATTTGTATACGAATGTATTGTAGTCATAATGCCATTTTCAATGTTTAATTTTTCATGTATATCTTTAATTAAGGTAGCTAAACAATTAGTGGTACAAGAAGCATTAGAGACAACCTGATCGCTTGGTTTTATAACATCATGATTAACACCATACACCACTGTCGCATCCACCTCTTTGGCAGGGGCAGATATTAAAACTTTTTTGGCTCCAGCATTAATATGAGCCATTGAAGCAGGTTTAGAGGCAAAGAAACCTGTACATTCAAGTACAACATCTATGCCTAAATCTTTCCAAGGTAATTTTTCTGGATTCCTTTCGCTTAGTACAATTATCTCATCTTTGCCATCTATGAGGATTTTTTTACTCTTTGTTTCTACACTTTTGTTAAATGATCCATGAGCAGTATCATATTTTAATAGGTGAGCATTAATTTCAGCATCACCCAAATCATTTATTGCCACAATCTCTATTTCTTTATCATAAGCATTTTCATAATTTGCCCTAAGGACATTTCTTCCAATTCTTCCAAAACCATTTATTGCTACTTTGATCGTCATTTTATTACCTATTAGTTTTAATTAATTTATTTACTTTGTTTATAATATTTTTCACCGTAAAACCAAAAAAGTTTAAAGCCTTATCTCCAGGTGCGGATAATCCAAAAGATTTCATAACAATTTTATCACCTTTTTTGCCTATAAATTTATCCCAACACTCACCAACCCCAGCTTCAACTGCCAATATATTATCAATTTCAGCTGGCAGAACTTTATTTTGATAATTTTTAGGTTGTGACATAAATATCTCCATACATGGCATAGAAACAACTCTTACATTAACTCCTAAATTATTAAATTTTTTAGCGGCTTCAAGACAAATATGTAATTCAGAACCAGATGTTATAATTATAGCATTAATTTTTTTACCACAATCATAAATAATATACCCACCTTTTTGTATTGATTGTATTTGAGATTTACTGCGCGTAATTTCAGGTAGAGTTTGTCTTGAAAGTATTAGTGATGATGGTCCATTTAGTTTATCCAAGCTGCTTTTCCATGATAATGCTGTTTCAGTTAAGTCCGCCGGCCTCCATACGCTCATGCCAGGTATAACCCTTAATGTACTCAGTTGTTCAACAGATTGATGCGTAGGACCATCTTCACCAAGTCCTATTGAATCATGTGTAAATATATATATTATTGGTAGATGCATTAATGCAGACATCCTAATTGCATTTTTAGCATACTCAGAAAAAATTAGAAATGTACTTGCATATGGTCTGAAACCACCATGTAGAAAGATACCATTACTGATAGCACACATACCAAATTCTCTAACACCAAAATGTATATATTTCCCAGAGAAATTATTTTTAGACATTGGTTTAGATTCAGGCCAAAAGACAAGATTTGATTCTTTGAGATCTGCAGAACCACCTATCAGTTCGGGTATATGTGGTCCAATTTTTTCCAATACAACTTGAGAAGATTTTCTAGTGGCCATGGATTTCTTATTTTGTGATATTAATTCAGAAAATTTTTGATCAACTGTTGCTGGCAATCGATTTTTTAATCTTCTTTGAAGCTCATTATATTTCTTAGGAAATTTAACCTTATAGGAATTAAGTTTTTTCAGCCAGATACCTTCTTGTAATTTTCCTTGTTTTTTATTACACCATTCTTTATAAATAGTTTTTGGAATATGAAAAGGTTTATATTTCCATTTAAGGCGTTGTCTGGTTAACTCTGCTTCCTCTTTACCCAATGGTGCTCCATGAACTCCTCCAGTTCCTGCTTTATTAGGAGAGCCAAAACCAATAGTAGTCTTCATACAAATAATCGTTGGTTTATTTTTTTGTTGTTTTGCTTTTCTTATTGACTGCTCAATTGATTTAAAATTATGGCCATCTACACCATCAATTACATTCCAACCATAAGAATCAAATCTTTTTTTAATATTTTCAGTAAATGCAATTGAAATATCTCCATCTATCGAAATATTATTCATATCATATATTACTATTAGTTTGTTTAACCCTAATGTCCCTGCTAGTGAACAAGATTCATGTGAAACGCCTTCCATTAAACAACCATCACCAACAAATGCATATGTATAATGATCGATAATCTGATAGTCTTTTTCATTAAAGTCTTTAGCTAGTGACTTTTCAGCAATAGCCATTCCTACGGCATTTGCCAGACCTTGCCCCAATGGACCTGTAGTTGTTTCCACGCCGGGCGTTATGTCACATTCTGGATGCCCAGGGGTTATCGAATGGAGTTGTCTGAAATTTTTTATATCATTTATTGATACTTTATACCCTGTTAAGTGGAGAAGCGAATATAACAACATCGAGCCATGGCCATTTGATAAAACAAATCTGTCTCTATTTAACCATTTTGGGTTTGATGGGTTATGTTTTAGGAATTTTTTCCACAATATATAAGCTATGTCCGCCATTCCCATTGGGGCACCAGGATGTCCTGATTTAGCTTTTTCTACGGCATCTAAGCTAAGAAACCTAATTGCATTTGATAGTTCTTGTTTATTCATATAATAAAAAAATGATTTCTAATCTCTCCACTTAATCGAACAGCCAATACTT
Organism: uncultured Gammaproteobacteria bacterium; assembly: GCA_913048065.1. GTDB lineage: Bacteria > Pseudomonadota > Gammaproteobacteria. Next base: position 9,784 of record CAJWVG010000011.1, on the reverse strand, counting down.
GATTCTTGATTGATAGGGCCTTTGCCAGTTCTTGAAATTTCAAACATAGCCTTAAATAAATCACTTTGGTTTGGATTGATGACATTTTTAGCCCCTCTATCGTCAAAACGTCCTCTATATTGTAGCTCTAAATTTGAGTTGTAGCCAAAAAAATCAGGTGTGCATACAGACCCATAATTTTTAGTTACACTTTGATCTTCGTCTATTAAGTACGGAAAGCCAAATCCATTCTTTTTTGAAATAATCTTCATATTCTCAAAGGAATCTTCAGGGAATGAGATATAATCATTTGGGTTTATAGCGACGCTTGATATCCCTTTCATTGCTAATACATCAGTTTCTACAACCAGTTTCTCTAAGATTGCTTTTACATAAGGACAGTGATTACATATAAACATTATAAGCAAGCCTTTAGAACCCATGCATTTATCAAGAGACCAAATTTTATCGTCTACCCCTTTAAGTTCAAAATTATGAGCTTTTTCGCCGAAATTACATGTTGGGGTTGATAATTCTGCCATTTTAAGTAATTGAATATCCCTCAAAGTGTCTCTATTATATAGATGGTGAATCCATTTATTTGTTTAATACAATAATATTGATGATATAATACATCATTTTTAAGTAACTTAATATCTATGGCCAATTCAAATTTATCTAAAAGCAAACAGAAAGAGATTAAAGAATTAATCGAGACTGGTCGAAAACAAGGCTATTTAACAGTTTCTGCAATAAACGATTTGCTGCCAAACAACTTATTTGATGCTGATCAAATTGAGCAGATAACAAAACTAATAACTGACCTTAAGATAAAAGTTGTTGAATCAGCTAAAGAAGCTGAGAATGCGCCTATCCTAAATGATGAAGAGGTTACAGATGATGAAGATAGCGATATCACGGAAGATGAAGCTGTGGAAGTACTATCTAGCTTGGATGAAGAATTTGGTAGGACATCAGATCCAGTTAGAATGTACATGCGTGAAATGGGGACAGTTGAACTTCTAAACAGAGCTGGGGAGATAATAATAGCAAAAAAAATAGAAGAAGGTCAAAAATTAATATATCAAGCTATCCAAAGGTTTCCCGAATCAACTGCTTTTTTTACGAAAATTTTTCAAAATATTGAAAACGAAGAAGAAATTGACTCGTTGATATCAGATTATATATTAGATATAAAATCTGATGATGATAAAGAATTTAAAACAGACCAAATACCAGAGAACAGCCCTAACATATTAAAATTAGCAGAGGCTAAAGCCGATGAGGAAAGTAAAGATCAAAATGAAGTCCTAGAAGTAGAGGAAGCAAGCTCTGTGGATGATGATAATGATACTGAAGAAGAAGTCATAGATAACTCTCCAGACAAAGAAATGGTCGTTGCAGCAGTCAATGAGATATCTGGTCTATATTTTGAATATAGTACATACAAACAAAAGAAAGATGAACGTTATAAAGATGTTTTTGAGGAGATAAGAAAAAAAACAGCAAACTTCAAATTTACTAGTCTGTTTAAAGAGAAATTAACAAATAAGATTGAAAATATTACATCTCTAATTTCTAAGTATGAAAAAGAGATAGTCAAAATTTGCTTGGATACACTCAAAATACCGAAAAAAATATTAATAGTCGAGCTTAAGGATAGTTTCAAAGACTTATCTTTTGTCGATGAATATCTAGTGTCTTCTAAACTAGATTCAGATGAGAAAGAATTAGCAAAGAATCAATTAACAAAATTTCAGAAAAGATTAAAAGCTATAGAAGATGATCAAGATATATCTATTACAGAGATTAAAAAAATTAATAAGGATCGGAGAAGTGGGGAGCTTAAAGAAAGGAATGCAAAGAAAGAAATGGTTGAGGCCAATCTTAGGCTTGTTATTTCTATCGCGAAAAAGTATACAAATCGCGGCTTACAATTCTTAGATTTAATTCAAGAAGGTAACATAGGTTTAATGAAAGCTGTTGATAAATTTGAATATAGACGAGGTTATAAATTCTCAACATATGCGACATGGTGGATTAGACAAGCTATTACAAGATCTATTGCAGATCAAGCAAGGACAATTAGAATACCTGTCCATATGATTGAAACAATCAACAAGCTCAATAGAATTCAAAGAAAATTATTACAAGAGAACGGTAAAGAAGCTACCCCTGAAGAATTAGCAGAACATATGGAAATGCCAGAAGACAAAGTAAGAAGAGTCTTGAAGATAGCAAAGGAACCTATATCCATGGAGTCACCTGTAGGAGATGATGAAGATTCTCATCTTGGTGATTTTATTGAAGATGAAAATGCTGAAAAGCCATTAGATGAAACAATTAATACCGGTCTTTCAGACTCAACGAGAGAGATATTATCCAGTCTAACACCAAGAGAAGCAAAAGTGCTTAGAATGAGGTTTGGTATTGATATGAACACAGATCATACCCTTGAGGAAGTAGGTAAACAATTTGATGTAACAAGAGAACGTATCAGACAAATTGAGGCTAAGGCCCTCAGAAAATTGAGACATCCGTCAAGAGCCCATAATTTAAAAAGTTTTCTAGATAATGATTGATAAAGCTATATTTGCTGCAGGCTGTTTTTGGGGTATAGAAGAGAAATTTAATTCTGCAAAAGGCGTAATCGAAACTGAAGTTGGTTACATTGGTGGCAAGCTGGATAAACCAACCTATGATAATGTCTGCCGGGGTGATACTTATCATGCTGAAGCTGTGAGAGTCTTTTTCGATGATAAAGTGATTGACTATAATGAACTACTTGACATATTTTTTGAAATACATGACCCCACAACACTCAATAGCCAAGGACCAGATTATGGAACACAATATAGATCAGCAATATTTTATCTTAATGAATTTCAAAAATTATCAAGTGAAAACAAAATAAAAGAATTAAACAGAGAAAAATTTAACAATAAAATAGTGACATCGCTTGAGCATGATGATAATTTTTGGATTGCAGAAGAATATCATCAAAAATATCTAAAGAAAAAGAGATTTAATTTCTTCAGTAAATAAAACGGGCCTGTAGCTCAGTTGGTTAGAGCAGTGGACTCATAATCCATTGGTCGGAGGTTCGAGTCCTCCCGGGCCCACCAATATACATAAGGAAATGATAGTGATGAAGAAAATATACTGCTCAAAGAAATGCAAAAAAAATAATTGTAAGAAGAAATGCAAATCTAGAGAAAAACGTCTTAGAAAGCTGTCAAAAAAGATATCAGTCCATCTCGGAATATTTTGACTTATTTTTAGAAATCCTATAGAGATAAAGATTCTAAAGCCCAGCTCATTGCAAAAACCATCAAATAGTAATATAAATTTATTATGGAAGATAAATTATATAAAAAAGCATTGTTCGATAAGGCAATAGCTCTTCATCAAGAAGGTAAGTTGGATGAGGCAGATGATATTTATAAATCTGTTTTAAGGAATGATGATACAAATTTTGCAGCTAATTATCTTCATGGTTGTATATTATCAGATAAATTGATGTTTAATGATGCAATTAAATATTTCAATAGAGCATTAAAATCAAACCCAGATAGTTTTGAGGTGAATAACAACCTCGGTATCGTATATAAAGAACTGGGTGACACAAAGAATGCTGAAAAATATTTTTTAAAAGCAATCTCTATTGACAAAGATAACTTTCAAGCCTATTTTAATTGTGCCAACTTATATGCCGATATTAGAAACTATGATGCAGCAATTGAGTATTTGGAGAAAACAGTAAAACTTAACGATAGTTTTCCAGAGGCATATCAGAGACTCGGAGAAATGCATCAAGAAAAGTACAAGATTGATAGAAATAAAGAGTACCTTCATAAATCTATTGAATTATTTAATAATGCCATTACAGCAAAAGAGTTATACACATTACCGGAATTTAAGTTATCATCTGCGCTGATATCTTTAGGATTATCTAATTTGTGGTTGGGCAACTCTACTGAAGCAATTAAATGCTTTAATAAAATTCAAACAATGGATACTACTAATCAAGAAGTTTTGGCAGACTATATTGAAAAACATTTATATAACAAAAAAAGTATAAGCACTTTAGTAACTCATGAATATGAACAACTAACTTTTATTGATAATGATGTAGATGGAATAAGAAATACAAAATTCACTAATGAGTATTATCAAGAATTAAAAAGACTTTATCTAAAAATTAAAAATAATAGTTTTGATTTAAATGATTTATCATCCACAATGAGACTTAATATTGCTAAAATATTATATAATAAACCACCAAATGTTTCTTCTCAAAATTTTATAAATGAGGATAATGATATAAAAAAACTAGAATCTGAATACTTAGATTCTAAACCCGAGGTATTGATTGTTGATAACTTATTAACACCAGATGCTCTAAAAAAATTACAAATATTTTGCAGGACTGCTAACATTTTTAAATATACTCATAACGGAGGTTATGTTGGGGCTTACTTAAGTAGAGGGTTGGCAAATGAATTTATGCTTAAATTAAGCGAAGATTTGAAATCAACATTTAAAAATATATTTAACAATTTAAAATTAACTCAAGCATGGATATATAAATATGAAAGTACTAAAGAAGGGGTTAATATACATGCTGATCCAGCTGTAGTAAATGTGAATTTTTGGATAACTCCGGATGAGGCAAACCTAGATAAAAAGAGTGGTGGTTTAAAAATCTGGAATGCAATTCCACCAGAAGACTGGGCTTTTGAGGATTATAATGCTGGAGTTAGCGTACCAAAGATGAAGAAATTTTTATCAGATAATAAATCCTCAGAGCAGATTGTGCCTTATAAAACAAATAGAGCTGTAATTTTCAACTCAAAACTTTTCCACACCACAGATACTTTTAATTTTAACGACAGATATGAAGACCGTAGGGTAAATGTAACACTTTTATATGATTAGTTTTATAAGATATTTAGTTTATAACTAAAAATTTTGGGTCGTGGATTCTATAGACTATCTAAATTCTTTTGTGCTAAATCAAAATTTGAGTCGAGGTCAAGAGCCTGGTTAAACATTTTCTTTGCCATTTCAATATCTTCCAGACCTTTATGAGCAACACCTAAACTATTGTATACTTCTTTTGACGTCAAACCCATTTCAATAAGCTCATTTAAATAATTTTTAGCATCAGCAAATTTAGAATTCTTGATATAATAGTTTGATATGTTTAGTCTAGGATATATCTCGTCCGGAACAAGATCGACGGTTTTCTTATAGTGATATTCAGCTTCGGAATTATTTAGACTGCTAAACAAATTAGCAAGATTATTATGGGCTGCCGATGAGTTTTTATCAATTTCTATTGCTTTATAATAATTTTCTATTGCTTTATCAAATTCCTGCATATCAGTATAAATAATCCCCAAAGAATAATAAGACTGAAAAAGCTTTTTATCTATTTTTAATGATTTCTTAATCGCATTAACTGCCAGTTGATTCTCGCCCATTGAATGCAATAAACTACCATAGTTACTCTGAAATACTGCCTGATTGGGTGCTTTTTCTATTGCAATTTCAATATGTTTTTTCGCTAGCTGAAAATTACCTTCCGCCATAAATACTAATGCGATTAAATGATGTGCATTTGGTTCTGATTCATCAGCTTTTAGAATTTTATTATAAATTTCTTTTGCTTCATCAAATTTATTCTGTTTATGAAATTCCATAGCTTCTGCGAAAGCCTGTCTTATTAGAAATTTAGACATCTGTTAACCTTTGCTCAATATTTTTTAAAACTGAATTATAATCACCATATATTTCCTGTCTGAATAGCTCAATACATGGGTACCATGGCGTACTTTTTTTGAAATTAATATCCCAAGTATACTTAGGAACGACAGGAATTATAAGCCAAGTATTTACGCCTAAAGACCCAGCTAAATGACATAGATCACTTTCAATGGTAATGAATAAATCTAATTGCTGTAAGATACTAGAAAGTTCTGAAAAATTATATCCGAGAGAAAGATCTATAATATTATGTCCTGACTTCTTAAATATAGTATTGATTTTATCTTCAGGTAAACGTATTTGGTTATAATTTGGTAAGCTAATATCAGCCTTATTCATAAAACCAATATTCTTTTTACCCTTAATACAATTAGTAAATTCTTGTTTTTTCGCAGTTAGGTATGGATGTTTTTGTGTATCCATTTTAGGATTCCATTCAAGATTGCGTGCTATATTTATCATATAAATATAAAAATCATGTTCAGGGATTTGATCATCATAACCTATGGTATCAGAAATCCATTTTTGTTGTTTTAAAACATCAATTATATCATCTGGGGCAACTACGATTATTCTTGCGCCTTCCATAGCGAGCTGTTTTACAAACCTAATATGTTGAAAAGTTTCTCCGATTGACTGTTCGGCAATGACGACTAGTGTTTTATTAGTCAGATCTTCATTTTTCCACTCGGGCTTAGTGAATTCAATTTGATATATTTTTTGTTTTAATTTCGACCTCCATTGAAATTCCTTCCAACCTTCGTCATAGTTCCCTGTTAATAAAAAACACATACCAAGATATATGTGTGGCTCTGGATAGTCAGAATTAGTCTGAATGCATGATTTATAAGATTCTATAGCCTGGTCAAATTTTTTAAGCTCTTCATACATTATTCCTATTAGTAATTGGCAGCCAATATGGTCTGGACTTATAGATAAACATTTTTTAAAAGATACAAGGGCATCTTCTAGTTTTTCTGTTTTTCTTAATGCCTCACCTAAATAAAAATATACCTGGGAAATATCATCTTTGAGTTTAATTATTTTTTTGAAAATTAAAATAGATTCTTTATAGTCCTTTTTAGAGCTTAAAACACAACCTAGTGATATTAATATTCCAATGTCATCTGGTTTTTGTTTCAAAGCTTTATTTATAAAACCTATGCTTTCATCGTATTTTTTTTCTCCCATTCTAATGCAGCCAATAATATGATTTGCATCAGCATTATTTTCATTCGATAAAACTTGCATACAAATACTTTCAGCTTCTTTAAAATTATTTTGGCTAAAAGCATTGATTGCTTTAAGTATTTCTTGATTTTCTATTTTATTTTCTGACATTTATACTTCTACTATACTAATAAAAAAAGAGGGCATATAGCCCTCTTTAAAAATTATTTTTTTAATTATGCTTGATAAGTAAATGGTCCGGAAAGGCCTACTCTATCAGCAGTTGTATTCCATGTTCTGCCATGATCTGAATACTCTTGTTTACTTGTCATGCTGACATCTACAGGGAATCCTGGATTAATAGCAAGAGGATGATAATTACATTGTGCAACTTTTCCATCTCCACTTTCAACACCAGCCATATCCCAGCCGCCAACACCACTTACATCGAGTGATTTTTTTATACCATCGATACTGCATGTAATAGCAGCTCTTTTTACGCCAATCACTTCACCAACCAAGCTGGCTATGACGCCTAGGTGTCCACCATGCTTTCCACCCCATAATTCTTCAATAGCAGTAGCTTGTTCATCAGAAGCATTTTCGTCAATATATAATGCTAATTGAAAACCACCATCGGTTAAATTAGGACCAGGCGCATGTAGCCATGCAGAAACTTTTAGTCCATCAAGTTTTACATCACCTAAATTACCTTCGCTAATATCCCATACTAGCATAGCTTCACAAAAACCTTTTGTTGGGCTTTGAAGATATAAACATGGGCACATTAAATCACAATTGCAGCTTTCAGCATAATCCCCTTTTAGACTCCAACTCATATCTTTCTCCTGTTAATTAACACTCTAATCATCACATAATAATATTAAAAAATCTATTAATTGTATGATTATATGACCTAGAACATTAGGAAATACTTATGTATGTTCTCTAATAAATACTATGAACATAACATATATTTGCTAAAGTAATAGAAGGGGGAAATATGAAAAAGAGTTACTTTGGCAGATACTCGCCTGCCTTGACAATTAATCTTGGGGAATCAGTAAAAATAAAAGATGCCAAATGGTACGAAAAAAGCGTGCCCTGTAGATCAGCTTGTCCAGCAGATACCGATATACCTGGCTACTTAGAAGCAATTTATAATCTAGATTATGAAAAAGCCTACAAAATAAATCTAGAAGATAACGTTTTCCCTGGCATTCTTGGTAGAGTATGTTCACGACCATGCGAGGATGCTTGCAGACATAGTGATGATTCTAATGGGGATTCAGTATCAATATGCTTTTCTAAGAGATCTGCAGAAACATTTAATATAGCTAAACATTTTAAACTTAAAAACTATAGCAAAAAAACTAATAAAAAAATTTTAGTAATTGGCGCAGGTGTAGCTGGTCTCACTGCAGCAAGGGAATTATCAAGATGTGGCCATGATGTTGAGATATTTGAAAGGCATAGCTCTCCTGGCGGAATGCTTAATCAAGGTATTCCTATATTTAGACTACCTAGAGAAATTATTGATAAAGAAATTAATCAAGTTATAAAACATGGAATAAAAATACATTACAACAAAGACATTAAATCTTATGAAGAAGTTGAAGAATTATCAAAGAAATATCATGCAGTGGTACTAGCACTTGGCACATTAAAACCAAATAAAATAAATAAAGGATTTTCTAAATGTAATGATGTTGAAGATGGATTAGATTTTTTACTTAGAGTTAATGAGTATAAAAATAAATATGTTGGTAAAAATGTTGTTGTAATTGGTGGTGGGTATACAAGCATGGATTGCGCTAGAACTGCGCTCAGACTAGGTGCTGAATCAGTTAAGACTTTTTATAGAAGAACAACAGATGATTTAGTCATCTTGCCTGGTGAACTGGATGAACTTATAAATGAACATGGTAAAATGATCTTTAATGCCCAACCACTCAACATTATCCAAAAAAATAATAAGTTAATTGGATTAGAGTTGATTAAAACGAAATTGGTTAAACGTAATGGAGTATATCAATTACGTGATATAAAAGGATCAACGTTTAAAGTTAAAACGGATCATATTATTCTTGCGATTGGTCAAAAGCAACATCTATCACTAACAAAAAACCAAAGGAAAAATATTTTCTCTGTTGGAGACTTTGCAACTGGAGCGACTACACTAATCAATGCAATTGCACATGCAAAAGATATGGTAAAAGAAATAGATAAGTTCTTAATGAAAAGAGACCTGTTTAGCTCTGATATAAAAGTAACAAATATAAAGTCAACCGGAAGAAATCTAAAATTGAACTATATTCCTATAAATGAAATGCCAACAGTCAACCTGAATCAAAGAACTTTCAGTCGTGAAGTTGAAAAAGGATATCATAAAAATGTATCCCAGAAAGAAGCTTCGAGATGCTATTTATGTCACTATAAATTTGAAATAAACAATGATCTTTGTGTGTTATGTGATGAGTGCCTGCTAGCTAAACCAATTAAAGATTGTATCGTTGAAATCAGTGACGTCCATGAACTCAAAAATGGAGATATTTCTTATGAAAGAATAAGTCCTAAAAAAAGTATTGGTCTATACCATGGAAAATTATTAATAGATCATAAAAAATGTGTACGTTGCGGGGAATGTGAAAAAGTATGTCCAACCAATGCAATAACAATCCAAAAAGTTGAAAAACAAAATTATGTTAAAGTCTAAGATTAAAAAATATAAGGTCACCTGTCCTCATGATTGCCCAGATACCTGCTCTTTAGAGGTAACAGTTGATGCTAAGACTAAAAAAGCAATTAAGCTAATTGGTGATAAGACTCATCCTATAACCAAAGGCTTTCTTTGTAATAAAGTAAA
>CAJWVG010000010.1 GCA_913048065.1 uncultured Gammaproteobacteria bacterium | reverse complement strand
TCTTGATACTTTGGAATTCCAAAATCAATATTTGATAGATTATACCAATTATCATGAGATAGACTAACCTTTTTATGAGATTTAATATTACATGTCATTACATTGAATATAAATTTAATATGGGAAAGATCGTGTGAGAACTTCCAAATATTTGATTCTAGTGATTTTCCCAAATTAAATAAATTCACCCAATTTAATAAGTCAGATTTTTTATGAAATATAGGCGCCGAGTAAAGTCCTTTCCATAAATTGTCAAAAGATATCTTCTCAAAGTAGAAATCACCATTTTGGTTTATGATAGCTAGAGCCCAGATATTTCTTTTGGCATTATCTCTTTTTATAGATGGTTTTGGGTTATTAGATTTAAATTTCTGATAAGGGTATGAATTGCAATATTTAGTAACTGGGCATATGTTGCACAATGGGTTCGATTTTTTACATATCAATGAACCTATATCCATATAAGCTTGTATGAAATCTGCTGATCTGTCTTTTGATAATAAACTTTCAGATATCTCCCACAATGCACTAACAGTAGAAGTATCATTGCTTATACCCGACAATCTGGATAAAAACCTCTTAACATTGCCATCAAGTATAGAACGACTTTCATAACCACTAAATGTCGTGATTGCCGATGCTGTGGTTCTTCCAATGCCTGGAAGACTTAAAATTTCCTCATACTTCTTTGGAAACTTTCCATTGAACTTATTCTGTATTTTAATACATGTCTTATGAATATTTTCTGCCCTCCTATAAAAACCCAATCCACTCCATAGTTTCATAATTTCATCTAAGCTTGCATGAGAAAGTAAATTTAAATTTGGATACTCTTTCATAAAGTTTTTATAGTATGGTATGACAGTTTGAACTTGTGTTTGTTGTAACATTATTTCTGAAATCCAGATTTTATAAACATTGCTGGTTTTCCAAGGGAGTGATTTCCTTCCATGTTTATCATACCATTCAAGAATTTTTCTTCTTAAGATTACATGCTGATTAGAATGGTAGTTCAAATTTTTCTTTGAGCTCATCTTGTATTTTTTCAATTAATTTATCTTTAATAGGATCTATAAGTTCTTTTTTAATGATGTCCTTCATGTCAATTGTGATATCTGGATTATCTAATGTACCTCTAATAAGTATTGGAAGTTCTTTGCCAGCCAGTTCCTTTGGATAGTTATCTATATAGACATTGTTAGAAGACCTCATATCATTAATCTTCCTTATCTTGCCAATCATATCAATTTTTATTCTCTTGTTAGTTAAGTTTATGGTACCGCTTCCACTAGATTGTATTAGTTGAGTTTCAAAATATAGATTATTTATTAGCATTTTATTATTAATAATAATGGCATTAGAATATATTTTGTTGATAACTGTATTATTGTCTGGATTAATACCACCAAAATTTTTAAACTTAAGGAGTGAGTATGTTTTCATCAAAATCTCGTCTACATTTGTTCCAAAATAAACAACATCTTGAGCTTCTGCTCTATCTACATCAATAATCTTCTCGACTAACTTATTTTTATTTACTACCAGACCTAGACTGCCAATATTTGCAATTCGACTAGCGGGCTTTGATACTTCATCAAATATTCTAATACCGCTAATAGATATGAATGCTTTAGATTCAAGATTGCTTATATCATTCTCATCTCCATTAGCATTAGTTTTAGGTGAATATATACCTATATCTATTTTGCCATCATAAACAAAAGTATAATTTATCTTAGATGATACATATTCTTCTATTTCAGTTTTAAAATTATCCGGGTCAAAGAAAAAAACTAGATATCCGCCGACGATGAGGATTAATGATATGAATATTATTACAAATTTGTAAACTTTATTTAACATCATGTTTCTCTTTTAAATTGTCCAGACTTTCCACCCTCTTTTAAATTTAACTTTACATCAGAAATTATCATTGATTTATCTAAATATTTACACATATCATATATAGTCAGCAAAGATACCTGAGTTGCACATAGAGCTTCAATCTCTACACCGGTTTTCCCGTCTGATATAATTTCTGAAATACACTTTATTTTTTCAGATTGTATTTCAAAATGAATGTTAATAGCTTTAATCTCTAATTGGTGAGCTAGAGGGATTAAAGTTGATGTACTCTTCGCGGCTTGGATTCCTGCTATCTGGGCTATTGTTAACACATCTCCCTTTTTATTGATATTTTTTTTGATAGATATTAATGCATCTTCAGATAGACTTATTTCGCCAGATGCAATAGCTCTTCTTTTTGTTGAATTTTTTTCACTTACATCAACCATTTGAGCGTTTCCATCATTATCTATGTGATTGCTTTTCTTCATATCTTTATTTATTTAATTTTATTATAATTCTACAGTATATTATATAAATTTAAAATTTTAGAAAAACTGATGGATATTATCCTTGCTTCAAAAAATCAAGATAAAATAAAAGAGATTAGTAGAATCCTAGAAGGAATAAATATTAATCTAAAAAACTGTAATGATGTTGTTATTCCAGAAGTTGAAGAAACAGGCTCTACTTTTATTGAAAATGCTATACTAAAGGCTAGAAGCGCATCAAATGCCACAGGTCTCCCGTCTATTGCAGATGACTCTGGAATAGAAGTTGACTATCTTTTGGGTAGGCCGGGGGTACTATCAGCTAGATACTCGGGGATTAATGCTACAAATCAAAGTAATAATGAAAAACTATTAGCTGAACTTGATGGCGTGGAATTTAATGATAGAAAAGCCTGCTATAGATGTGTAATAGTATATATGAGATTCCCTGATGACCCATTTCCAGTTATTACCTCTGGTACATGGGAAGGTTATATAGCATCAGAACCTAAAGGCAAAAATGGTTTCGGTTATGATCCAATTTTTTATTTGCCAGATTATAAAAAAACATCTGCTGAGATTACAGTAAATGAAAAAAATAAAATTAGTCATAGGGCTATAGCATTGAATAAGTTACAAGAAATTTTTAAAGAGATGTCGATAGAATGAATACAAAAATATATTTAGTAAAAAAATATTCTCTCTTATTATATTTTATGTTTTTATCAAGTTGTGCAACAAATCCTGTTTCAGGTATTCCGGATTTCGTTACAATTACTGAGGGACAGGAGATATCAATCGGAGCCTCTTATCACAAACAGATTCTTGAAAATAATAAAATAATTGAAAATAAAGAGTTAAATGACTATTTTGAAAAGCTAGGTAATTCAATAGCTAAACAGAGTCATAGACCAAAATTAAAATGGCATTTTACATTAATTGACGATCCGACTTTTAATGCTTTTGCAACACCTGGAGGTTATGTCTATATGTATAGAGGAATGCTGAATTATTTTAATTCAGAAGCGGAGCTAGCAGGTGTTATTGGACATGAAATTGGTCATATAACAGCTAGACATGCAGTTAGGGGTATGAGTACTGCACAAATCACAAACTTGCTTTTAGGAATATTACAGTCGAACGTCCCAGGAGGACAACTAACATCAAATGCATTTAATTTAATGAATCTGATGGTTAACAGAGGTTACAGTAGGAAATTTGAACTAGAAGCAGATCAATTAGGCGAAGAGTATTTAGGGAAAACAAATTATGATACTTTAGCTATGTCGTCATTTTTAAAAACATTAAAGCATTCTGATGAATTAGAAAAGAAAATTGCTAAATCAGAAGGAAGAGAGCCAAATATTGGATATCATGGAGTATTTTCCACACATCCAGATAATGAAAAAAGAATTAAGGCTCTAGCAAAAAAAAGTAAAAATATATCAAAAACAAAGAATAATAAAGAAAAGTTTTTGAAACTTCTAGATGGTTCACTTTATGGGTCTAGTCCTGAAGAAGGTTATGTAAAAGATTCAATATTTTACCATCCTATATTTGCAATTAAATTCAGCGTCCTTGATGATTGGATATTAAAAAATGAACCTGATAAATTAATCTTGAAAAAGAATGAAGATACAATGATTCTTCGGGCAGATGAATTATTAGCTGACGATTTAGAAAATGGATTAACACCTGAACAATTCCTTAAAGATGGGATAGAAAAAACTTCATTCTTGAGCAAAAATGAATTAATTAAATCTGAAATATTCTCTCATAACGATTTAGAGGGTCATTCATATTTATATAAAACTCAAGGTTTAATGAACACAACATATCGGAGATTCACAGCAATATTCGATACAAAAACTTTTAAAACTAAGCCTAAAGCTTGGATTGCAATTACAGATTTGAAAGAATTAACTAATGATAAAAGTTCAACGGACATTTTAAGAACCTTTTCAAAAATGTCTGCCACTGAAGTTAAAAGCTCAAAAGGGTTAAGAATTAAAGTTATTAGATTTCGCGATGGAATGTCTTATGAGAAGCTAGCAAAAGGATCACCGCTTGGAAAATTTGCTATAGATAAGTTAAGACTGCTTAATGGTCATTATCCAGATAAAAGTCCTGCAATAGGAGACTTAATAAAAATTGTACAATAAACAATACATTAATAATGCATTTCTGGTAGATTCAACAGGTTTTGCCCTAAAGTATTGGTTTTCAATGCCTCCAGTAAAGACAAAAAATTTTGAATCTATAGCAGCCTTTCTTGGTTTTGCAAGTTTTGTAATCAGACTTTTGAAAAATTATCAACCCAAGTACATATCTTTTCAGTTTGATGAAAGCTTAGGTACTTGTTTCAGAAACGAGCTCTATCCAGATTATAAAAAAACTAGAGAGAGTGCCCCGGATGAACTCAAAAATCAACTTGAACTATGTAGAAAATTTTTGACATTAATGGGTCTAGATAATAACGCAAGTAAAAAGTATGAGGCAGACGATATATTAAACACCATAGCACAGAACACTAGAAAAGGAGGGTTAAAAAATATTATCCTAACAAATGATAAAGATTTATATCAAATAATTTATAAAGGAGATATTTGGTGGGATTTTAAAGATAAAAAGTACAGTTATAAAGATTTAGTTCATAAGCTTAATTTTTCTCCGCAAGATTTATCGGATTTTTTAGCTCTAATGGGTGATTCAGTTGATAATATACCTGGCGCTCCAGGATTAGGAGAAAAAACTGCTATGGTACTAATGGGAAAGTATAAGAGTTTAAAAAAAATAGTACAAAACCTTGAGACAATTCCAGAAGAGCTAGGCTCAAAATATAAAAGATTTGTAAAGATTATAAAAGATAATCAAAAAATTATTTATCTTTCTAAAAAGTTAGCTACACTAGAGTATATTACTGATCTAAATAAAGATATTGCCGCTATACAAAGAAAGGTACTTGATATTAATGGATTAGAGGCGTTATTTCTTGAAACTGGTATGAAAGAAGGGCAAAAAGAATCTTGGTTAAGAGACATAAAAAAATTATTTATATCCTAAAACAATGAAAAAAAATATTTTTTATGCACAATCTGGTGGTGTTACACCTGTAATAAATGCTACCGCTGCCGGATTAATAGATGCATATAATTCAAATAAAAACTTATTTGGTAAATTATATATTGGCAAGAATGGCATTGCTGGTGCATTAAACGAAGAATTGATTGATGTAAATAAAGAAGACCCAAAAGAACTTAAGAAACTTATTCATACTCCCGGTGGTGCATTTGGTTCATGCAGGATAAAGTTAAAGGACCCAGTTAAAAATAAAAAAGAATTTCTAAGAATTTTAAATGTATTTAAAAATCATAATATAGGATATTTTTTTTATAATGGTGGAGGTGACTCACAAGATACGACACTAAAGATTTCAAATTTTTGTAAAGATCATGGATACAATATAATCTGCATAGGTTTACCCAAAACAATTGATAATGATCTACCTGTTACTCATAATTGTCCAGGATTTGGTTCTGTTGCTAAATATATCGCGATATCAACCTATGAAGCTTCACTGGATGTTGCTTCAATGTCTAATACATCAACAAAGGTATTTCTTCTTGAAGTGATGGGTAGACATGCGGGATGGTTAGCTGCATCTGCTGGTATTATTAAAACCAGTCAAGATTCAGCCCCACACTTAATATTACTGCCAGAGGTTTCTTTCAATCAAGAAAGATTCTTAGCTAAAGTTAAGACTACTGTCAAAAAATATGGTTACTGTGTAATTGTAGCTTCAGAAGGAATTAAAAATAATAAAGGTGAGTTTGTAGCAGCTAGCAAATCCAAAGATAGTTTTGGTCATGCACATTTAGGGGGTGTAGCCCCAAAATTAGCGAATATGATAACTGAAAAATTAAAAATTAAAGTGCATTGGTCAGTTGCTGACTATTTGCAACGAGCAGCAAGGCACATTGCTTCATCTGTGGATGTCAAACAAGCTTATTCTATTGGGAAATCCGCCATATCACATGCTAAGCAAGGTAAGAATGGTGTTATGTTATCTATCAAAAGCAATAGCACTAAAAAATTTAAATGGGGAATCTCAGATGTTAGATTATCTAATGTAGCTAATAAAGAAAAAAAATTACCAAAATCATACATAAGTCATGATGGTTTTGGGATAACTAAATCATGTAAAACTTATATTGAAAATCTAGTTCAAGGGGAAGATTATCCTCCTTATAAAAATGGTATTCCAGACTATGCTAAATTAAAACATCCTTTAGTTAAAAAGAGGCTTAAAGATTTTTAAACTAATTCTTTATAGTTTATTGTTGCATTTTTATAATTGCGTATCAGGTTTTCAAGCATATCAATAAATATAGTATTACCATTCAAACAAGGAATAAAATTATACTTTTGTCCTCCAGAGTTTAAAAATAGTTCTTTGGATTCATCACCTATCTCTTCAATGGTTTCTAAACAATCTGAAACAAAACCTGGGCAAAAAACTTGTATATCCTTAATATTTTCTGATGGTAATGTTTCTAGGGTCTCTGCTAGATATGGTTGTATCCACTCAGCTTTGCCAAACCTTGATTGGAATACAACATCATAAGAATCCTTATTTAAATTTAATTTTTTTGCAATTAATTTAGCCGTAGCAAAACATTGTGTTTGATAAGGTTCATCTTCAGCAATATAAGATTTAGGTATACCATGGAAAGACAATAATAATCTTTTTGGTTTTCCAAACTTATTTTGAAATAATTCAATCTGGTTTGAGGAAGAAATTATATATTGTTCATTATCATGAAAATCTTTTATAAAAAATATATTTAGTTGTTCTTCTAGCCCTATATTTTTTTTCATAATCATTTTCAACTTGTTTGCAATTGATTTTGTTGTGGTTGTTGAATACTGAGGAAACATAGGTAAAATCAAAAAATTATTATAGTCTTTATTTTTATATTCAAGGATTTTAGACTCGAGTGATGGGGCTCCATACCTCATCGCAACATCAATTAAAAAAACTGGATCAGTTTTATCGGTAAATCTTTTTCTTAGTAGACCAGCTTGTAAAAAGGTATTATATAATAAAGGTGAACCCCACTCTGTCCATACTTTCTTGTATAATTCAGCGCTTTTTTTTGGTCTAACTCTCAAAATAATTAGATGTAGTAAAGGTAACCAAAAAATCCTCGGCAACCTAATAACGTCTTTGTCAGATAGAAACTCTTTTAGATATAATCTAACTTCTTCGGTATTTGGTTGTTTTGGTGTTCCTAGATTAACAAGCAGAACTACAACAGCATTATTTTTTTCTAAATTCATTTAACTATTGTAGAACAATGTCAAAGTTTTTTATATCTCTGAAAAAAAGGGCTAGATTTTGATATATGAGATATCAAAAATTCCATTTGATCAGCTAGTATTGTTCTTCCCCTTAATATTATATATTCAACTCTCGAAGGACTAAATGGTATAGCTAATAGAAGCATATTAGCCTTTTCTGGAGTTCGACCCCCTTTATGGTTATTACATCTTTTGCATGCAGATACAACGTTAGTCCAAATATCTTCGCCACCTTGAGATAATGGCAAAACATGGTCTCGAGACAAATCCTTATAATCAAATGTATTTCCACAATATAGGCATTTATTTGCATCTCTTTTGAACAGAGTCTTATTGTTTAATGAGGGCGTAAAAGCGGGATAATGGAGTTTATTGAGATTCCTGGTAGCAATAATAGAATTTATATTTAGATAGCTTCTGAGCTGTGTTATGCGGTTATAACCACCTCTCAGCCTCAGGTTAGTTGTGCCACACTCATATATTATTTGGTCTGTGTAATATAACCTCGCAGCTATTTCGTAATTGACCCACCCAATAGGATGACCGGCTGAATTTAGTCTGAGTATTTGCTGATTATTAAACATTATTTTGAATTATAGCTGAAATTCTAATATTAAATGCCTTAATATTTTATTGTCTATAGCTTTAGTTCAATAATATTACTATGAATATATTAAAATGGAAAAAAACAACAGCTAATTACCCAATTAATGTCTAGGATTTATCAAAAGTATACTGAATTTGAGGGATTTATTAACAATGAGAGCGATTCCCAATAAACATAATCTTAAAAAGACACTATAATGTTACATTCTTATTTAATCTTGTAAGTATATGTTTTATATATATAAATTAAATTGATTACAAAATGAACAATTTGAGAAAATTTAAATAGCAAAATAACCTACGAACAAATAATGCTATTTATCCACAGGTTTGTTAACAAAAACTGTGGATAAATTTACAGATCTATTAAATATACAGTCATATCAAAAAAAGAGCCTAAATGTATAATAGGATATGCCCAATCAAATTAAAATTATTCTCAATTTACCTATTTATAAGTCATTTGACTATCTAGTTCCGAAGCATTTCAGGGATTTGAGGCCAGGTATGAGGGTTGAAGTTCCTTTTGGCACTAAAAATCTTATAGGGATAACAATTACAGACCCTACAATAAGAAATATCTCAGAAAATAAATATAAGCTTAAGAATATAAATAAAGTAATAGATTTAAAGCCAATAATAACAAATGAAGTTTTTAAAATATGTAAATGGTCAGCTGATTATTATCAACATCCACTAGGTCAAGTAATATTTAGTAGCTTGCCTTCAAAAATTAAAAAAGGAGGAGATTTAGAAATTAAGGAAAATCAAGCATTTTTATTAAAGGTAAAAAAACAAACCGATGATACATATTTCAAAAATAAACCTGCTCAATATAGGCTTTTTAAAAAAATTGAAAGTTCTGGAACAGTAAGATCAGATATCATAAAACCTTCAAATTTAATAAATTTATTATTATCTAATAACCTCATTGAGAAGTCACCCATAGAAGATAAAAGAATTAACACTAAAAAGATTAGATTAAGCGAAGAACAAAATGATGCTTATAAATTAATTTCTAAAAAAATATCGTTCTTCCAAGCTTTTTTAATTGAAGGCGTAACTGGTAGCGGGAAAACTGAATTATATATAAAAATTGCAAAAGATATTGTAAATAAAAAAGGACAAGTTCTAATAGTAGTACCGGAAATTAATTTAACTCCACAAACTATAAATAGATTTAAGAGCTATTTAAATTGTAGCATTTCCAGTTATCATTCTGGACTAAGTGATAAAGTTAAAAATAATACATGGATCAGAGCTAAAAATGGACAAGTTGATATAATTATTGGAACACGCTCATCAATATATTTACCGTTTTCAAATCTAAAACTTATTATAGTAGATGAAGAACATGATGTTTCGCTTAAACAATCAGATGTCCTAAGGTATCATGCTAGAGACGTTGCAATAATCAGAGCTAAGAATTTAAATATACCTATTTTAATGGGTAGCGCAACACCCTCATTTGAAAGCCTATATAATTGTAAAAAAACTAAGTATGACCATATTATTTTAAAGAGTAGATTTTTTAATACAAAACTACCTAGTGTAACGGTAATCGATACAAATAAAGATCAACCATCTGAAGGTTTCTCAATGGGTCTTATAAAAGAAATAAAAGAAACATTAAAAAATAAAAAACAAACTTTACTTTTTATAAATAGAAGAGGGTTTAGCCATACATTGTTATGTAAAACATGTGGCTGGACATCTAAATGTGATAATTGTGATGCGTTTATGACTTATCATGACTATGATAGTAAATTGTATTGCCATCATTGTGGTTATCAAAAAAAAGTAAATTTAAAAAATATTTGTTCTTGTGATAAAAGGAATGAGTGCAACATAATACCATTAGGTGCTGGCACAGAAAGAGTGGAAACAAAAGCTAAATCTTTATTTCCTCATGCAAATATTATGAGGATTGATAGCGATACAATAAATAATATTGATAAACTAAATTCTTTTTTAAATCAGGCACGTGACGGGAAGATTGATATTTTAATAGGTACTCAAATGTTGGTTAAAGGCCATGACTTTCCAAATTTGACACTCGTGGGGGTCATGGACATTGATGCTGGACTATATAGTTTAGATTTTAGAAGTATCGAAAAGATAGCACAAATGCTTATACAAGTTTCAGGGAGGTCAGGTAGACATGATTCTCCAGGGAAAGTCATTATTCAAACTAGAAAGCCTGGACATCCATTAATGTCCGAATTACTTGAATATGGTTATAATGGATTTTCCAATAAAGCATTAGAGGATAGAAACCATGCTTCATTGCCGCCTTATTCATATCTAGCATTGTTTAGAGTTTCAACAAAATATAAAGGTGAAGGACTAATATTTCTATCAAAAATTAAAAACAAATTTAATGAAAATAATATAAAATTACTTGGACCATCCCCATCCCCAATTCATAAAAAAAATAATCGATATTTTTATCAGTTACTAGTAAATTCTAATAATAGGAAATTTTTACTACAAAAATCTACAGAAATAAGAGAATATATAATGAAACAAAAAAAGAGTAATATTAAATGGTCTATAGATATAGACCCTATTGATTTATACTAATAATCATGGTTATAAAAATTGAAAAACATAATAAAAAAATTACTTAAAGAAGCCGTTAAGAAGACTTATCCAGATCAAGACTTCTCTAGTTTACTAGAAATACAAAATGTAACTGCGAAGAATATACAAGCTGATTATTTCACAAACATATCAATGAAATTAGCTAAAATACTAAAAACTAATCCAATTGAAATAGCAGACAAAATAATTGGCAATATGAATAACATTGATGATATCAAATTTAATATTGTTAAGCCTGGATATATAAATTTTTCGGTAGGAGATGGCAAAAAAAATAATATTATTTCTATTATAAATAAGTCAGAGAATCTATTATCAGATTGTAAGACTGCTGATCCAAAAAAAATTAATATAGAGTTTATCTCTGCAAATCCAACTGGACCATTACATGTAGGCCACGGTAGGGGCGCTATATATGGAAATATTATTTCAAAATTCCTAAAAATACAGGGTCATCATACTGTCAAAGAATATTATGTGAATGATTATGGAAATCAAATTAAAAAACTAATTGAAAGTATACTATCAAAAATTGATGATAATTACATAAAAATTAAAGAGGATGATCTCTATCAGGGCGATTATATTGAAACAGTAGCTAAAACTATTGAAGAAGAAATAAAAAAGAAAGATATAAAGGATTTCAATGCTCAACGTAGCATAATATTAGATGAGATGTTTAAAATAATTAATGTTCCAATAAATAATTTAAATATTATATTTGATAAATGGTTTTATGAATCATCTTTATTTGATGAAAACTTGGTTGAAAAGGTTATTAAAAAACTTGAAGCTACAGAGCATACCTTTAGAGATGATGGCGCCCTAATGCTTAAAGCTGATGAACCAAGAGTATTAATAAAATCTAATGGTGATTATACGTATTTTGCGACTGACTTAGCTTATCATGACTTGAAAATGAAAGATTATGATAGGATTATAGATGTCTGGGGAGCTGACCACCATGGCTATGTGCCTCGAATTAAAGCAGGGCTTAGAGCTCTTGGACATAACATTGATAAACTAGATGTTCATCTAATACAATTTGCGAATTTATTTAGAGATGGCAAAAAAGTATCAATGTCAACGAGAAAGGGTGATTTTGTTGAGTTAGAAAATCTAAGGAACGAAATAGGAAATGATGCAATAAACTTTTTCTATTTAACAAAAAATAAAGATCAACATTTGGATTTTGATTTGAGTATTGCAATATCTCAAAATAAAAATAATCCTGTTTATTATATTCAATATGCTTATGCTAGAATTGAAAAAATATTAAATGAAGTTAAAGACTATCATAAAGAAGAATATGATCTTAGTTCATTAGATAACATCTATGAAAAAGAAATAATCACAACTCTTTCAAATTTTCATGAGACAATAAAAAAATCAATAATAGGACTACAACCTCACTTGGTGACAAATTACTTACTCAAGCTTTCTCAAGATTTTCATAGTTACTATGCAAATGTGAAAATATTGAATAAAGATATAAATTATAGTCAAGTTCATCTTATAGCAGCTGTGCAAAAAGTTATTAAGTGTGGACTAGATTTAATTAACATAGATACGCCGAAGGAAATGTAATGATACAAAACAAAATAGCCATTATTTATGATTTTGATGGAACACTAACCCCAAAGACAATGCAAGAGTACACTCTGCTTCCAAAACTAGGGATTAACTCAAAAAGTTTTTGGGAAAAAATAGTTAAAGAAGCTCATGATACAGGTGGTGAAAATATGATGATTTATATGCGCCAACTTCTTGAACATGCAAAGGAAAAAAATATTAAAATATCGAAACATGAATTTTATAAGATGGGCAAGGATATTAAATATTATCAAGGTGTTAATGAATGGTTTAACAATATCAATAAATATGTGAAAAAATTATCTAATAATGAAATACAGATTTATCATTATATAATTTCAGCTGGTCATCTTGAAATTCTGGAAGGTATTTCTATAAAAAAACATATACAAAAAATATTTGCCTCGGAATATTTTTATGATAGAAGTAAACACGCACGTTTTCCAAAAATTGTAGTTACAGATACTACAAAAACACAGTACTTATTCAGAATAAACAAAGGAAAAGAAAAATTAGCAGAAAGTATAAATGAACATATGCCTGAAGAACAGAGACCCATACCATTTGATAATATGATTTATGTTGGAGATGGTCTAACAGATGTGCCAAGCATGGCATTAATAAAAAAAGAAGGTGGTCACTCAATTGCTGTTTATCAAAAGAAACTTAAAGAACAGGTAAGTATTTGCAAAAATCTTTCCAAAGCAAAAAGAGTAGATTTCATTGCAGAGGCAGACTATAGAAAAAGTTCCGATTTTTACAAAAAAACATGCCTACTATTAAACTATGTAATCTCAAAAATTAGATATAATCTAGAATTAAAACGGAAAGATAAATAAATTATTCTTCATCAATAAGTATCAAATCTGATTTTCTGTCTAGGAACTTGTATTGTAGTTTATTAATCTTAAAAGAATCATTTAAAGACTTAATCACAATACCCATATCAAAAGATTTGCAACTGTAGACATCCAGTTGAAAAAGACCAGGTTCCGTCTCATCCCATATATGTAGCACAATATGGCTTGTTTCAATTAATGCCATGCAAGTGATGCCTCTATTACCTTTTTGATCTACATAAGAAATATTAGGGCCTTGCATGAGTTTCATGTTAATACTAGTAATCAAAGAAGTCATCCAACTTAACACATAACCCATTTCATCTTTCTTTGGGCAATTTAAGACCTCAGCTCTTATTAGTAAATGTTTATGTTCTATCATAATAATTAATTGAATGTTATTTAAATTATCTAATTAAGGGTATAATTTATCTAGCTTAAAAAATACTTATGCTAAAAGTATAATATATAAAGAAAAATGTTAATCAAGGAATATAATAATCAATCTAAAACTGTCTTTGGTATTGAATGTAAAAAGTTACTCTATAAAAAGAAAACAAATTATCAAGAGATTAAAATATATTCGTCTGAATTATATGGGAATATCATGATGTTAGATGGATGTTTTATGGTAACAGAATATGGAAATGATCAATATCATGATAAGTGTGTTGAACTATGTTATAAAAAAAGCAAAGAGTTAGACATTTTAATTATAGGCGGGGGAGATTTTGGTTTGGTTAAGAATCTTTTTAAGAGCATAAAGATTAAAAAATTACATCTCGTAGAGATTGATGGAAAAGTTATAGATATAAGCATGAAATACTTTCCTGACTTTTTTAATATGAAAAAGAAGGAAAAAGAGAAAATAGTGATTACAATTGACGATGGATATGAATGGCTCATTAAAAATAAAGAATATAAATTTGATGTAATTATAGTTGACTGCACTGATCCAAATATCTTAGCAAAAAAACTATATTCAACTAAGTTTTACAAAAGCATCAATAAAAGTTTAAAGAAGTCTGGGTTTATGGTGCAACAAAGCGGATCTATGATATTAGATCAAAAAAAAATAATAGAGCCCACAGTTTCTAAATTAAAGAAAGTTGGTTTTTCAAATATTACAGTTAACCCTTTCCATATGCCTATTTATCCACTAGGATTGTGGTCATTTATAAAATGCAAAAAGCAATCTTAAAGAGCACTATCTCCTCTATCGCCAGTCCTAACTCTAATTGCATCTTGTAAATCTAATACAAAAACCTTACCATCACCAATTTTACCAGTACTAGCAGACTTGGATATTGTTTCGATTGTTTTATCCAACAACTCATCACTAACTGCAATTTCTAGTTTAATTTTTGGAAGGAAGTCTACTACATATTCAGCTCCACGATAAAGCTCTGTGTGACCTTTTTGTCTTCCAAAACCTTTTACCTCAGTTGCTGTAATACCTTGTACTCCAATAGCTGATAGCGCCTCTCGTACCTCATCTAATTTAAAAGGTTTAATTACTGCTATAATTAATTTCATTGCCTCGTCTCCTCTTTGTCTATATTGTATCGTAAAAAATAAAAACTAGGTACTCGAAATTCGAGTACCTAGTTAAAATATTAATATTAACGTAATATTAACGGCTTATGTTTAGAAACTATATCCTAAGGTAAATACGGCGAATGTTGTATCCTTATTAGACGCACTTCCGGTTATAGTATCACTGTTTTTAGATACTTCTAATCCAACATCGACACCCGCCACTGTTTGGCCGTAGCTCAATGTATGGACATTTCCTCCAAGTGCAGAACCACCCCAAATACCATATGAATAAGTAATAGGTAAACCCAATCCACTCATATCATATGCTATAGATGAGAATGAATAGTTATGATCTTTGGTATTACCAACCACTCCTTTTTTGTACTCACCAGACGCTATATCCACTGATACAGGACCCATGGCTATTCCAAAATTCATCTCCTCATAGTCATCATCAAAGTTATCACTGTAATAATAACCAGTCACGCCTAAGTACATATCAGCTGGACCGATAGAAAAGTTATAACCAGCATAGATATCATACTCTACGCCTTTATCTACATCTGCCCACCATGTACCTACATAGAAATCACCCATCTCCACATCAGCACCAAAACTTACTGCTGATTCAGCTTGATAGACTCCTCTATACCAGTATTCAGACATATAACCTACATTGTAGCTTACAGCTGATGACTCATCATCAGCTACCGCTGATTCAGATGCAAGAGCAAATGGTATACTAATTGCGATTACACTAAATGCAAATAGTATTTTATTTAATAAAATTTTCATCTATTTTCTCCATTTTAGTTATTTATTCTTAATAAATTTAAGATATATCAGTTATTAATATGCATAAAGCATGCCAAACATAACGATAAAAAAATAAATCACGGCTTATGTGTAAAAGAATATGCATATGATACAATATGTGAGTTAAAAGCTCATAAAACGGGCATCTAGTTTAATAAATATAGTGCATATCATGCACAATAAGAGTGCAAAATAATGAAATCAAAAAGCATAATTGAATTAGTTAATAAGATTGAAAATCTTATACCTAGTAACGGCGAAGACATAAAAGATGAACTTAAAGCAAATATTAAAATGCTCATAGAAGACTATTTGCATAAGCTGAAATTAGTAACGCGAGAAGAGTTTGATATACAACAAGAAGTTCTGTTAAAAACTAGATTAAAAATAGAAGAATTAGAAAAGAAAATAAAAAATTAATTAGTTTTTAGACAATATGTAATCTACTGCAGCCTTCACCTCGTCATCTGACAAAGTTGCAACTCCACCTTTTGCGGGCATTATTCCTATGCCATTTATTGCGTTTGAGTATAATGTCTCTTTGCCTTTTGCCATTCGATCTGTCCATTGTGAACTATTTCCTATCATAGGTGCTCCTGCGGCCCCGCTGGTATGGCAAGACATGCATACTGAGTTGTAAGCCTCCTCTCCAGAAAGACTCATTTTTTCTACTTTGGCAATTTGTATTTCTTGCTTTATTACAGGATTACTTGCTAAGTTTATTTTTCCTATAGGCTCTGTTCTTTGATGAGTTAATTCTTGTAACTCAGCCTTATAATTATCATCTGCACTAGTTGAATATCCAGCAAAAACATTGGAAAGGATGGCTATGAATATCGATAGTGCAACAATTATTATTGTGATTATTGCAAAGATTCTATAAAACTCAGCATCTGTTACTTTATGTTCCATTTGTTAGATTTTCCATGTTTTCTTTCTTGTGTAGATTATACTTAAAGAAATAATAAATTCATTATAAATTTGCGTCTGTAGCTCAGTTGGATAGAGCATTAGCTTCCGAAGCTAAAGGTCAGAAGTTCGAATCTTCTCAGGCGCTTAACCTATTCTCTCAGCCGCTATTATAGTATTTTCGATTAATGCACAGACAGTCATTGGCCCAACACCGCCAGGAACAGGGGTTATAGCAGTAGCTTTTTTAGAAGCCGACTCAAAGTCAACATCTCCACAGAGCTTACCCTCTATGTTATGTATTCCAACATCTATAACAATACAGTTTTCAGGTATTTGATCTCCATGTATAAATTTAGGTATTCCTACAGCCACGATAATAACATCAGCATCTGATAATTTTGCATCAAGATCTTTTGTTCTAGAATGACACATGGTCACTGTTGCATTTTGTTGTAGACATAAGATTGCAGCAGGTTTACCGACGATATTAGATCTGCCAACTACAGTAACGTTTTTACCATTTAAATCTGTTCCTGTGGAATCTAACATCTGCATAATTCCTTTGGGAGTACATGAAACAAGAGTGTCTTCTCCTAGGAATAATTTACCGACATTTGTTGGAGTAAAACCGTCTACATCTTTGGATGGATCTATGCTGTTAAGGACTTTAGCAACTGAAATATGATCTGGTAGTGGTAACTGAACGATAACGCCATGTATGCTATTGTCGTTATTAATTTTATTAATTTCTTGTAAGATTTGTTCTTCTGTTACAGTTGACTCAAATCGAAGAATATCAGACTCAATTCCAGCTTTTACTGCAAACTTTTCTTTTTGTGCAACATAACTAGCTGATGCTTTCATGTCACCGACTAATATAACAATCAGTTTAGGGTTAATATTTTTTTTATTAAGTTCTATGACTTTATTTTTAAGGTTTGTGGTTAAAATATTTTCTGCAACCTCTCTGCCACTTATTATCTTTGCTGTCATTTCTTTGCTCCTATCAAAATCAATTTAATCTTTCTTTATCTACTAGTAATTGTACTACATCATATAATTCTTCATAGGAACTAACATAAGATCCGCTTGTCCTATACTTCCCATTTATAATTAATGTTGGTACTGACGTTATTTGATATTGATTTGCCAGCCTAGATGCTTTTTTAACTCTTATTTCAGTCCCAAAAGAATTAAGAATTTTTGAAAATTTTTCTGCATCATGCCCTTCATCATTTAGGAAATTAATAAGTTTCTCTTCCGTATCAAGTCTATTTGCATTGACATGAATTTCCGAAAATATTTTTTCATGTAGATCATCATCAAGCTTCATTTGTTGTAAAGTATAATATGCCTTTGCATGTATCTCCCATGTATTTCTCAGAGCAACTGGAACTTTAATAAGAATAGTATCTTTTTTCAAATTATCTTCAATTTGATTAATGGTTGGCTCAATATTATAACAATGAGGGCAGCCATACCAAAAAAACTCATATATAATAATTTTATCGCTTTCAGTCTGTTTTTGATTTGATATTTGAACATATTTTTGTGAGCCTTCAGCCGAAAAACTAACTACGCTGAATGAAGTAATAGCTACAAAAAATAATATGAGTAAATTTTTCATTAATGAAGTCCTTGGACATACTGTGCAACTGCTTTCATTTCCTCATCAGTCATTCTATGTACAATATTTCTCATCATTTTATTTGGATCATTTGCCCTTAAACGACTTTGAAAATTTTTAAGCTGAGTGAATGTATAATCCGCATGTTGTCCTGAAAGCATAGGTATAGATGCAGGATTATTTCCTTGTCCATTAGGGCCATGACATGCTATACAAGCTTGAATCTTATATTCCATATTACCGCCCCTATAAATATTTTGTCCAAGTTTTAAATCTTCGTCAGATGTTGTACCTATCGATTTTTCTAGGGAACCATAATATGCTGACAAATCCGCTATATCTTCATTTGATAAAGCTAAAGAAATTCCATACATTACCGCATTGTTTCTTTTACCTTGAGCTCCTTTTTTGAATTCATATAGTTGAGATGATATATATGAGGCATGCTGTCCAGCAAGTTTTGGCCAAATTGTGCTAACGCTTATACCGTCCACACCATGACATGATACACATGCAGCACTTTTTTCTTTACCTTTTTCAATATTTCCTGCAAAGACATTAGCAGATATGACCATAAAGATTGAAATGTTAATATAAGTAAATATTTTATTCATAACTCAAAAAAACATTATATAGCATCATACTGATACTTCAAATGCCCTATGATGATTTAATGTGCTTTATCCCAGTTATCACCAACGCCTACATCAACTATCAGTGGAACATCAAGCTGATAGCAACCTGACATCAGCTTAGTAATTTCAGCTTTTGCCTCTTCCACAAAGTCCTTTTGCACTTCAAATACAAGTTCATCATGAACTTGCATTATAACTCTAATAGGGCAATTACCCTCTTTAATCCATTTATAAACATCTATCATTGCCATCTTCAATATATCTGCTGCTGTACCTTGTATTGGAGCATTAATTGCAGTTCTCTCAGCAGCGCTCCTTATTTGAAAATTACTATGAGTAATATTTGGGATATAAATTCTCCTACCTAACAATGTTGAAGTATATCCATTTTTTTTTGTTTCAGATTTTACAATATCCATAAACTTTTTTATTCCATTATATCTTTCAAAATATTTAGCAATATATTCTTTAGCAGAATTAGGATCAATTTTTAATTGTCTACTCAAACCATATGATGAAATTCCATAAATCAATCCAAAATTAATTGTTTTTGCTGCTCTTCGTTGCTCCTCTGTTGGATTTTTTGTGATTGCAAAAATCTCTTTAGCTGTAGCAGAGTGTATATCCTCATTATTCATAAAACTTTTTGATAAATTTTTATCTTTTGATAGATGGGCCATAACTCGTAATTCAATTTGCGAATAATCTGCTGAAATTATTTGATATTTTTTAGGAGTTATAAAAGTTTTTCTTATATTTTTTCCATCCTGAGTTTTAACGGGTATATTTTGTAAATTTGGATTTGATGAAGATAATCTGCCAGTTATAGTAACAGTTTGATTATAGGATGTATGCAGTCTTTGAGTACTTTGATTGATTTGTCCGCCAAGTTTATCTGTGTATGTATTTTTTAGTTTCATTAAATTTCTATATTGCAGAATTAACTTTGGTAATTCATGACTTAGAGATAATTCTTGCATGACATCTTCGTTAGTAGATGGTTTGCCTGTTGGTGTTTTCTTTAATATAGGTAGCTTTAAATCTTCATAAAATATTTCTTGAAGCTGTTTGGGTGAACCAATATTAAATTCTTTATTAGCGAGTTTATAAACATTTTTTTCTATTTTTTTTATTCTTCTGTTTAAGTCTATACTTTGTTTCTCTAGACTTTTAGAATCTATCATTACTCCATTTTGCTCTATTTGTGCAATGACTTTAATTAAAGGGTTTTCAATATCTCTATATAATTTTTGCTGTCCATCTAATGTATTGAGTTTTTTAGAAAGATAATTGAATAACTGCAGCGTAACATCAGCATCCTCGCAAGCATAATTTCCTGCATCCTTGACATTAATCTCTGCAAAACTTTTTTGTTTCACACCAGAACCAACAATATCCTCATATGTGGTAGTTTTATAATTAAGATATTTTTCCGATAAAGTATCTAAATCATGTTTTCCAGAAGAATTATAAATATATGATAGAAGCATTGTATCTTCGACCTTACAATTAAACTCAACTTCATATTTATGTAAAACATTTATATCATATTTAATATTTTGACCAATAATTATTAAATCTTTCATGTTAAAAATTTTTTTTAGGTTTTGTAAAAATAAGTCCATTGAAAAATCTATATTATCAGCATCATGACCTAGAGGAATATAGAAAGCATTATGTTCCTTAATCGAAAAAGAGACTCCAACAAGTTCTGCATCAAAAGGATCTAATGAAGTTGTTTCTGTATCAAATGCAAAGATTTTTTCTTCAAGTAAAATATCCAATAAACTTAAAAAATCTCTTTCTGATTTAATAATCTTATATTTCTTTTTATTCTGGGTTGTGCTTATTTTTTTTTCAATTGAGAAGTTTTTTGCAATACTTTTCAATTCATATTTTGTTATAATCTCTGACAATAATTCTTCATTTCTTGATTGAATTAAATAATCATCTAAATTTTTGCTTACATTTACATCCTTCTTCAATTTTATGAGTTTTTTAGCTAAATTAATTGTTTGAGATGAATTTGAAATATTTTCCTTAACCTTACCCTTAAGTTTATCAATATTACTCAATATAGCGTCTAAATCACCATACATGTTTATTAGATTAATTGCTGTTTTGGGTCCAATTTTATCTACGCCAGGAATGTTATCAGATTTATCACCAATCAAAACTAGATAGTCAAATATATTTTCTGGTGACACTCCAAATTTATTTTTTACGCCCTGAATATCAAGAATCTTATCATCCATGCTATTTACTAAAGTAACTCTATTGCTCACAAGTTGAGCTAAGTCTTTATCACCAGACGAAATCAATATGTTGACATTCTTATCATAGTTTATGGTTGCCAGTGTTGCTATTACATCATCGGCTTCTACGTCAGGTACTTGTAAAATTTTTATACCTAAATTCTCAATAAAACTCATTATCGGTTTTACTTGTTCTGATAATTCTGAAGGCATCGCTGATCTATTAGCTTTATAGTCTTTGTATATCCTATGTCGATAATTTTTACCTCTAGCATCAAAAACAACACACAAATGTCGAGGATTATATGTTTTTAGAAGTTTGAAAATCATACTAGAGACACCAAATATTGCTCCTGTATGTTCACCATTCAGGTTTTTTAGGTGAGGGAGAGCATAATAGGCTCTGTATAAATACGAAGATCCATCAACTAAAACAAAATTATTTACATTTTTATCGACCAAAATCATCAAACCTATGGTAAGTTTATTTCATTCAAAAGTTATAACTTAAAAAATTTAAAATAGCTATGTCTGTATATACTAAAATTACTGAAGATGAGTTATCTGAACACTTAGAAAAATACACTATTGGTGTCGCCATTGATTTAACTGGAATTTCCGATGGTATTGAGAATACTAACTATTTACTCAAAACTAATGAAAAGGAGTATATTTTCACAATTTTCGAAAATCTCTCTGAAAAAGATATCTTGCAATATCTAGAGTTTATGAACCATCTAAGCAACAAAGGTCTGCTATGTCCGAAAGTAATAGAGTCTAAAAATAATGACCTATATATTAGTATTAAAGGCAAACCGTCGGCAATCATAGAAAAACTTGAAGGAAAATCGTTAATTCATCCCAGCGCAAAAGACTGTGCCTTGATAGGTGATTTATTGGGAAAATTTCACAATTATGGTGCAGATTTCAATACGAAATTAATTAATAGTAGAAATCTTGATTGGTGTCGAGCTTCGTTCAAGAAATTAGATAATTTTATTTCGGATACTCAATCAGGACTTATTTCAGATGCGTTGGATTCTCAAAATCAAATGGAAAGAGAGAATTTACCTATAGGGACCATACATGCAGATTTATTTAGAGATAATGTTTTATTTAATAAAAATAATATTTCAGGAATGATAGATTTTTATTATTCTTGCAAAGGTTTTTTAATTTATGATCTGGCTGTAGTTGTTAATGATTGGTGTTCTGATGGAAATGGTAGAATAATAAACGATAGTTTAGTGAGTCTATTATCAGCATATAATAACCAAAGGGTGATTCAAGATAATGAAAAGAAATATTGGCGTCATGCTTTAATATCTGCTTCACTTAGATTTTATTTATCACGTCTTATAGATTTACATTATCCAAAAATTGGTGAAATGACACATATTAAAGACCCAAATATATTTGAGAATATATTAATAGATAGAATTAAAAAATCACATGAAATTAAAGTATGAATAATATTTCTAAGATAATAGATTGTATAACTGAAAGGATGAGTAATTTGTTAATTATTGCTGTTCTTCTAATGATTGCTTTAATATTCTTCTCTATTATTTTTAGATTTTTATTTAATATTAACTCTATAGCAATACAAGAACTAGTTATGTATTTACATGCATTTGTTTTTTTATTCGGTTTAAGCTATGCAATAAAAAAAAATACTCATGTAAAGATAGATATAATTTATAGTAAATTATCAAAAAGATATAAAACTCTAGTTTCCATAATAGGTCTATTTTTTTTTATAATTCCAACTTCTGTTTTTATCATATATATTAGCCTGGATATGGTAGGTCAATCATGGTTAATCTTAGAAGGTTCTAGTGAGGCTAATGGTTTAGATTTAGTATTTGTACTTAAATCATTCATTCCGTTGATGGGTTTATTAATATTTTTGCAGTCAATATCAGAAATTATTAAATATGTTGAGATTTATATAAATGAGTGTTGAGATACTAGCTATACTATTTGTATTTTTTACGTTTCTTTTTTTATTATCTGGAATACCAGTAGCTTTTATACTATCCGG
The DNA here is from genome assembly GCA_913048065.1 of uncultured Gammaproteobacteria bacterium. Classification (GTDB taxonomy): domain Bacteria; phylum Pseudomonadota; class Gammaproteobacteria. The sequence goes on along the minus strand of CAJWVG010000010.1, from coordinate 11,709 downwards.
TAGTGCATTAATTTTTGCATTTATAGGAATATATTTTGAAGCATTTGATTCCAGTTTTTTATTAGCTATACCAAGTAGAATCTATGGAATTATGATAAATCAAAACTTAATTGCAGTTCCATTATTTATATTTATGGGTCTTATTTTAGAGAAAACTAAAATAGCTGAACAACTGTTGCTGGCAATGAATATGTTATACAAAAATACTAATGGTGGTTTTGCAATTTCAGTTGTACTAGTAGGTGCCATAATGGGTGCGAGTACAGGGATTGTTGGTGCTAGCGTTGTAACTTTAGGGCTATTATCACTACCGATAATGTTAAAAAATAAATATCCTGCAGATCTATCATGTGGAGTTATTTGTGCATCAGGTACATTAGGACAAATAATTCCGCCTTCTTTAGTATTGATATTACTTGCAGATGTATTGTCATCGGCATATCAACAGGCACAATTAAATTCTGGAATATTCTCACCGGAAACCGTAACTATTTCTGATCTCTTTGCAGCTTCTATAATTCCTAGTCTACTACTACCGATGATGTATATAATTTATATAAAGTTTCTAAATTTTGAAAAATTAGATGAGCAAAATAAAATTAAAATTAATAGTTTTGATAATCATCAATTCTTAGTTGCTTTTATTCCTCCATTATTACTAATATTCATAGTATTGGGATCGATAATTTTTGGTGTAGCCACACCCTCTGAGGCAGCAGCACTAGGTTCAGTTGGTGCGCTTATTATATCAACTATGCAAAGCAGATTATCTTTAGATATAATTAGAAAATCGACTATTGGTACTATTGAACTCACTAGTATGGTATTTGCAATTTTAATTGGTGCTACATTTTTTTCATTAGTATTTAGAGGGTTAGAAGGTGAAGAATTAATACAGGCTCTTCTAGTTCATGGTCCTGAAAATGATTACTTATCATTAATTATTACTTTAGGAATAATGTTCTTATTAGGCTTCATTCTCGATTTCATAGAAATAATTTTTATAATAATACCGTTATTTGGCCCAGTATTGTTTTCATTTGGTTTTGACCCGATTTGGGTTGGGATATTAATTGCTATGGTTTTACAAACATCTTTTTTAACGCCGCCTTTTGGATTTTCATTATTCTATTTACGCGGTGTAGCTCCAAAAACAATTGAAACGACTGAAATATATAAAGGTGTGCTGCCTTTTATTATCATTCAAGTGATAGCTATTTTATTAATTTTTATATTTCCAGAACTAACTAGCTTCATACCAGAGTTGATTTCTAATTAAATATTTAGAAATGCTTTATCTGAAATATTTGTCCATGGAGAAACATCCTCTTTAAATTTCATATAAGAGTTATAAACTTCTTGGGTAATATCATCTGTTTGGCTAATTTCAGTAAGTATTACCTCTGTTATTTCTTTAAGCCTAGCTAAGACCTCATCAGGGAATTTGAGGATTTTAATATTTTCAGATTTCAAAAATTGTAATGCCATATTATTCTTTGCAGTATAATCCGACAACATGTCAATATTGACTGCTTTGCATGCTATGTCTATTATTAATTTTAAATCTTTGGGCAGCATATTATATTTTTTTTTATTAATGATGCACTCAATTGTAGGGCCTGGTTCATGCCACCCGGGATAATAATAATAACGTGCAGCCTTATGTAAGCCAAAGGCTCTATCATTATAAGGACCAACCCACTCAGTAGCATCAATTATTCCCGTCTGTAATGCCGTAAATATTTCTGCTCCTGCCAAAGTAACAGGGACACCTCCGGCTCTTGACAAGACTTCTCCTCCTAGGCCTGGTATCCTCATTTTGAGGCCCTTTAAATCATCTACAGATTTAATTTCTTTATTAAACCAACCTCCCATTTGTACTCCAGTGTTACCGGCAGGTCTTGGTACCAAGTTAAAACCATTATAAAGTTTCTCCCATAACTTAATGCCATCACCATAATATAGCCAAGCGTTCATTTCCTGAGAATTCATCCCAAAAGGTACAGATGAAAAAAACTGACATGCCTCACTCTTTCCTTTCCAATAATATGCTCCTGAGTGACCAATTTCCGCTCCACCATTAGATACAAAATCAAAAACTTCTAAAGGAGGTATCAATTCGTTAGCACCAAAAACTTTGATTTTTATTCGGTTATTGGATAGACCATTAATCAATCTGGCTAAATTCTCCGCTCCTGTCCCTAGGCCAGGGAAATTTTTAGGCCACGAGGTTACCATTTTCCATTTAAACTCTGTCTTTTCGGATGACTTAGAAGAATTAGATGTCAAAAGCGATGTTAATGCTAAAGAACCCCCTAGTGATTTTAAAAAACTTCTTCTTTTCATTTTAAATAACCTTTTTTCAATTTAAAAATTTTAAATGAGCATATGATAAAACAAGCTCCTTTTTACCATAATCATCAAAATTTATCGTTAATTTTAAAGCATCCCCTTTACCAGTATACCTAAGTATGACTCCATGCCCAAATTTCATATGACTTACTCTTCCTCCAATTTTAATAAATGAATATTCTTCTTCTTGAGAGAAACTTTCAAAGCTATTTTCTTGTGAATAAATATCATCTTCATTTGATAGTGGTTTATTTTTAAAATTTTTTGTATGTGTAATTTTTATTGACTCCAATAGACCCTCATCAATTTCATTTATAAACCTTGAGGGTATAAGAAAATTATTGTTACCATGCATATATCTCATATTTGCATGTGTTATATATAGACATTTCATTGCCCTTGTAATTGCGACATAACATAATCTTCTTTCTTCTTCAAGAAACCCTTTTTTTAAGTTTCTATTCTCATTTGGAAATATTCCTTCATCCATGCCTGTTAAAAAAACAATTGGGAACTCTAATCCTTTTGCTGAATGTATCGTCATTAATTGAACCGGGTCTTCATGAGTTTTAGATTGAAACTCTCCAGCTTCTAAAGCTGCATTATCTAAAAAATCACCCAATACATCTTCGCTGTCAATATTATTCTGATAGAATCTTTCTGCAGTAGATAATAATTCTTCTAAGTTCTCTTGTTTAGATAACGATTCTTCATTTTTTTTAGATTCATAATATTTATTTAAAGCCGAGAGTTCTATTACCTTCTCTATTAAACTAACTGGATGAAGTTCATTTAGGTGATCTCTTAAAGTATTAATTATCTTGATAAAATCTGCGAATGAGTTATGTGCTCGTGGACTATTTATTTCTGTTTTATCAATTTGCGATATAGTTTCCCACATTGATATTGAGTGTTTTTTTGAATATTCTCTAACTGCTTGAATGGTTTTCTCTCCAAGTCCTCTAGGTGGATTATTAATTGTTCGTTCAAATGCAGCATCATCTAAAGTATTAACTGCTAATCTTAAATAAGCTATAACATCCTTGACTTCAGCTCTTTCAAAAAACCTAAATCCTCCATAAATTTTATAGGGTATGCTTCTTGAATTTAACTCTTCTTCCAACCTTCGTGAAAGAAAATTTGATCTATACAATAAAGCAATATCAGATCTCTTATAACCTTTGGTGACATATTCTTGTATTTTATCAATAATAAATTTGGACTCATCATCGCCACTATATGCCTCATATAAATATACAGGTTGCCCTTTATCAGATTTTGTCCATAAATTTTTACCTAGTCTTTCTATATTTTTAGAAATCAGGCTGTTAGCTACTGATAAAATTTCATTAGTAGATCTATAATTTTGCTCCAGTTTAAATATTTCGACATTGTTAAATTCTTCTTCAAAAGATTGTATATTTCTACTTCTTGCTCCTCTCCAGCCATATATTGACTGATCATCATCTCCGACTGCATATAATGAGCCTGAATCTCCATTAATGAGTTTTAATAAATTAAATTGTAAAGTATTAGTATCTTGGAACTCATCAACCATAATGTTTTTAAATCTATTGCCATAATAATTTAATATATTCGGATTATTTTTAAACATCTCATATGTCAAAAGAATTAAATCAGCAAAATCTACCGAATTGGTTTGTCTACAAGCCTCATCATATTCTTTGTATATTTCAATGTACTTATCATCATCATTACTGGCATTATTATGTCTTTTACCTTTATCTTTCTGCGTATTTATAAATGATTGTAATGCTTTTGGATCATATAAATTATCATCTAAATTTTGAGACTTGACTATTCTTTTAATCATCCTCAATTGGTCTTGGGAATCTAAAATTGTGAAGTATTCAGCAATACCGGCCTCTCTCCAGTGTATCTTTAGCAAGCGTCTACATATCCCATGGAATGTTCCGAACCATAATCCCTGAGAAGATATTCTTAATATTTTCTCGAGTCTTTGTTTCATTTCATTAGATGCTTTATTAGTAAAAGTTAAAGCAAGAATATCGCTTGGTCTAACTTCAAAAGACTCAATAAGTTTAGCAACCCTGCATGTTAATACTCTGGTTTTACCGCTACCTGCACCAGCAAGAATTAGTTTGTTTCCTAAAGAACAATTTACAGCAGCCAGTTGTTGTTCATTTAAATCATGGAAAGCTTCATCGATATCCATAATTATTTTTTCCTGGGCCTTAATAAAATAATTATAATTGATAGAGCTAATAGATACCAATAAATTGACTGATAGAAAATATTGTTATGTATTAAATATGTAATCACTATCGCAAATAATGAGAATATCAAGATTGCCATCATCCAATAATTACGTCTGGTGCTTTTATAAATTGATTTTTCAATGTGTTCTAATTTTCTTAAATTATTATCAAGATTTAGCTGATCATTATTAATAAGATTAATAACTTTACGCAAAGTACTAGGCAATTCTGGTATAAGATCAACGATATCTGATGAGTTATCACGAATATTTTTTATAATTGCTGAAAAACCTTTTTGTTTTTTCATCCATTTCTCAAGTATTGGCTTAGATGTTTTCCATAAATCTAACTCTGGATGAAATTCTCTACCCAATCCTTCGGTATATAGAAGAGCTTTTTGCATGAGTATTAGTTGAGGTTGAACCTCAAGTTTAAATTTTCTAGCTGTATCAAATAATCCCAAGATTATATCGCTAAGCGAGACATCTTTAATTGATTTATCTAGCATGGATTCACAATTATCTCTGATGGCTTTTTCTAATAATGATATATTTGTATCCTTTGGAACCCATTCACACTCTACATGTAATCTTGCAACTTTTTCGTAATCTCTATTAAAAAAAGCAACAAAGTTTTCAGCCAGATATCTTTTATCAAACTTACTCAATGAACCCATAATTCCAAAATCTACTAAGACAAACTGAACATCATTATCAATTTTATTAATAAATATATTCCCAGGGTGCATATCTGCATGGAAGAAATTATGCTCAAATACTTGTATAAAAAAACTTTCAACAGCATTTGTGGCTAGTTTTTCAAAATCAACACCTTTTTTAACCAACTCTTCTCGATCATTTATCGGTGTTGCGAAAGTTCTTTCCATAACCAAAATATTTCTAGTCACATAATCCCAATATATTTCTGGGATATAAATTAATTTAGAATTCTCAAAATTATCCTTCATTTTTTTTGCATTTGTTGATTCTTTAATCAAGTCCGTTTCATCATAGACAAGTAGTTCATAGTCATTGACGACCTCTATTAAGTGCATACGCTTGAAATCATCTGACAATGATGTTAAAAATGCCGCAATTCTTTTCATTAATAATAGGTCTTTTTCAATGGCTTTATGTACATCAGGTCTAACAACTTTAACAATAACATCCTCGCCATTTTTTAACTGTGCAGCATGAACTTGTGCTATTGATGCTGATGCCAAAGGCTCAGCGGTGAAATTACTGAATATATTTGATATTTTATCTCCTAATTCTTTTTCGATAATTTGCATAGATATATTCTTAGGAAATGGTTTGACATCATCTTGTAACTTAGATAATTCATGAGCAATATCATCCGACAATAAATCTTTCCTTGTCGAGATTACTTGGCCCAGTTTAACAAAAATAGGTCCAAGCTCTTCGAACATCATTCTAATCTTGAGAGGTATATTTTCTACATGTCTTTTTCTAAACCAATTCCAAGGAAGCATATAAAAATAGAATTTACACTTACCACTGCCACAATTAACTAACATTTTGTCGACATCATATTTTATAAACAGTCGTGCAATCTGCAGTACTCTGAGGATATTATTTAACATCTTTATACTTCTTATAAAGTTGATCTGTTCTACTCTTCAAATCATCCACATCATCAAGATATTGATTAATTTCTAATTCCGTAGGAATGATATTTAAATCATCAGTCAATGTGTCAACTATATCTTTATTTGAGTTATCAAAAAATTCTGAAAGAGTTGATTTTATTTCGTGAAATAAATTTTCTATTCTTATGGAATTTTTCTTGCCAAGTATATGACTAGTGACTTCTCTGAGTTTATTAGAGCTGCTTAAAAAATTATTAAATTTATTTGCTGTGTCTATGTCACCATTTATTATTATTTCGCTAGAGAACTTGTCAGATCCTTTTGAAAGTATGAACATTACAAAGACTATTGGGCTAACAATAATTTCAGCATCAATATTTCTAGCGGAATCTAGAACTGTAATATTATTATTATCAATATGAATAGTTATACTAAATGCGCTATCTTTGAAAGTAATTTTAATAACCTTTTGGTCTATCTCATCCAGAAATTTATCAGGTATAGATTTAGAAAATATTTTACTGTGGAATATTTTATTAATATAATAAGTTAGAGTTAAATCTTCTTTCAACATTTGTATCCTATGTGTATTGTCACAATATCCCCCGGCAATTTCTCATATCGTGTTTTTATAAATCCAGCCTTCTCGAACATTTCACTGACCTCAGATGGTTCAAAATAAGACGATATAGACTCTGCTAGATATTTATAGCTATCATAATCATTTGCAATATATTTACCTAGATTAGGTATAATCTTATGCGTATATTTTTCGAAAATAGCTTTTAAATATTGATTTTTTGGTGTTGTGAACTCCATGATAACTAGTCTACCGCCCGGAGATAAAGCATTAAATATTCTTGATAATGCTTTCTTATGATCTGTAAAATTTCTAAATCCAAAAGCAATAGTAACTAGAGAAAAGCTATTATCTTTAAGTTCAGCATTTTCAATAGGGCTGCAAATAAATTTTATATCATGTAAAAAACTATTATCAATGAACCTATCTTTGCATATATCTAGCATTTCTTTATTCTCATCAAGACATGTAATGTTAATATTTTTTTTATCCATTAATAGCTTAAGAGCAATATCACCAGTACCAGTAGCAATATCTAAAACTGTATCATTATTTTTTAATTTTGATATGGATAACATCCTATTTTTCCACTGTCTATGTAAACCAAAAGACATTGCATCATTCATAATATCGTATTTGTTCGCCACAGAGCTAAAAATATTAGAAACTAGTTTTATCTTATCGGACTTCTCTACTTTTTCAGAACCAAATTTTACTTTTTCGCCCATTCTAACTTTTTTTCCTCTCAACATTTAATATATTTTTATTTTTTTTCAATTTTCCAATCAATTTATTCAAAGCTTTAATGTCACTTATAGAAATGATAAATATCATAATATTATTTCCTGTCTCCTTTGTATCATCATAAGTGACACTCTCTATATTACAATCATTCTGTGCTATTTGGGATGAAATTAGTGCGAGGACACCTCTAACATTCTCTACTTCAATTTTAATAGAGGCATTAAAACTATCTTCAATATTCTCATCCCAAGACATATCTAACATTTCTTCCGTATTTTTTTTCATATGTTTAATACTTCTGCATACTTGTCGATGAACCACAATTCCTTTTTCTTGACTAATATGTCCAATAATTGGATCACCCGGTATTGGATAACAGCACTTAGCATACGAAACAACAAGCCCTTCTGTGCCCCTAATTTGAATACCACCAGATGGATTACGGTTTTGAGATGAGGAATCAGTTGGCGCAAACCTCATAGCAACTAATTTAGCAATTCTATTTCCTAAGCCTATTTCAGCATATAAATCATCAATACTTTTACATTTGTATTCTTCTAACACAATTTGCATAGTTTTGTCTGGGATATCGTTTAAGGAAATTTTGAAATCTGATAGAGAATATAGCAAAAGTTTTTGACCAAGATCTATAGCATCTTTTCTTTTAATTAATTTAAGAGATGCTCTAATTGAATGACGTGCTTTTTCTGTAACAACAAAATTTAGCCAGCTAGGGTCTGGTCTAATATTATTTTTTGTAGATATTTCTACTCTTTGACCATTTTTTAATATGGTATTAGCAGAAACTTTTATATTATCTACTTTAGCTGAATCAAAGTTATTCCCAAGATCAGTGTGGACAGCATATGCATAGTCTATAATGGTCGATCGTTTTGGTAATTCTAAAATATTACCTTTAGGAGTAAAAACATAAACTTTTCCTGGATGCAAATCTGCTTTAATACTTTTTAAATACTCCTGAGGGTTACCCGAATCACGTTGAATATTCAATAAATTAGTTATCCATTGTTGTTCTTTTGTATAATTTTTTAAAGAGGGGATATTCTTGCTCTTATAAAACCAATGGGATGCTATTCCAGATTCTGCAAGTATATCCATATCTTCTGTCCTGATCTGTATTTCTATTGGCAAACCATGAGGACCAATTATTGATGTATGTAAAGACTGATATCCATTAGATTTAGGTATTGCAATATAATCTTTAAATCTACCTGGTATAGGAGTATACAGATTATGAATAATACCTAAAGAACGATAAGTATCATCTACGGTTTTACATATTACCCTTACTCCAAAAAGGTCATTTATATGAGTAAATTTAAACTCTTTGAGTTTCATTTTTTTATAAATCCCATATGCATGTTTTTCTCTTGCGATAACATTCGTCTCTAATCCCTCCTCTTTTAGTTTAATTTGAATAATGTTTTTAATCTTACCCATTAACTCATTTCTATTTCCTCTAGACTTTTTAATTTCATTTTTAATAATTTTAAATCTGAGGGGATATACGCTTTGAAATGCTAGGTCTTCTAATTCTTTGTTTAATGAATGTATTCCAAGTCTAAGAGCAATCGGAGCAAATATTTCTAGTGTTTCTTTGCCAATAGTTTTTCTTTTATGGCTACTGAGCGCGTTTATGGTTTCTAAATTATGTTTTCTATCAGCTAGTTTTATTAATATCACTCGTATATCTTGACTCATTGCCATAAGCATCTTTCTTAGGTTTGCTGCATCAGCCTCTTCTTTTGTTGAAAAATTAATCTTATCTAACTTACTTACACCATCAACTAACTCAGAAACCTTTACACCAAAGTTTTTCTTTAAATTTTCCTTTTCTAACTCTGTATCTTCTATAACATCATGTAATATAGCAGCCATAATAGATTCGTGGTCTAACTGGAAATCAGCGAGAATTGATGCAGCAGAAAGCGGATGATGGATATATTCTTCACCTGATTTTCTTAATTGCCCTCTGTGTGCTTCATTAGCTACGCGAAAAGCTTTTTCTATCTTTTTTACTTGATAAGCGTTTAAGTATTTTTGTAGTTTTTTTTTAAATTTGGTATAGATTTTGCTGGATTTATCAAATTCGTTAGAATTTTTATTTATTGTTATATTATCCATTAGAGCTAATGGCCTAGGATTATTCTGATTTTGGCTTGTCAGTGTTTTCTTCAAAGCCATCAGACTTTTCTTCTGGATTATTTATATCATCAGGCGACTGACTATCTTCAGGACTAACAGCTTCTGCTTTTTCAGGCGAAGTTTCACCATCAGGCAACTCATCTAATTGATTTGACAACTCCTCAATAACTTCTTCTTCGCTGATTCCTGAGGTGTCTCCAAATAATTGACTTTCAATTTTTTCTTTATTGCTAATATCAAAGTAATCCATATTGATTTTTTGATCTGCTATTTCTCTAAGTGCTTTTACAGTTGGCTTATCTTTAGAATCAACTAAAGCCTCTGCTCCAGATGCTAAATCCTTCGCTCTTTTGCCAGCTAATGCGCATATATCAAAAGCATTATCAATTTCTTTTAAACAGTCTTCAATTGTAATTCTAGCCATGGTTTAACCTATATTTGTTGATGATATTGTATCAGATAAAAGTATTTAAACAACGTGCTTATTTAGATTAAGAATTTGCTGAGTCCACTTATTTATGTATTTTTTTTCAACTTTGTTGAATAAAATGATAGCCAAAAGACTATCTAAAGCTTGTTCGAAGTTATCATTAATCAATGTATAATCTGCATACTTTGCATACTGTAGCTCCTGCTCGGATGATGCCACGCGGAGCATAATAGTTTTTTCTTCGTCTTCTCCTCTTTTTTGTAATCGTTCTTTAAGAGTATCAATATCTGGAGGAAGAATATAAATTGCTATTGCCTCAGGTATTGATCTTTTTACAGTCATCATCCCTTTGTAATCAATTTCAAGGATGACATCATTATTACCTTTTAAACATAAATCAAGTGACTCCAAAGTTGAGCCATACAGATTTCCATAAACATTTTGGTACTCTAAGAAATCATTGTTTTTGATTTTTTCTTCAAACTTATTTTTGTTTATGAAAAAATAATCCCTGCCATCAATTTCTGAATCCCTTATTTTTCTTGTGGTATATGATATGGAGGGTCTAATAAAACCGAGTCTATTAGTCACTCCCTTTACCAAGGTGGTTTTTCCAGCCCCTGAGGGCGCGCTGACAATAAAAATCTTGTTCATTTAATTCAAATATTAATTATCCATAGTTACAAAATTGAATTATAATACAAATTAATAATAAGAGGAGATAAATTATGGGAGATCCATGGAAATCAATCAGTCCAGAAGGCGTGAGAGCTTTCACTTACGGAGCACTATCGGTGACTTTGCTATGGTTATGGGCCGAAGATTACCTCCTAATCTTGAATCATATAATTATGATGATTGGCTTTACACCTCTAATGGCCACATCAATAATGGTGAGCACAGTTATATCTCTTTTACTAATAATGATATTATATGGACTGCATGGAAAAATGCCGACCACATTAATGCTGCAGCACATGACGTGGATTGAGAATCCTGATAAATTTTTATTCTTTTTCTATGTCTGGATTAACTTGATTGCAGCGGGCCTGCTTAATGTCTTAGAATTAAATAAGTTTTACCAATTTGTTAGTCTATTCGCTATATTCCTATTACCGTCTTTGATACTTGGTTTAAAGATACAGAAAAAAGGTGGCAATATCTAATTAATCTTTGTAACTTTTAGGTAGGATATCAATACCTAATTTTTTTCCAACCTTTACAAGAAACGCAATAGCCACTAAACCACCAGGAAGTGCAAAAACTCCTAACAAACCAGCATTTTTTATTATGTCAGCAAACTGAGTATTCGCTGTTTCCATTTCAGATTTAGTTATTTCTTGTCCTGATATATATTTTTTATATATATCTAACATTTTCGATGTTTGTTCAGACTCAGCTGCTAAAATTAATTTTAACTTTTTTAAACCGCCAGATATCTTGTCTTTATTAGACATATACTTACTCATTATTGACTTATATAGTGATGATTCTTCGATATTCATAAATTTTACTTTTAATATTTACATAAAGTGTCTAAAATTAATTATAGTTTATGTTAACAGTATTTTTCATATTCAAATAGTTA
>CAJWVG010000009.1 GCA_913048065.1 uncultured Gammaproteobacteria bacterium | reverse complement strand
AAGGTTTTGAAGTTCGAACACTAGAAAGTGTGCTAGATAAAGGTCATCTTTTTGTAACAACTACTGGAAATAAAGATATCATCACTCTCGAACATATGAGACAAATGAGAGATCAAGCTATTGTTTGCAATATTGGTCACTTTGACAATGAAATCCAAGTAGATGCTTTAAATGACTCAGATGCTAAGAGAGAACAAATCAAAGCTCAATATGATAGGTACACCTTTCCTGATGGTAAAGAAATATTTCTATTAGCCGAAGGTAGACTAGTAAATTTAGGATGTGCAACAGGACATGCAAGCTTTGTTATGTCAACATCATTTGCAAATCAAGTACTAGCGCAGCTATTTTTAGCAAAAGAAAAGCCTGAAGTTGGACTATATAATTTACCTAAAGAGCTTGATGAAGAGGTTGCAAGATTACACCTAGAACATCTTGATGCTGACTTGACTATTCTGACAAAAAATCAAGCAGATTACATTGGAGTTAAGGTTGAGGGTCCATTTAAGAAAGATGAATACAGATACTAGTAATTAAATATGCTGGATCAGTTATTATATATAATAACTGATCCAGATCTATCAATCTTCACATCAAAATATTCTTTTAAATTTAAACCATTATCTTCTTTTTTGAAGAACATAAAATATCCTCCACCTCCTGCCCCACATATTTTTCCAGAATGGCAATATTCAGGTACGTGAAAGTCGTATATCTTCTCTAAATCTTTCTTAACAGAAGACTGTACTAACGTTTTCTTCTCTTTCCAGTAATGATCTAGTTGTGCATATATTGCTTCAAAAGATTGATTATTAAGGTATTCTTCAAATTGATCAACTAAAGCAGGAAAAAACTTTAATCTATCAATATTTGTTGAAATATTTTTCTTCTGCTTTTCTAATATCTCTGAAGCAGATCGCACAATATTAGAATTCACTATAATAAGTTGATTCTCTAGATTCCTATAAAGGTTATTATTATCCGCAATAATTTCTATTTTAACATCTTCATTTGATTGAAAAGTAATCTTTTTTAATCCTCCAATGCTAGCGCCATATTGATCTTGTTTTCCAATAGGTGCATTACAAATATCAATTTCAATTTTACATGCTAATCTAGCCAACTCTTCTTGATCTAGATTCTCCCCTTTTAGTGTAAATAGAGCATTCAAAAGTCCTACTGTAAATGTACTAGAAGAGCCTAGTCCAGAGCCTTGAGATGGAATATCAGCTATTGAGGTGATTTCAATAGAATCTTTAATATCAACCATGTCTAGACATGCCTTAATTAAGGTGTGCTTAATTTCTTTTACAGAAGAAACAATTTCTCTTTCGCTATAGTTTAAAACAATATTCTTATCATATCTTTTTTTTACTATAATATATATATATTTATCAATGGCCATAGATATAACACTGCCAGGTGTTTGTTTATAGAAATATTTCATGTCAGTGCCCCCACCTACAAATGAAACTCTTAAAGGGGTTCTAGAAATTATCATTTGGCATTATAGTATTTTATTAGCGATTGAACAATATCAGTAATTGAATGTTTATGATTCCAATTCAAGTACTTTTTTGCACGAACAGAGGAAGCTATTAGCTCATCAGGATCACCATACCTTCTACTTTGAAATTCATAATTTGGTTCTACGTTCAATAAATCTGAGATTAGCTTAATAAGCTCCAAGTTTGATACTCCGTACTCAGAACCTAAATTAAAAGCATCAAATTTAATTTTATCTAAATTAGAAAATGCCAGCATATGAGCATCAACTAAATCTTCAACGTGAATATAGTCGCGCACACATGTACCGTCCTTAGTTTTATAATCATTACCAAAAATATTAAAAACTTTTTTTTCTCTAATTGATTTAAAGATTAATGGCAGGATATGCGTTTCATGCTTTCTTTGTTCACCAAAATCTCCAAAAGCACCGGCAGCGTTAAAATAACGAAGAGAGATACTATTTATTTTATATGCTTTATGGTACCATTCTAAAATCTTTTCTCCCATTAATTTAGTTTCACCATATGAGCTAATTGGCAGTTTTGGATGATTCTCATCAACAGGAATAGTTGTTGGATTACCAAAAACAGATGCTGAAGATGAAAAAATAATTTTTTTACAATTATAATCATTCATTACATCTAATAGCATAATCATTTGTTTTACATTGTTATCAAAGAAAGGACTTGGATTAGAATTTGATTCACCGATTCTTGCATAGGCTGCAAAATGAAATACGCAATCAATATTATTATTAAATACTTTTTCTAAAACTGATTTATTTCCGAAGTTTGATTCAAAAAAAATAACATTTTCAGGAAAATCTTTATTAAAACTATCATAAAGATTATCAATGACAAATATTTTATCAAAATTTTCAAAATATTTATTAATGAAAGCCTTTCCTATGTAACCAGCGCCTCCTGTAACCAAAATATTCATTTTTTAAACAGCATCCTTTTTCAATAAAGCAATTGGGGTTTCAAATAAAATTTTCATATCCATAATAAAGCTTCTATTTTTTGCATAGTCTAAATCCATTTCTACTCTTTGAGCATAATCAATATTAGATCTACCAGAAATTTGCCAAATACATGTTATTCCAGGTTTAACGCTGAAGAGTAATTGATGATCTTTTTTATCAAAATATTTATTTAACTCGAATGTAGTTTTTGGCCTTGGTCCTACTAAAGACATCTGTAAAAATACCACATTTAATAGTTGTGGTAGTTCATCTAAACTTAACTGTCTTAATATATTACCTAACTTTGTGATTCTAGGATCATTTTTTAATTTATAATATGTTTCATATTCTAATTTTATTTCGGGATTATTTTTTAAGAGTATTTCTAATCTTTTGTCTGCGTCTTTGTACATTGTTCTAAATTTATAGAAGTTAAAAGTTTTAGAAGAAGAAGAATGAACTTCCCTTCTATGCAGAATTGGAAAGCCTGATTCAAATAATATTGCTATTGACATTAATGCTAAAAAAGGTAGCAATAAAATCAATCCTATAATTGATATAATAAAATCAAAAATTACCTTTAAAATCATGAAGCGGAATACTCTGACTTCCCAATAATTAAATCAACAAGACTTAAAATCCATATTTGATGAATATTCTCGACAATATTATAGGATTTGGAATCAGCCCAAAAGTTAATTTTTCCGGCTCTACGTAAAGGATTATCTGTTTTAAAACCAGTAAAAGTTATTGAGGTAATATCTTCATTATTTGCATAATTACATGCGTTTAATACATTTTTAGATTGTCCACTTGAGCTAATTAAAAAGACAAAATCATTAGATGAGGCGTGATACTCTAGGCATTTTTGCATCCAATTTTCATATCCATAATCATTAGCTAAACAAGTTATCATTGAACTGCTATTCATCGATAGAGTAGGAACTCCAGCATTTTTGGTCATATCTACAGCAAAATGGTCTGCTATTGATGCACTTCCACCATTGCCAAAAACAAAAATCCTTGAACCGCGTGACTTTAAAATTAATTCTTGAATATCAAATAATTTACTTTCACAAGAATCACTCAAAATTAAATCTTTATATGAGTCTAAATATTTTTTTAAATCAAGCATAAAATCTCCTTAAAAAGTTTATTATTTTTTATTTGAATTAATAATATCAAATTCTAGAACAAGATAAAATCTATCATATAAAAAATCTAATGGAAAAATAAATCTTAAAAAAGATTTTATCCATTTTGGTCCCTTTGGTATTATTTCCCCTCTAACACTATAGACTAATTTGAATCCCTTTTCTTTAAAAAAAGATATGATTTCACTTTTCTTATAAAAATTCCTATAGTGTTTATTTTTAATAAAGTAATTTTTTACATCTCCTTTTCCTAAAAGTCTATAAATAATCCATTTTATTGAAAAAGGATTATAAAATGCACTGGAAAGAAATATTTTACCTTTTCTTTTGTTAATATCTAGCTTACTTATAATTGAATCAATGGACGAACTCACTTCATTTTCGTTAATCATTTCTGTAACACAAGAAACAAAAATAACGTCATATGAAAAATCTTTAATTTTTGAATTTAATAAATGACTACTAAGCTCTCTTCTTGTGTGCATCTCCGCATCTTTGTCAACATCGAAACAATTAAATGGAATTTGATATCTTTTAACTAAAAATTTAGCCCAATGACCTCTTCCACAGCCAAAATCATAAAAGTTATTAGCATTTTTGAAACATTTATCAAGAACTTGAATTAAATATGGCTCTGGGTGAACGTCAAAATCATAATCTTGTTTAAGAATTTTTATCATTATTTGCTTTTAATTCGGAAAATGTTTTTTCAATTGTTTTAGAAATATATAGAATATCTTTTTTTTCTAAATTACTTCCTGAAGGTACATACATTCCTTTTAAATATAAATCCTCTGAAATAGAAAAAGATTCATTGGGAGATCCATTCTTTAAAAATAATTGTTTATGTGATGGGTAAAATAAATTTCTAGAATCTATGCCAACTTTTGATAGCTCAAATCTTAAGTCATTAATATTAATATTTGTATTTTCTAGTTTTATTACATTTACCCATGCTACATTAAAAGAATCTATTTCAGGTTTAGGAAAACTAAAAAAATTATCGAGATCAGAAGATAAAAAATAATTTTTAAAATTATTAAAACAATCGTTCCTTTTATCAATATAATAATCAATTTTTTCTAGCTGTGCACATAATAATGCTGCATGTAAGTTTGACATTCTATAATTATAACCAATATCTGAATGTTGGAAATCGCGAGGTCCATTTATTTTAAAACAAAGATTTTTATAATAACGACATTTAAGTGCTAGCTCATCATCGTTGGTTACAACTGCACCGCCTTCACCGGAAGTAATTATTTTATTAGCATAAAAACTAAATATCGAAATATCTCCAAAGGTCCCGCATTTCATACCATCAATTGATGCACCATGAGACTCAGCAGCATCTTCAATTACTTTTAAATTATGTTTTTTTGCAATTTTCATTATTGCCTTCATATCACACGCATATCCATATATATGAACTATCATAATTGCTTTTGTTTTTTTTGTAATTTTTTCTTCAATTAAAGAAGGATCAATATTCCAAGTGTCCTTTTTTGATTCAATAAAAATAGGCTTAGCTCCCACATATTCAATGGCAAATGGACCATATACCCCGTTATGATTTGAAACAATAACTTCATCATCTTTCTGAACCCCTAAAGCTACAAGAGCTAGATGAAGTGCAACTGTACCATTAGATACTGTTATAGTATGATTGATATTTAAATATTCTGAAAAATTATTTTCAAATGAATCAACATATTTACCTGTAGATGAAATCCAATTAGTATCAAGAGCGTCATTAAGATATTTTTTTTCATTGCCTGATAACTCAGGAATACTAACTGGATATTTTTTATAGCTCATTTAAAAGATATCATATTATTTTCAGATGGATAATGTAAAGCATCCCAAGGCATATGTTTTCCCTCTTTATATGCTTTCCACCTTGCTATGTCAGAATCAACCATAATTTTTACTAGATTATCGAAAGTAACTTGCGGTTCCCACCCCAAGACATCTTTTGCTTTAGAATTATCTCCGCGTAAATAATTAACATCTAAAGGTCTAAGAAACTTTTTATTTACTTTAAGAAAGTCTTTATAGTCTAAGCCTGCATGCTTACAAGCTGCATCTAGAAAATTTTCAACTGTATAGTTAGTATTTGTAGCAACAACAATATCAAGAGGCTCACTGTGTTGTAGTATTCTCCACATTGCCTCTACATAATCTGGAGCGTACCCCCAATCTCTACTACTATTTATATTTCCAAGAGAAATAGATTTAGATAGACCTAATTTTATTTTTGCTACTTCGTTAGTAATTTTTCTTGTAACAAATTCAAGTCCTCTAAGAGGTGATTCATGATTAAAGAGAATTCCATTTGATAAAAATAGATTATATGACTCTCTATATATTTTTACGGAATTATGAGCTAAAAGCTTTGCGCCAGCATAAGGACTTGATGGAATAAAAGATGTTTCCTCTGAAAGTAATCCTGATCGATTATCTCCATACATTTCACTGGTTGAGGCTTGATACAATCTTACTTGTGGGCAATGATGCCTTACTACTTCTAATAATCTAACTACTCCTAATCCAGATACATCTGTAGTGTAAATAGGATTTTCAAATGATGCTCCAACAAAGCTTTGTGCTGCTAAGTTATATAGTTCATCAGGCTGTGAAGTTTCAATAGCAGTTATAATGGATGAAGAATCTGATAACTCTAATGGTAAAATTGTAATTTTCTCTTTAATACCTAAATATTGTAATCTCCAGAAATTTGGAGTAGAAATCCTTCGATATGTCCCAAAAACCTCATAATCTTTATCTAATAATAATTTTGCAAGATATGCTCCATCTTGACCTGTGATCCCTGTAATTAATGCTCTTTTTTTAGATTTAACCATCTTTATTAATATATCTCTCTTTTTATTGATTATATAGTTTTTTCTTGTCCAAAGATTCTGTAAAAGGTCCTTGTTTGAACTCTAAAAACTTGCAATCTTTATCAATAATAAATCCATGAATTCCTGACTTTAAAAAAATGACATCTCCTGGATTCATTACTATACTTTTAAGGACAGTTTTATCTTCTTCGCTTTCGTGAAATGTAACAGACATTTGCCCTTTTTGTACAAAAATTATTTCTACTGTTTTTTCTAGCATTCTTTCATTTTTTAAGTGAACATGAGGTTGAATCCTTTGACCTTCATTCATATTAAAAGCAGCTATCTGTAATTGATCTTCTGCATCTGTGAAAAATTCAATCCTTTTTTCTGTTCCAATATTAGGAATGAATAATGCCACTTTTTCACCCTTTACAATAATATCTTTTTTGATCTGTAAATTATCTGACATTTTTTAAATCATTCTCTAGCATGATTGAGATGAGCTGGTCAATTAATATCTTAGGTTTAATAGATAATTTCTGTTCTAACTTAGATGTATCTGCACATAATACTCCTGTTGGTACGGGTCTTTTAAATTGCTCTGATGTTGAGACGTAGTCTTTCCAATTTAAATCAACTTTATCAAAAGCAATTTTTACAAAATCTTCTACTTTAGTTAATACTCCAGTTCCAACAACGAAATCATCTGCAAAATTAGATTCATTAATTTTTTTTGCTATTTCCATGAATTCTTTGGCATATCCCCAATCAACGTATCCGTTTAAATCTCCAAGTACTAGTTTTTGCTGGATACCTTTTTTGATTTTAGCTACAGCCATAGTAACCTTTCTTGATAGATATTCTTCAGGCCTTCTAGGTGATTCATGATTGTATAGTATACCAGTCGAAACATTCATGTCATAGGATTCTCTGTAGAATCTACATAAATGAAATGTTGCTGATTTTGCAATACCATAAGGACTTACTGGATGATGGGAGGTTTTTTCATTTTGAGTTTTGTCAATAGGAATACCAAACATATTCGATGAAACGGGCTGAAAAAAGTTAATTTTTGGATTTATAGTTTTAATAGATTCTAATATATTTACTGCAGCTGTAGTAGTAGTAGATAAAGAATAACTTGGTATGTCATAACTCCAAGAAACATGATCTTGATCTGCTTCATTATAAATGAAATCAGGCTCAATTTGCGAAATCGCTTTAAAAATACTAGCATGGTCTAATAAATCTCCTCTTACAATTTTAAACTGTCCTGAATTATAGAATTCTGAATTGATAATATGATCTATATTTATTGTATTACTAGTTGCAGATTTTCTTATTAATCCATGGACTTCATAGCCTTCTTTTAATAATATTTCGGTCAGATAACTTCCATCCTGTCCAGTACAACCAAATATTAATACCTTAACCATTTAAAACCTCCAACTTTGATTCAAATCTAGTGGGTAAATTATTTTTTAATGCCCATCTTTTGCTAGTAGAATCTAGCTTTATATTATCAATATTATCAATTGTGATTTTAAATACTATTGATAGTGTGTGATAAAGATGTGAACCCATAGATGACTCATCAAAAAAGTCTTCATATATTGCATGTATTTGCATACCAGTATCGATTTTAATTCCTACCTCTTGCTCTAATTTTCTTTTTGCAGTTTCTTCTATTGTTTCGCCTGATAAAACTCTGCCACCGGGAACCCACCATTCATTTTTTAAGGGATTTTCATTTCTTTTAATAAGTAAATATTTTTTTTTATGTATGACTATTAAGTCAATGCAAAGAATTGGAACAGACTTAATGATTTGTTGATAAAGAGATTTATTTATAAAACTCAATCTACTACTCTAAATTCTGGAAATGGGACTATAAACTTTCCACCTGAATCTCTCCAATCTACTTCCCTGGCATACATTTCATCAAAAAAAGCCCAGGGTAATACAAAATAGTAGTCTGGCTTCATATTTCTACTTTCTTGTTCAGAAATAATAGGAATCCAGGAACCAACTGTAAAGCGACCAACTTTTTCTGGGCTTCTTTCGGACGCATAATCAATTAGATCTGTATTCAAGCCAAAGTACTGTAAAATGACATTACCTTTTGTTGATGCACCATATACATGTATTGTTTTACCTTGCTTCTTTACTTCTTTCATGAAATTAATACATTCAGTTTTAATACTATCTATCCTGTTTTGAAAATTTATTAAATCTTGCTTAGAAGCATTTTCTGAATAATCAATTGATCCTTCTTTAAGCTTTCTTGCATAGATTCTATAACTGCCACCATTAACACTATTCTCGGTAACTCTTGTAATTTCAAGACCACATTTTTCATACATATACACTAAAGACTTATAAGAATAAAACTCTATATGTTCATGGCAAATATTACCTAAATCATTTTTTTCTAGCATTGGTGCTAACGTCATAAGCTGAGCAATAAAAATACCATCGTCATCTAAGACTTTTTCGATATCAGAAACAAAAGCTACCGGATCATCGAGATCATAAAACATTCCTATGGCTGTAACAACTTTTGCTTTTTTACCATTCAAATCTTTTACGCTATCTAAGTATATCTCTTCTGACCAAAAATCATGTATTACTCTATCACAATTTTTAGATAATTCATCGATAAGATTATTTGCAGGTTCACAGCCAATTTTAATTAAATCATCAGAAAAGTATTTCAACATAGTTCCATCATTTGCGCCTATGTCTAAAACAATATCATCTTCTTTTAAAGCTACAAAATCCTGTAATTCAGTTACAATATCTTTTAATTCTCTTTGCATTGTTTCTGTTACCCCAGATCTATACCAATATTGTCTTGAATATAACAGTTCCTGAGGAGCAGTATGTTTTAATTGAGCTAAATCACAATTGGAACAATGTACTATCTCCAATGGAGCCTTAACCCCTTTTCCTATATTAATTTTTTCTGGAAAATCGTTGATATATTGACTACCCAATGAAATTACTGGCTCTAAATTGGATGATCCACACAATCGACAACAATTGTGTTCTACTACAAGAGTGGGTGATAAATTTTTTTTAATTTTTTTCATGATTTTTATATTATTTAATTTTTATAGCAGGACTATCATTTTGAAAACTAGCTAATAAATTATTAATTACCAATATTAAGTATTGGATGGTTTTCAAGTGATACACTCCAATCTAAGTCTTGTTTTTGTTCTGATAGTTTATTTTTCATAAGTATTAGTTTCTTATTATCTGAAACAATTTTAATCATTAATTCCGCTAGCTCATTACTTGAAATACTTTGAGTCATATATCCATTTACTCCTTTTTGAATATACCTAGGATCAATACCTTCATCGCATCCTATCGCTAAAACGGGCAATCCTGAAGCGAAAAGCTCAGAAATTAAAACACTTCCTTTACCTCCAGCAACTGTTGTTAAAATCCCAACTTTTGAAGATTGTAAAATTGATACTGCGGCTTTATAATCTTCAATAAAACCAAAAAACGTAATATTGCTCTGGAGATTTAGACTGTCTACTAAGTTTAAAAGCTTTTTCTTTTCTGGGCCCTCACCAATTATTGCCACTTGGATATCATCATCGCCTGTTTCATCAATAAATTTTCTGGTTGCACTTATAAGCAAGTCGACTCTTTTATGATTTTTTAATCTAGCCATTGAAACAAAATCAAACTTATAT
Organism: uncultured Gammaproteobacteria bacterium; assembly: GCA_913048065.1. Lineage (GTDB taxonomy): Bacteria > Pseudomonadota > Gammaproteobacteria. The sequence goes on along the minus strand of CAJWVG010000009.1, from coordinate 26,801 downwards.
TGACTATCACTTTTTGGAAATAAGTCAATATTGACTCCATTTGGCACAACCATTACTTTGGCAAAAGAATTTTTGCTTAACAATAACTCTCTTTCACTCTCACAATCAACTACAAAAGGTATCAATGAAGACATTTTGAGTGTGAGATATTCAATTATACTTCCCAACTGGCCAATAATTCCTCTTTTAAGCCATTGTTTCTCAAGAGTCTCCCACCATTCGACATAGATTTGTTTTCTCAATAATGATCCTAGCAAAATTAATGGGATAATATGAATCATTGGCCATTGACCAATGACCCAAACTTTTGAATTAAGAAAATAAGGTATAGATAGAAAACAATTCATTAAATATAGAATAGGTTCTTTTTTGTTACGATTACCATCTTTGTTATAAAAATTAGGCTTTGAAATGACTCCTATATGCTCAATTCCCAGTTCATTATGAGAAAATGAACTTTTTCCCCAGAAATTGAAACAAACCCATTTGACATCTGATCCTCTTTTCATTGCCTCTTTTGCGATCATAAATAATCTTTTCTCGCCGCCAGCCTGATTACTTGGATAATCAGCGTCATAAAAAAAACAAATGCTATTTTTACTATAATTAGTCAAAATAATGCTCTACGATTTCTTTCCAATTAATTTCATCATTATAATTTCTAATGACTTGGTGAGTATTTAAGATTTTCTCTAATTGTTGATTAATATCTTTATCTAAATTTATACTTTGAAATTTTATTGGAAAAAGATTCATATTAAAAGATTTATTATCAATTACAACTGGTGTCCTACCTACTAACTTAGCTTCAAAAAGTGTGGTAGAAAACAATGAAAAAATTACTGGAGACCTATAAATACTTTCATTAATAGGGAGTGTATCTACAATAATATATTTTTTTAGATTTACTTTTGACAATATTTTAGAAAATTCATTTTTATCCATATTCGGATGTCTTCTTAAAAAAACTTTATATTTAAAATTAATGTTTAATGTTTTTATTAATGGTTTTATGCTTAATAGTGTCTTTTCGAAATCAAGCATTTCAACTGAAGTAGAACCAAATTTTACAAAATATTGTAAAGCAATCAATACTGATTTTTTATCGTAATTGCTTTTGTTAATCTCTAGAAATTTATCAATAAAAGATCTATAAATTAGATTTGGACATGATATACTTTTTGCACTAGGAATTACAAGTTTTCTTTGTTCATCATGAAATAATAAATAATGGTCAAAAGGCCCATGAAATGGTCCAATTCCAAACTTTGGAAATCCAAAAAAAGTGATATAAAAATTATTTATTAGCTTAATAATTTTTGTTCTTAAAGAATTCTTTTTGTAATTGAGCAGAAAGCCATGTTGAACATTTATAAACTTTACATCATTAATGTTATATTTTTTTATCAGAAATCTGATAAACTCAGACCATACACCTTCATCAAGAGTATAAATGAATATATGACGACTGTTTTTATTGCTTTCTATTCTAGATATTATTTTTGTTTCAAGTTCCTTAAAAACATCTTTATAAAAAAATTCACGTAAGAGCTTCCTGCTACTATATTCAACCTTATTAAAAATAGTCTGAGATTTATCAGTTAATACAATATTTTCTAAAAGATGTGATTGATCAGATAATTGTTTTTTGATACCAAAATACTTGTCATCACTTTTATTTTCTAAATAAATAAATAAATGTAGATACTTATTATTCATACTATTTTAGGTCTATTAAATTTATCAAATAAGTATATAGATAGGCACAAAAATAGGCCTGAAATAAACATTGTACTGGCAGATCCATAAGCTCCATACCTAGGCACAAACACAGAATTACCTATCAATGACACAATCATAGCAATAAAATAAGAGTACATGATCTTGTACTTTAATCGCTTAACATAAAGTCTGTTTCTTAAAACCGCAGCGAAAGATAGCGCTGACATTGCTAACAATAGCATATGCATAGTATCTAAATCATTTAGTAGTTCAGGGTTTATAAATATAAAAATCCGCTCCTGGAGAAACGTAATAATTAGTGCTATAAAAGCTATAATAATAAGCATCGCATATTCATAATTATTATTACTTTTTTTCATTGAATTATTTCTAACATAAGTCGGGATATAAATATTTTGTAAAACTTCAACTGTAATTAATACCAGTGCAGATATTTGAAAATAAATTGTGAATACACTAATATCGCTTAAAGATATATTGTTACCTAAAAAAAATCTTCCTACGTATTGGTTCATTGCATGACTTAAGCTACCAATCAAAAGAGGGAAAGTGAAAAATATTCCATTTTTAATCCAATCTATTGAAAGAAAGTTAAAGTGAAAAATTTTATCAGATACCTTCTGTTTAACAAAATATAAACCCGTAATAGCGGCAATAATTCCAGAAGATCCCCATAGCACTAATACTTCTTCTATTGAAAAAAGTTTGTCTTGAAATAAACCAATGATTATAACAAAAATCCACAGAGATGAATGAATTGAAGCTATAATATATGTAGCTATTGGATGCTCTAATGCAACTAATACTCTAGACAGCTCTCTGGCTAAAATTTCAAAAACGAGCACAAAAGATATATAAAAAAATAAGCTGTAATCTAAACTGAAGTATCCATAGGTAGCATAAAAAATTGGGGAACAAATACAGCCCATTAAAAAAATAAAAAAGAAATGATTTGCTAACACTTTATTAGTGCTCATTTCATTTTTTTCTAATATTTCTAAAGTAGTATAACTATAAAATTCAAATGGTATCATTTGTACACAAATACCCACTAAAGCTAAAATTAAGCCATAGATTCCAACAAATTCTAATGAATAAAACTTTCCTAGAATCACTATTAAGGATAGTCTTAGGGATAGGTTAATAACTCTAATTAAAATTGTGTAAAATGTTAATTTAGATAAATTTTTCATCTAACCCGCCATAATTAAATGTTGCATAAAAAAGAGAAAAAACTGCAGCTACCTGCAATGAAAAAAAGTATGAGTCAAAAAACATACTACATAAAAGTGCAAAAAAGATAGTTTTTAATATCATTTTATCTTTACTGTCTTTGATTTTTTCCAAAGAGGTTGATATATTGAAAAGGAATATCAGAAAAAAAGAAAGTCCAAGAATACCAAACTGATAAAAGATTTCTAAGTATGTATTATGAGCGCTCTCAGCATATATTGCTATAGATGATCCAGTCATAACGTTAGTATCAATATTTAATGGTCCTGCTCCGTACCCAAAAAGTATATTTATAGGATTATTCATTATGCTTAAAACATATGCCCATAATTCTGTCCTTCCACTTCCTGTCAAATCATCATAAAAAAGATATCTATCTAATAAATTTCTAATATCAATAGTCTGTGAAATTAAAGATATTGCTACAAGTGCTACTAGCATGAATCCAAAAAAAACTTTAATTGAATTATTAAACAAATTATAAAAAAATAAAGCCGCTATCATTGTTAAGAATCCACCTCTCGATAAAGTGGAAATCTCCGCATACAATAAAAAAATAATTGGAATACATAGCAGTATTCTTATAGTGATGTTTTTATATATATTTTGAAAATGAATTGCAATTATTATTGCAATTGCTGCTAAAAGACCAAAAGTATTAAATCCACCAAGAGCATCAATTGAACCTCTAGATTCATTAGACAGAACATTATAACCTAATAACGAAATATCAACAAATTGAAATGAAAAAATAGTTCCCAAAAAAATTCCTATTAAATACGCCGATAGAATATGATTGATGGAAGGATTTAAATACCTAAAGTAAATTGAAAATGAATAATACATTATAAATAAATAAATCCATTTTATTCCTTCAAATGAACTAAGGTTCAATAAAATATAAAATATAAGAAATGCTAATACTGTGATATTTCTTCTTTCGTCAATAATCTGGGAAACTTTTAACTGAGAAAAAAGAATCAATGAAATAATAGCAGATATAATATTAGATAAATAGATATAACCTGGTATAATGCTATAGTTAAATCCAAGAGAAACGATAATTAATAGAAGAATTAATTGAGATAAAAAACTCATTATTGATACTTATAATATTGCTAAGTAGTCGCTCAATAAACCAATATCAAGCCATGATTCCTTACTAAACGGATAAACACCTACTGACAGACCATGATTGGAACAATCACTAATCAAATCTGTTGCATTATATTTTTTATCTTTAGGAATTAATTTTAATACATTAGTATTCATAAGATAAAGACCAGAATTAACCAAATGATTTATCTGAGGTTTTTCGGTCATGCTTGCAAGGCTAAAATCTTCATTTATAGCACAAACTCCATATGGTATATCAATAATATCTTTACATGCAGCTATAGTAAAATCAAAATTATTTTTATTGTGAAACTCATACATATTATGAAAATTTATATTAATTAACGAATCGCAATTACAAATGAAAATAGGTTTGTCAACCTCATTTTCTAATTGATGCACTGCACCAATAGTACCCATCGGAAAATCTTCATATAAATATTTTTTAACAGATATAGCTTCATTTTTAGACAAATGATCTATTATTAGATCAGCTTTATAATTTACAGATACAATGAAATCACTTTTCTGAAACTTCGTAAAATTATGCATAACATGCTCAATTAAGGTTTTGTCTTTATAGGGTATAAGAGGTTTAGGGATTAGGTTAGTTAAGGGTTGCATTCTAGTGCCTTTTCCACCTGCCATAATAACTACCTCACATAACTCTTCAATACTTGCTTGATAATCTGAAGAATGATCAAATTTTTCATTTATAATCAAATCAAAAATTTTACCCGATTTTATTACCGGTATTAGATCTAGCCCAGCTATATTGTTATAATTTTTACTTATATAATCACTATAATTAACGATTCTGGAATTTTTATTTGTGAAATTTTTAATAGGATCTTCTAAGGCAAAATTTTTCAAAAGTCCTCTTCTAATATCACCGTCTGTTATACTACCTAAATACCGGCTATTATGATTTACTAATAAAGTTTTAATATCTAGAAGATCTAGCTTATTAAGAACATCAATTACTCTTTCATCAGATTTAATAATATTTTTTTTATATTTGGTTTTATTATTCATTGAAGGTCTAAAATTATAAAGCTTTTTTAGTATCCCTAATTATTATATAAAAGAAAAAAGATATTGTAAGGAAAAATGCTATTGATAGACTAAGACTAAGTCTTGAGGGATAACTTTTGACTACAGGAATATCAGGTTTTTCAATGACTATGAGTTTTAAAGTTCTTTTCACTTCATCTATCCTTGCAATTTCTAACTCCTTCTTTAATAATAGGTAAGCAGTTTCTTTTAAAGTTACTTCTCTTTGAAGTCTTGTCAGTTCTTGTAATAATTTAGGTGACTGATTTATTGACTTATTTTCACTTAAAAAATCTTCAAGAATTTTTTCATTTTTGACTAATTCAGTTTCGATAGATTGAATTCTCTCATTGAGAAAATTTTGTTTCATCTTTCCTGAATCATTAATTGTTTTATTTATAAAAGAAGATATTTCATAATAAAATAGATCAGCAATCTGTTTGGAGGCTAAAGGATCTTCCACGGTTACCGATATTGAGGTTATATTAGTTTTTCTATCATATTTAATATTGAGTCTTTCTTTAAATTTTTTAATTGTTGAATATTTTAACATATCTGGGTTGTTAATATCTTTATTGGTAATAATTCCCATGATCTTACTTATAAATGTAGTTTTATTTGTACCTAATAAATCTGCTAAATTTATTTTACCTTGATTAACATTTGAATCAAAAGATGTATTATAAATTTTATCTAATATAGAGTTAGAGCTAGCAATTTCGGATATAGGAAAGTTACCACCACCTCCATCAATCGCAAAATCTTGTACTAACATTCCTAATGATGACATACTGCTCTCCGATTGATTTGGCATAACAGATAAAGTACTTGTGTATCGTTGATCTAGAAAAAAAGTAAGTATGGCAATGATAAAAAATGCTCCACAAAATATCTTGACTAGGACTTTGAATTTTAGTCGTAAATTTATAAATAGAAGATCATATAATCGTGTTTCAAGCATTCATCTTTTCCCTAATCTTAGTTGCAGATATTCTTTTTATTTTTTCTGGAGGTACGTGTTCAATAATATCATAACCTACACCTCTTCCATAATTTACAGATTCTATATCAGGTATGACAATTACTTTCACGGAACCATTTTGAATTAAACTACTCAATTCATTTTCGAGATTTTCTTTAATTTCATTTGGGGAGAAAGGGTTATTTTTATCTTTTGGCATGTCTCTTATCGCAATGCATACCTTTTTGCCTTTATTTAATTGTTGATCGATAAGCCATCGATGGCCATCATGCCATGGTTGCCATCTACCAATAAAAAGAGAGTATCTCATTCGCCGTATCCTCGATTGTTTTGTTGGTTGTATCCAAGTTCAGGAAATTGTCTAAAGGTTTTTCATAATCAGATGAAAAATATTTTTCCTTTCCTCTATTTTCTGTTGTATGTAAATATACTTCACAAACTTCAGTTTTCTTTTTAAAACTTTCTCTCAAATCAAGATATGGGGCAACAAGTGAAACAATGACAAAGTATCCTTTATTTTGACAAAAGAAAGCAATCTTTTGGCTCAAACTAATATTTTCTCTTCTTCCTTTTTCAGAATAGTCTTTATTATCTGTTAAATCTCTAAGATCATCTCCATCAATTTGCATGGTTTTGATGTTAGCAAACTTTTCATTATTAGATATTATTTTTATAATCGCATTAGATAGCGTTGTTTTACCTGATCCAGGTTGGCCTGTTAGCCATAAAATTCTATATTTTTTATTCATCATTTTTAACCACGGCTCTTCCTATTAACTGCTCCCAATCTCTATTTATTCTATCTTCATTAGTATTCCTATCCCAAGCAGCTTTTAAGACATAAGACTTTACTCCTTTTTTATTAAAAATATCAATAAGAGAATTTATATCTTTTGGGAAACAAGATCCTCCAAAACCAAATTTGCCATCTGGCCCAGGAACTTTAAAATGTGAACTCCCTAACCTGTCATCATGTTGTGCTATTTCGGATACTTTTTTATAGTCAATATTCATCTTATTACAAAGATTAAATAATTCATTTGCATAACTTACTTTGACAGCAAGAAAAGTATTGATGAAATATTTAACCATCTCAGCCTCTTCAAAATTACATTTAATAATTTTAGCATTAGGCAGGGACAGTTGATATATCTTTTCAATCAAATTAAAGTTCTTATCTGATGATCCAATTATAATTTGAGTTTGATTCTTAAAATCTTCGATGAAATTAGCTTCTGTGAGAAATTCAGGATTAAAATAGATTTTGAGATTTTTAAATTTCTTTTCAAAATATGTAGAAGAACCTGGAGTAATGGTTGATTTAATGATACAAATACTATTCTTACAATCATTAATATCAGTTAAAACTGTTTCAACAATCTCTAAATTACATGAACCGTCAGCATTCATTGGAGTAGGTACACATATGAATAAGATGTCCACCTTACCTACTAATGTTTTTAGTGAATTTTCAGAACCACTGCCATTAATATCAAATGTATATGTATTGAAAAAGTTACTAAATATAGATTCACATGCCTTACCAACATAGCCTAAACCAATAATTCCTATATTAATGCTATTCATGAGCTAAATTATATAAAGATATTTATAGAAAAACTAGATTTACTATATTATTTTACTTTTTATAAAAAAGGGGGCCCATAGCTCAATTGGTTAGAGCAACGGACTCATAATCCGCAGGTTCGGGGTTCAAGTCCCTGTGGGCCCACACATGAGCAGTCATTCATACATATCGAATCCAAAAAACAAGGATATTTTTATTAATATCAATGGAGAATTGTTTCATAGAAATGAAGCAAAAATTTCTGTTTTTGATAGTGGATTCTTGCTAGGAGATGGTGTTTGGGAAGGAATAAGACTTCATAAATCTTTTCTTGTTTTTATTGAAGATCATCTTGATAGATTGTTCGCAAGCGCACAAGGTATTTCGTTGGATATTCCTTTTTCGAAACAAGAAATAATAAATGAAATAAATAAAGTATTAGATAAAAATAAAATGGATAACAATATACATATTCGATTAGTCATTTCTAGAGGAGATAAGATAACTCCATACCAGAATCCTAATGCGAATGTTGGACCTATTAATATGGTGATTATTCCTGAATATAAAAAAACCAATCCAAACACTTATACCAATGGGGTAAGTATTGGCAGAGTCCCCAATATTAGACCAAATGAAAGTATATTAAGCCCTCATTACAATACTCTAAGCAAGCTAAATTGTATTTTAGCTAGTATTGAGGCTAATAAACTCGGATATGACGAAGGTATTATGAATGATATAAATGGTAATGTCAGTACATGCAACTCCACAAATCTTTTTTTCATTAAAAATGATAGGGTACTTACTTCTACAGGTCAATATTGTTTAAATGGTATTACAAGAGGAAAAGCTATTTTAGTATGTAATCAAAATGATATAATGTGCTCTGAAACTGATTTTACATTCGATGATATTAAAAACTGTAATGAAGCTTTTGTAACAGGAACATTTGCAGGAATTATTCCAGTTTCAGAATTAGAGGGAAGAAAATTAGAATCTACTAATTCTGATTCTTTAGTAAATCAAATTAGAGCGTTCTATAATAAACAAATTGAAGAATATATAGGCTAGTATGAGGATTGCTTGTTGGTCAGGTCCAAGAAATATATCTACTGCACTTATGAGATCTTGGTCATCTAGAAACGATACATTTGTTTCCGATGAACCCTTTTATGCTTACTATCTTAAAGAGACAAAGTTAAAACACCCAATGTATAAAGAGATTATTGATTATTATCCCAATACCTATGATGATGTTGTTTTAAGTCTTGAATCTAAAATCCCCAACGATAAAAAGTATTGGTATCAGAAACATATGGCACATCATTTAGTTGATACTACAAATATAGATTGGATTGAAAATTTTAAAAATTGTATTTTAATACGACACCCTAAAGATGTAATCAACTCCTACATTAAAAAAAATACTCTTAATCATGTAATTGAGCTTGGATACCCCCAACAATATAAAATCATAAAGCATTTAGGTAATATGAAAAAAAAGTTTATTGTAATTGATTCAGAGATTTTACTTAAAAATCCTAAAAAAACATTATCCCGGTGGTGTGCTAGCATTGATTTAGATTTTGATAATTCTATGCTAAGCTGGAATAAGGGAAATCATTCACAAGATGGCATTTGGTGGAAACATTGGTATGATAATGTGATTACAACTACTCATTTTCAGAAATTTTCATCTATTCAAAGTAATTTAGATAAAAAATATCAATCGATTTATGATGAAGCATTAGATTATTATAATAAATTATACTATTTTGCAGAAGAATGAATTTATTATTAAAACTCTGGCATCAACCTAATTGGGTGAAGTGGATAATTTACTTTGCTATTGCTTACGTACTATTTGCAATAAAAGAAGCCTTTGCAATTGTCCTTTGGTTTTTGTTTTGTATTTTATTGTACTATATCATCTTTGCTAAGAGTGTGTTTCAATCAAAAACCTTTTATGAAAAAAATATATAGCTTACTTACATTCTATCTTTTGCTAATTGCTTGCAATGCAAATGTTGATAATTTGAGGCCTCATGGATCACAAACTGATATGCCAAAATTAACTCGTAATAATTATTTGATGGGATTTTTAAACGAATATCGTACATCATATGATGTATCTTATTATGATATTAATATAGATTTTGATATAGAACAAAAATCAATAGATGGCTTTGTAACTATTAAAGCAAAAAGTCTTGATAATATTGATACTCTTCAAGTAGATCTAGCTAAAAATTTAAATATTACAAAAATTACTCATCAAAATAATTCTATTGAATACAGTAGAGAAGAAGATGCTGTTATGGTAATATTCAATAAAACTATAGATAAAGATTTACTATTTGATTTTACCGTTCATTATAATGGAGTGCCTCAAGGTGCTGATAATCCACCCTGGTCAGGAGGATTCACATGGTCTAAAGATAAAGATAACAGAGATTGGGTTGCAGTTTCTTGTGAAGGGGAAGGTGCAAGAATTTGGTGGCCTAATAAAGATCATATTACTGAAGAACCTGATAGCGTTAGAATGGCTTTTACTGTACCATCTCATTTAGTTAGTGTTGGTAATGGCCAACTTAGAAGTATTGTAGAACAAGATAATGATAAAACTACCTATGAGTGGTTTGTGAATAATCCAATTAATAACTATAATATTTCAGTTCAGATCGGAAACTATGTTGCAGTTCAAGATACATTTATAAAAGATGATATGATTCATTATTTGAATCATTATGTTTTAGACTATAACGAAGAAATTGGAAGAAATTACTTCTTACAGGCAAAAGAGGTTATTCGTTTCTATGAAAAATATTTTGGGGAATATCAGTGGTGGAATGACGGATATAAACTTATTGAAGTCCCTTATTTAGGAATGGAACATCAATCCGCTGTAACTTACGGAAATGGTTTTAGCATCTATAATGGTGTTAGAAGTAGTAGTTGGGCTATGTATGGTGTTATTGATCCGCTTATTATTCATGAAACGGGTCATGAATGGTTTGGAAATAGTGTTACTGCGATCGATCCAACACATATTTGGATTCATGAGGGGTTGCAAGTCTACTCTGAGGCATTATATTTTGAAGATAAATTTAATAGCTACCCAGTAAGTGTTGATTACTTAAAAAGCATTAAATCTAGGATTCAAAATAAAATTCCTATTGTAGGACCAGAAGATGAAAATTATTGGGCTTTAAATGGTGATACTTATATGAAAGGTGCTTGGGTAATGCACACGCTAAGGAGCGTTATAAATGACGACCCTATTTGGTTTGCAATATTAAAAGAATTCATGGTTGAAAATGCAAAAAGTCATGTTAGCACAGAAGACTTTTTTGAAAAAGTTCAAGAGAAAACTGGTAGTGATTATTCATATTTTTCTGAACAATATTTATACACTCCAAATCAACCAGAGTTAGAGTACTATCAAACAGATTCAAAGTTTTTCTATAAATGGAACAATGTTAACGCAAATTTTATTATGCCAATAAGCTTATTAGTAAACGGTATTGAAAAAAGAGTTTTTCCTCTAGAAGAATTCCAATCATTTGATATTTCAAATCATGCTACTATTGAGGTAATGGATTGGAAGTTCTATGTTTCGATCAAAAATAGTAATTCTCTAGAAAAAATTAACTAATATTTATATAAATGGAGATTTGAGTATCTCAGTCATAGTAACGGTTTCTGTGCCAGATTTTCCTACAACAACTGCGGCGGCGGCATTAGCAATCTTGGCAGACAATTCAATATCTTTTGTTTTTGTATATACTAATGAGAGAGTCGAAATAACTGTATCTCCGGCCCCTGTAACATCTGGATTTTCAACAAAGTGAGCAGGGATATGCTTAACATAATCATTTTGCCCGACTATCGTCATTCCTTTTTCACCCTTTTTTGCGATTATATAACTAAAGTTGTTCTCTTTAATTAATTCATTACAAGCAACAACAAGCGATTGATCATCTTTAATTTGAATATCAGTTGCTCTCTGGAGTTCATTTAAATTTGGCGTAATAATAGTACAATTTTTATAGAATGAAAAATCATCTTTTTTAGGATCTATTATAAGGGTGTCATGTTTGATATTTATATTTTTTACTGCCCCCTTATTATAATCTGAGAATATACAAATATTGTAATTATTAAGATTTTCAGATAATAACTTAGAGTTCCAATCTATTACTTTTTCAGTGTCAATTCTTGCTATCTGTTTACCATCACAATAAATTCTTTTTTTAAGTGTTGTAGGATGATTTTTAATAATTTCTATGTTATCAATATTAATTTCTAAATTCTTCAACATTGAAAGCATCTTATTTCCCCAACTATCATCTCCAACAAATCCAACACATGTTACATCGGCACCCATTTTACTCAAATTCATAGCAACATTACCTGCGCCTCCAGGAATTGAATATTCTCTTTGTGGAACTACTACTGGAACTGGAGCTTCTGGAGACATTCTACTAGATGTACCTATGATATAATGATCTATCATAAAATCTCCAATTAATAATACTTTAATATTTGAACAGTCTAAATTCATTATAGTTTTATACCTTTTCAAACAACTTTTTAGCATACAAAAAATCTTTATCATAATCTATATCTACCGAATGCTTACTATCCATAATATATAAGTATGTTTTTTTTGTATAAAAGGTTTTATTTGTTAAAAAGTGATGCCTGGTAGATATATAAATTGATCCATTTGGAGAAAAGGATTTTGGCGCAGTTTTTTCATTTAGATTAAGTGTAGTTTTATCAAACAGGTTATATATCAAATCTTTTTTTTCGTAAATATGGTTTGTATTTTTTTTTACGCTAACTAATGATTCAATATTATCATAATTAGTAAAATGCTCAATTGAATCAGTAATATGAAAATCTTTTCTTAGAGGAGATGTTGGCTGTAACAATATAATTATATCATAAATCTCTTCAAGATTATTAAGCAAATGAAGAATACAATCATTAGTACTCGAATGATCTTGAGCAAGATTTTTTGGTCTCAAAAAAGGTACTTCTGCCCCACTTGCAATTGATATTTTTTTAATGACATCTGAGTCAGTAGAAACAATCACTCTGTCAATAATAAAAGAATTTAGAGCTTGATCTATTGTCCAGTGAATTAATGGTTTTCCACAAAACATTTTAATATTCTTATTCTTTATTCGCTTTGAATTTTCTCTGGCGGGTATTATAGCTAAAATTTTTTTATTTTGAATCATAAAAAGGTTATAGTAAATCACAAACTGTCATAATGGATTCTTCTGACAAATTAGTACTACAAGGAACATTAAATATTTTATCGTACAAATTATTTGCATTGGATAAATCAACATGAAAACAATCTTTATAAGGTTTCTGTGTATGGTTTAGTTTCCAGATTGGTCTTGCTTGAACACCATTTTTTTCAAGAAAATCTATAATCTGGGGTATATTTCTGTGGTAGTTTCTATTTATTTTTATTGCATAAAACCAATGATTACTTTTACCGTAACTTGGGGGAGAAACAATATCAATAAAGTTTTTATTATTCATTATTTTTTTGTATAACTCAAAATTTTTTTCTTTAATTTCAAGAAATTGATTAATCTGTTCTAATTGTGCTAAACCTATTGCTGCTGCAACATTGGTAAGTCTAAAGTTATATCCGACTTCATCATGAACATAAAATACCTTATTATTTTTTGCCTGCCTTGTAAGATAGGATGCTTTTTCACCTAGTTTTTTATCATTAGTCAGTATCATACCTCCTCCCCCAGTAGTAATCATTTTATTACCATTGAAAGATAGACAACCCATCAAACCTGCAGTCCCAGCATGCCTATTTTTTTTATAAAATGTTCCAATAGCTTCAGATGCATCTTCTATAATCGGTATATCGAATTGATCTGAGATTTCTAGTAGGGCATCAATATCTAGTGAATTGCCAAAAATATTAACGGGAATAATGGCTCTTATAATCTTATCGGTAACATTGTTAATTAGCTTACCATTTTTATATGATGTATTTTTTTTTAAAAAATCATATAGTTGATTTATATCTATGTTAAAAAAATTATCACAATCAAAAAAGATAGGGTCTGCATAAAAATATCTTACTGCATTTACTGGCGCTATGAATGTTAAGGTGGGCATAATAACTTCCTCTCCAGGCTTTAAATCTATTAATCTTAAACAAGTCTGAAGTGCGCTAGTACCGTTAACACATGGAATAGCATATTTTGCCTTTGTGTATTCTTGAGTAGCTTCTGCAAATTTTTCAACATAGGAACCTTCTGTAGAAACCCATTCGGAATTTAAACAATCAGAAACATATTTTAATTCATTTCCGCTTAAGTTTGGTATTGATAAAGGAATTGACATCAAAGTAAAAAAGTTTCTTTCCCATATTGGTCAGAGTTTGATTTAAACCAATCATAAGTTATTTTTAAGCCATCATATAAATCTATTTTACTTTCCCATCCAGTAGATTTCTTAATAAGTGAAGAATCACATAACAATCTATTTACTTCACTTTTATCTGGTCTTAATCGTTGAGTATCAGTTCTATATTCAAGCTTTTTACCAGAAATTTCAAACAAAATATCGCATAGTTCTTTAATTGATACATCCACTCCAGAACCTATATTATAAACCTTACCTAAAACATTTTTTTCCTCTCCAAGAGATAAAAATCCATCCACTGTATCAGAAACAAAATTGAAATCTCTTTTTGGGGTAATATCTCCAATATCTAAAAAGCTTCCATCTTCTTTATTTATTAACTGCTGTATTACAGCTGGAATAACAGCCCTTAATGATTGTCTTGGTCCATATGTATTAAATGGTCTTGCGGTAGTAATAGGTAAATCAAATGATCTAAAAAAACTGTCTGCAATCACATCTGCTGCAATCTTTGATCCAGAATATGGAGATTGTCCTTGTAAGGGATGCTTTTCATCAATTGGCGTATATAGTGCAGATCCATATACCTCACTAGTGGATGTATGAACTATTTTTTGTACATCGTATCTTCTGCAAGATGTCAGTAAATTCGATAATCCCGTAATATTAGTGTCTATATAGCTTTGATAAGCTGTATAACTATAAGGAATTGCAATTAAGCTACTTAAATGAAAAACTGTAGTAGCATTGCCTATTATTCCGTCAATGAAATGAGCGTCTCGAATATCTCCTTGCTTAACTATTAGATTATCGGGTATTTTATCATATACATTGTCAAGCCATCCATTACTACCTCTTGAATTATAATAACTAAGCGCAGTTACATTAGCATTCAAAGAAACGAGCTTTTCAGTTAAATGACTTCCTATAAAACCATCAGCTCCAGTTATTAACACATCATGTTTATTCCAAAAATTATTCATTTTTTTTCCTTTATTTTACCCTGCTTAGCTACAGCATCTAATTTTGAATTTAAAGTATTTTGATCAATTAAAAATTTTTTATCTAAGATATTAAAATTTTGATCAAATTCGTATACTAGTGGTATTCCTGTAGGTATATTTACTTTTATAATGTCTTTGTCAGTTAAGTTTTCTAGTAATTTTACAATTGCTCTCAAAGAGTTACTATGAGCCACAATTAAATGATTTCCCATGTTTTTTCTTATATATGTAAAATATTCATTCCAAAACGGATTTAAGCGATTAATGACATTTTTTAAACTTTCACCAGCTGGCAATTTACATTCAATAGAACCAAATTTTTTATCAAATCTTGGGTGTCGCTTATCATCTTCATTTAGTGGTGGTGGTGGAATATCATAACTCCTTCTCCATATTTGTACTTGCTCTTCTCCATATTTTTCAGCTGTCTCGGATTTATTTAGCCCTTGAAGTGCCCCATAATGTCTCTCATTTAAACGCCAATCATAGTGAATATTTTTTTTAGAAAAATTTATAATATCGGTGACAATATCGGTAGTTTCAGTTGCTCTGTTCAAAAGAGAAGTGTAAACACTTTGTATATTAATATTAGCTTTAACTAATTGCTTCCCTGAGAATTTTGCTTCTTCAATTCCGGTTTGTGTTAATGAGACATCTTTCCAACCTGTAAATTTATTTTCAAGGTTCCATTGACTTTCACCATGACGGAGAAGGACTAGCTTCATTGCACTGCTAATCGGATTGATTATCAACTATGAGAAGGATAGCTGCTATGTTAGCTAATGTTGTCGAAAAGTCCGCTATAAAAGTTGTTACATCAAAATCATACGGGTCTGGATTAACAGGAACGACTACAGTATCTCCTGGAGACAATCTCTTGGTTCTACCTCTGAACAAATTTGCTTTATCTACTGCCCCGTTAGCTTTTTTAACATATGCTCTTTTTTTCATACTATTGGGCTTGTAGCCTCCAGCTAGAATAATAGCTCGGGACATAGTAAGGCCACTTTGATAAGACACTAACCCTGGATTGAAAACATTACCCTCAACTCTTACTACATTTTCAAATGGAGATGCTATAATTACTGAATTAACTCCGACTTCAAAATCTATGTTGACATTATTAACAGGCTCTGAAAAAGTAGTTTTATTTCCTTCTTCATCTATTGATGTAAACTCTTGTTTTACAATAAGATTCTTTTCTGAACTTAAGGCCGTTAAACCTCCAGCCAATGCTACTGCTTTACCTACAGTGATTTTAGAGCTATTCAAAGGATATGTCCCTGGGTTCGCAACCTCTCCTTCAATTCGGTAAGTAAAACTATTGCTATAATTTATATCTTCGTAAACTAGAATTTTATCATTTATCTCTAATTTGAATTGATCTGCATCTTTATAGGAAACATCAAGCTCTATACTATAAAATTGATCAGAATTGGGTCGAAGAACTTTAATTTTATCTTCGAGAATAGTTTTTCTAAATGTTGGATCATCAAATCCTCCAGCAATATCTAAAATATCTTTAAGGGTCATGTTTATAGCTGAATAAGATCCTGGATTTTTTACTCTACCAAGAATTTCAACTTTTGAATCTACAGTCCCCATCTCTCTAATAGTTATTAAGTCACCATTATTTAAAGAAATATTATCAGTATCTTTTAAATTTATATTAATACTCGATAAGGCATTGTCATCAGAGGAACGACTGATAACAGGTATCACTGTATCGATCGTAATTGTCGACAAAGCTCTTGCTTTTAGTCCTGCGGCGTAACTTATTACATCAGTCACTTTTTCGTTAGCTAAGATCTCATAAAAACCAGGCCTAATAACTCCACCTTCAATTTCTATACGATCTTTAACTGCAGGAACATGTATGGTATCTCCGTCAATTAACCTTACATTGAAGGGTGAGCTGGTACCTTTATTGAAAAAAGTATAGAAGTCTACTTTATCTATAATGTTGCCTTCTCTAACTAATTGTATATTTCTTAAAGAACCATCCTGATTGACGCCTCCTGCTTGAACTAATGCGACAAAAATATCTGAGAATGGGTGAACTAAATGGATACCAGGTTGAAATATTTCGCCGGAAAAATATATATTTATAGATTTTAATTTACCAAGCTCAATCATCAGTTTTGTAGAATTTTTATCATCTTTTAAGGTTGAGTAAATCTTAGATAATTCATTGATTAGTAGGATTTCTGCTTCTTTAACTGTTTTATTTGACAGATTAATAAATCCTATATTTTTATAATAGATTAACCCTTCTCTACTAATAATAAATGTTTGTCGCGAATTTGTTTCGCCCCATAAAGACAAAGTAATTTCGTCGCCTGGACCTAGTTTAAAATCAGATGGAGCGGGCATATTATCAAAAAAATTAACTGATGTTTGAAAATAGTTATATCCATAATATTTACTATCAATAACCTGAGAGGTAATATCAGGTTCAATCTCAATTTCATCTATATTAATAATATCTAAATTGCTTTCATCCAATGATGTTTCGGAGCTATTGGTTTGTAACTCTTCTTTGATTTTATCTAACTGCTGATTCGAAACTTTATTAATATCGCTCATTGATATTTGAGCAAAAACAGTAGTTAAAAAAAGTATTAAAGTAATATGTAAGTTTTTCATATTTTGAATTTAGTTTTAAATAGGTTGTTTACAAATAGATTATATAGATAGCCACCTATCATTCTTTAATGACCAATTAATTGTTTTTTCAAGTCTTTCATATGCTGATTGGGGAGTCCATCCCATATTAGCCATCTTTGATCCATCTAATGCATATCGTAAATCATGTCCCGGCCTTTGAGAGTGAAAATCAACCATTTCATAATTTAGTCCTTTTTTTTGAGTCTTAGCAATGAACTCTGCTAGTTCAAGATTATCGATCTCATCCTTTCCAACAATATTAAATTTTTGACATTTTGCTCCAGTTATATCTGCACTCATTGAAGATATATCATAATTGTATAAAAATAATAGTGCATCTGCTACATCTTCTGCATGAATATAGTGTCTTGACCCTGCAACAGTTTTTTTCGAGTTTGCATGAACAGTCACCAAGTCACCATCTCTCACTTTTTTGATAACCATTGGAATGTATTTTTCAGGATTTTGTCTTTCTCCAAAAACATTCATAGTATGAGTGATTAAAGATGGCAAACCATATGTATTTTCAAATGCTACTACTAATTCTTCAGCCCCAGCTTTAGTTGCTGAATAAGGATTGGTGGAATTATATCTATCATTTTCTTTATAATTTACTCCATAAGGTGCCGGTCCAAATACTTCATCCGTACTGAAATATGCAAATCTTTCGAGACTATCTAATTTTCTTGAATAATCTAATATATGTGCTGTTCCTACAACGTTATCCATTACAAATTCTAACGGATAAGTAATCGATCTATCAACATGGGAACCCGCCGCAAGATGACTAATGTAATCTACTCTACCAATTGAAGCAGCAATTTCAGGGTTAATCTCTGCTTTCAAATCGTGATGAATAACTTTAACTCTTTTCCTCTCAATCTCAGGATATGCCATAACAACCTCATTTAGTCTATTGAGATTTCCGCTAAAATCCAGTCTATCTAATGTAATAATCTTCCAATCTGTAGAAGATAAAATCTTATCAATTACATGATGAGCGATAAATCCAGCACCTCCTGTTATTAAAATTTTTTTACTCATTATTTTTTCAATACCTCTATAATTAAATCAATTTCTGTTTCGGTAAGATAAGGATGCATTGGTAAACTAACAATTGTTTGTGACAAGTTTTCTGAAACGGGAAAATCTCCATTTTTATATTTTAAGTAATCAAATCCTTTCATTAAATGAATAGGATATTTATAATAAATAACATTTGGTATACTATTTTTTTTCAACTTAAGTACCAAATCTTCTCTTTTTTGATTAGAACCTAAAATAATAGAAAATAATGCATTCGCGGACTGATAATTTTTTGGTATATACTGAGCATTGTTTAGATATCTTCTATAATAACTGTTCACATGCTCTCTCATATCTAATTCTTCATCGAAAATTTTAAGTTTTTCTAATAAAACTGCCGCTTGCATACTATCTAGTCGACCATTTAACCCAATAATTTCACTATTATACTTGTCTGAGCTTGTTCCATGAATTCGAATTGATTTACATCTATCTGCCAAATCATCACTATCGGTGAAAATAGCCCCACCATCTCCATAACAGCCTAATGGTTTTGCTGGATAAAATGAAGTTGCAGCAACATCACCAAAAGTCCCTACTTTTTTTTGCCCAATAGCTCCACCAAAGCTCTGTGCACCATCTTCGATTACTTTTAAATTGTATTTTTTAGCTATATTATCGATTAATCGATAGCGGGCAGGTACTCCAAATAGATCAACAGGAATAATTGCTTTTGGCGTTAGCTTCCCATCTTTAATAGTATCTTGAATAGCAGTTTCTAACTTATCACAGTCAATATTAAAAGTAGAATCATATACATCGACAAAAACAGGAGTCGCTCTCAACAAAGAGATCACTTCTGCGGTAGCAACATAAGTAAATGGAGTAGTAAATACGGCATCTCCAGGACCTATCCCCCACGCCATTAAAGGAATTAATAATGCATCTGTTCCCGAAGAACATGAAATTGCATGTTTTACACCACAATAATCTGCTAATTTTTCCTCTAATTCGTGAACCTCAGGGCCCATTATATAAGCGCCATGATCTAAAATATTATCAAACCTTACTTGCAATGATTTGCGAATACGTTTTTGTTGAGTTTTAAGATCGAGAAATTTCATTTTAAATAATTTTATATCTTTAAGTCAAAAAAAGTTTTTTTAATATTCTTTGGTAATTTAATATCTTTCAATTTATTAGCTATCTTTTTTCCAGCTTCTCCCCCACCATAAGGATTAAAAATATCTACAAGATTTGATTGAAACTTGGTACTATATAGTAATTCAAAAGCTGAATTAATTGATGATAAAGTTGGTTCACAGTTAATAATACTTGGTGTTTGAATCCTACCTTTTTGTCGATCTCCTATATTAATTGTAGGGATACTAAGCGCTGGTGCTTCAGTAATACCGCTTGAAGAATTTCCAACCATCGCATCAACAAACTGTAAACATGAAAGATACTTCAAGTGCCCCATAGATGTAAAGAATACAGATCTATTTTTATTTTTCTTTATAAAATCCTTAATCATTTTAAGTATAATATCACTACCTGGATCTGCATTTGGCCCAGTAAAAATAATATTTATATCTGCTCTTTCATTTAAAACACTCAATAATGCTTTAAACGAATTTTGAGAAGAGTTATTTGCTAAAGTGACCGGATGATATGTTAATAAAATATTTTTTTCTTTAAAATTGATATTCATTGTTTTTTCAATCTCATTTCTGGATAAAAGCTTTGTATTTTTAATAGTATCAACGAATAAGGCTCCACTCATAAAGACTCTTGCAGGATCTTCTCCTAATTGGATAACGCGATTTTTATATTCTTCAGCAGCTACAAAATGAAAGTGTGACATCTTTGTGATTGAATGTCTAATACCTTCATCAAAAGCCCCCTCTGTTGTTTCTCCTCCATGAATATGTGCAATAGGAATTTTTAGAAAATAAGCAGCAATACTTGCAGCAAAAATTTCAAATCTATCTCCCAGGACAACTACTATATCAGGTTTCATTTCTAAAAAAATATCTGAAAATTTTATAATTCCCTTTCCAATAGACTCATGGACAAACGACTGTGAATTAGTTTTGGGTAAAATATCACACTTTCGATAAATATGAAATCCATCGTTTTCTATATCCTTAAAAGTAAGACCAAATTTCTTGTCTAAATGCATTCCCGTAGCAACAATCTTCAAGTCTATTTCTGAATCTATATTCAGAATATGGATTAATGGCTTTAATAAGCCATATTCTGCTCTCGAACCAGTAATTATACAGATTTTTCTATTTTTCACAACTCAATCAGCTCATTTTTACAATAATCTTTATTTGATTTTTCACCTATTATTTTATCCCACATCATTGGAGAAATGCCGTTACCGGGCCTTTTAGTGGTAAGGTTATCAATTGTAAAAATCTCTCCCTTGCTAATATTTGAAGATGCAACAATAGATTTTCTTGCAATATTAATATTTTTCAATTCCCCTTCTGTAGGTACTTTAGTATGATTACCAAAAGCAGCTTCAATATTCCTAATCGCTTTAATCATGCTCTTTAATTCTTCTGGATTGAGACTGGCTTTGTGATCTGGGCCATCTAGTGTTTGATCTGTTGTAAAGTGTTTTTCGATAATAGTAGCTCCCATTGCTACTGCTGCAATTGGAACCTCAATACCAAGTGTATGATCAGATAGGCCAATATTAACTTTGAATTGTTCGCCTAAGGTTAGCATCGAGTTTAGGTTCACATTTTTCATTGGAGTAGGATATTCTGTATTACAATGCAAAACCGAGATACTTTTTTTTGAAACACCTCCGCTGACTAATATATCAATTGTCTCAGATATTTCATCTAGATTAGACATTCCTGTTGAGAGAATAACTTTCTTAGCTACCTTTGCAATTTCTCTTATTAATGGTAAATTAGTTAACTCTCCAGAAGGTATTTTATAATAATACATTCCTATTTCATGTAGACATTCTAAACTTTTTAAATCAAATGGCGTTGACATAAATTCTATACCCTGATCTTCACACTCCCGCTTTAATATTTTGTAATCATCTAATGGTAAGTGAATCCTTTTTAGCATTTCAAGTTGAGATTCATTTCTTATGGTATGCTTGTATTGATAGTCTGCTTTTTTAGCGTAATCAGTAACTAAGTCTTCTGGAATTGATGTTTGAAATTTAACAGCATCTGCTCCTGCTTCTTTTGCGATATGAATCATTTGCTTTGCTATATCTATTGATCCATTATGGTTAACTCCCGCCTCAGCAATAATAAATGTTTTTTTATCTATTTTCAATGTTGTATCCTTAATAATCATTTAACAACAAAAGCTAACAAATAGCAACTAAAATAATAAATGAAAAATAAAAAGAATTTGCTTAAATCATATCATAGAAATTATTTTACATCTTTTTTAATTCGTTTTATATATTTAAGTTTTTTGGGGGAATTATGAAAGTAAAAATGGATAACATAGAGCTGGCATTACGGATTAGAATTGTTGAAAATAAATTTCTACAAATGTTTTCTGCGGGTATGTTAAATGGCACAGTACATACAAGTGTTGGGCAAGAATTTTCTGCTGTCGCATTTTGTAATAATCTTCTAGATGGCGATGCTGTTTTCAGTAATCATAGATGTCACGGGCATTATCTGGCTGTAACAAAAGATACTAAGTCATTAATGGCTGAATTAATGGGTAAAAAATCTGGAGTATGTAGTGGAATTGGTGGTAGTCAACATCTTTGTGAATCAAATTTTTTTTCAAATGGGCCTCAGGGATCTTTAACACCAGTAGCCGCAGGAATGGCTCTTGGAATGAAAAAGAAAGGTAAAGGTAATATTGCTATTTGTTTTATAGGTGATGGCACAATGGGTGAAGGAATAATTTATGAGAGCATGAATTTAAGTGCACTTTATAAAATACCTGTAATATATGTTTGTGAAAATAATCAGTATGCTCAATCAACACATATTTCAAACAATTTATCTGGCTCAATTATTAAAAGAGCAGAGTCTTTTGGACTTAATACTTTTTCAGGAAACACATGGGATTATGAAGAGTTAATAGATTCTGCCAATAACGCAATAAATGCTGCAAGAGAAAATAAACCATCCTTTTTCATGGTTGATACATATAGGTTAAATGCTCATTCAAAGGGTGATGATGATCGTTCTAAAAAGGAAGTAGACCTATATCAAGAAAAGGATCCAATCAATAAGATGTTAAATAGAAAAGAAGTGCAAGCTATTTATAATAAAATCAAAGAAGAGGTAGATCTTGTTGTTGAAGATTTAATTGGAGATAATGAATTATCTCTATTGAACTTTGAGGGAAAAAATAAACCGAGTCCTGAAAAACTAAAATGGACACCCTTAGAGTCAAATCAGGGTGGAAGGCAATCAGACAATATATATCAGTATTTTAAGAAGGCTATGAAGGATAAAGATGATATATGTCTTATTGGAGAAGATATAGCGCATCCATACGGTGGAGCTTTTAAAATAACTAAAGATTTATCGAAACTTTACCCAAACAATGTAATATCTACACCCATTAGCGAAGCCGGTATTACAGGGCTTGGAATTGGTATGGGATTAGCAGGATTTAAGCCATATGTAGAAATTATGTTTGGTGATTTTATATCATATGCATTTGATCAAATTTTATCTAATGCATCTAAGTTTTATGAAATGTACAATAATAAAGCTAGAGTTCCGCTAGTGATTCGTACTCCAATGGGTGGTGGACGTGGCTATGGGCCTACACATTCGCAATCATTAGAAAAGTTTTTTAACGGCATGAATAATATTAAAATTATTGCTTTGAATTACTTGTCACATATCGATTCTGTTTATAAAAATATATCGAAAGAACTTGATACTGTTCTTCTTATAGAAAACAAGGTTGATTATAGTAAATTAAATATTGATATGCCAAAAGATATAATTATGGAGCAATTATCTGAAAACAGCGACTATCCTGCAATTTTATTAAAACCTAAAGATATATCGCCTGACATATCTTTAATTACCTATGGAGGAGGCCTTCATGTTGCACTTGAATCTGTAGATAAATTATACTATGAGCATGAGCTTGTTGCACAAGTTATATGCCTTACACAAATATACCCACTTAATATGAAAACAATATCAGACGTTGTATCAGAAAGCGAATATATTGCTACTATTGAAGAAAGTAATATTGAAGGAGGATATGGATCTGAAATTATTGCTAATCTTGTAGAAATTTTTGGTCACTCATCGAAAAAGTATATGAGAATCGGATCAAAGAATTATTCTATACCTTCTGTAAAAAATCTAGAAGAGAATTTTTTAGTGAATAGTAAAAAAATAGTTGATGTTGTAGGCTCTAAAATATGAAGCCTCTAGAAAATATATTTATCCCCCAAGAAACTGTCAATGATAGCGAAGTAGAGATTACCGATATATATTTTGAGAATGGAGCTAAAGTTGATAAAGGTGTATTATTAGCTGAATTTGAAACCTCGAAAGCTCTATTTGAAATTCATTCAACTTTTTCAGGCTATATAAACTTCTATTTTAAGGAAGGTGCTATAGTAAAAGTTGGCGATAAAATTGCCTCTATTTTTGAAGAGCCATATAAAGAAGAAATTTTAAGTAAAGAAACAAAGAGTGATGTAATTTTTTCGAAAAAAGCTCTAATGCGAATGAAACAGCTAAAAATCAAAGAATCTATTTTCTCAAACTATAAAACAGTTAAAGAACAAGATGTAGAAAAAGAATACAAAAATATACTAAAAAATCAAGTTGATGAATTAAATATCAATGAAAAAGTCGACGTTTCTTATACAATTAAAAAATCTGAAAATAATATAATTATTATTGGAGGCGGTGGGCATGCTAAGATGTGTATCGATATTCTTATGCAGATTAAAGATTTTAATATTGTTGGTATTATTGATGATCAATCTAATATTGGTCAATCTATTTTAGATATTCCAATTATAGGTACAGACAAAGATATAGAAAAGTTATTTAAAGAAGGTGTAAAAAATGCAGTTATAGGTTTTGGTGCTCTTAATAATCCCAAATCTAGATCAGAAAAATATCTTGAACTAAAGAAAATAGGTTACAATATACCAAACTTAATACATCCTTCTGCAATTATTGAAAATTCTGTATCTATTGGTGAGGGCAACCAAATCATGGGTGGTGCTATCATAGGAAGTGGAGTTAATATATGCGATAATTGCATCATAAACTCTGGAAGTATAATTAGTCATGATTCTGTACTAAAAAATAATGTGCATATAACTCCTGGGGGTACTTTAGCTGGTTCTGTTTATATCGGTGAGAATACAATTATTGGCATGAATGCTTCCATATTTATTGGTGTTAAAATTGGAGAAAATGTTGTTATATCTAATGGCCTTAACATTATAAGCGATATTCTAGATAATAATGTTATAAAGAATACTTAGTTATGTACATTTATGATTAATTCCAATCATAAAATAATAATTTCTTTATTTTTCATTTCGCTTGTATCAGCACAGGATCATCATTCAATATTACAAATACATTCAAATCCTAAAAACAGTACTTTTTGGTGGTTAGAAAAAAATAATTATGGTAAATCTGTAATCGATACAGAAATTGAATATAAATGGAACCTAAAAAATAAAAAAACTACTTATCAAATTACAATTTCAAATGCATATAAGAGCTATAGATCTCAACATGATATGTCATATGATGGCTATATTGACTACACAATTGATCATTGGTTACTTTTGGGCGAATCATACATTAAATATAATTTTTCTGATCAAACATTCCTAAGGGTAGGTCAATACTACAGAGATTTCAGTCAATATCTGAATGACGACCTGAGTTCTGGATCTATGATCATAAGTAAGAATGCTCAAGCTATGCCTAAGATAGGCTTAGTAACTAACAAAAATATTGGTAAAAATATTAATTTTAATTTTGGAATGGCTCATGGGGTACTTACAGATGAGGGGTACTATACCAAAGCACCTTATTTACATGAAAAATTCTTATATCTTAATATTAATCGTCACGAAACAGATAAAATTAGTATAGGATTTGTTCATGAAGCAATGTGGGGAGGTGCTAATCCTGAATCTGGACAACTTCCAGATACCTTTGAAGATTTTCTAAAAGTATTCATATCTGCAGATGGTCCATATACTCCCCCTCATGCTAATGCACTTGGAAGCCATATAGGTATATGGGACTTTTACTATGAAAAAAATGATAATGAAAAAAAAATAAAACTGTACTATCAGCATTTTTTTGAAGATACCAGTAGTTTAAGATTTAAGAATAAAATAGATGGTCTATGGGGATTAGAGTTGAATAATTATATCCCTAATAGCACTTTATTAATTGAGTATTTAGATACTACAAACTCTAGTACAGTTTCTGACTATGGTAATGATTATTACTATTGGAATTACCAATATCGCCCAGGTTGGGCATATAAAGATAGAATTATTGGAAACCCATTTGTGAATACGAATTATTTTACTGAAGAACAGTTCATTAAATTAATTAATATTGGTATAAATGGAACAATTTTCTCTAATCAATATCAAGTTAAAGCAGCAAGAGATATAAATGCCCATGATAGTATTAAGTTTAAGTTGGAACTTAGTAAGTTGATATCTAGACAAACTACTATCACTGGTTTTATTGTTGGAGAAGATAGTAACTATGGATTAGGTATTTCTCTCTCTTATTCATTTAATAAAAATCAATAGATATTTTTCAATAAATTCATTAGCACTTTTTCAAGATTTGATTAATGTTTAAATCAGGTTGGAGTTTTAAGGGTTTTATTGATAGTATAATATAATGGTTGCGGTTCATCAATAAATGGGCCAAATTTGCGGTAAGTACATAGCTTGTACTATTTAGTTAATATATTAATATATGAAGATAACCGAGAAAAAGGAGTTAAACATGAATCG
>CAJWVG010000008.1 GCA_913048065.1 uncultured Gammaproteobacteria bacterium | reverse complement strand
GGCAATGTACTTGATACTTCTGGAAGTGTAGTTCCATTATTTAAAAAACAAATAAAATCAGGTGGACCTGTAACAGTAACTGATAAGAGGGTTATACGCTATTTCATGACAATAAGCGAAGCAACTGAGTTAGTGATTCAAGCCGGATCGCTCAGTAAAGGAGGTGATGTGTTTTTATTAGAGATGGGTGAACCAATAGGAATACTAGA
Source organism: uncultured Gammaproteobacteria bacterium (assembly GCA_913048065.1). Classification (GTDB taxonomy): domain Bacteria; phylum Pseudomonadota; class Gammaproteobacteria. The sequence goes on along the minus strand of CAJWVG010000008.1, from coordinate 37,395 downwards.
CTTGGCAAAAGAAATGATTGAATTAAGTGGTAAAGAAATTAAAGACGAAAATAATTTATCTGGAGATATAGAAATAAAATTTACTGGCTTAAGAGATGGCGAGAAACTTTATGAAGAATTATTGATAGGTGATAATGTAAGCAAAACTATTCATGATCATATAATGTCTGCTAATGAAGAGAAATTACCTCATGAAAAAATATTATACTTCATCGATAAATTCAATAAATTAAATGCAAAATCATCTTTGCAAGATATTCAAGAAATTCTCTATGATGCAGTTAGCGGTTATAAACCATTCAAGACTAACAATGTTGTCAGTATAAAAAAATAATTTTCACAGTGCCAAACATTTTAATTTTAGCTGGAGGATATGGCACAAGACTAAACGGTATAGTTGATGACTTACCAAAGCCTTTAGCACCCATTAATAATAAGCCTTTTTTGCAATTTCAAATTTCAGAAATCAGAAAATATTTTAGCAAAGACAAGATTCATCTACTAACACATCACTTGTCAGATAAAATAGAAGATTATTATTCAAATGATAATAATATTAATATTATCAAAGAAAATAATGCATTAGGTACAGGTGGTGCAATTAAAAATGCTATAAGAGTTCTCAATTTACATTCAAATGATGATTTGCTTATATTTAATGGCGATACATACATGATGCCTGAACTTGATACTTTTATTAATCGATCTATCTATGATGTGAACATCATAAGTATGTTTCAAGAAGAATGTGAAAGGTCAAGCACACTAGTAGTTGAGAATAATGTTATAAAAAACTTTTCTAAACAAGGAATAAGAAAACGGAATTCATTGATAAGTGTTGGTTGTTATTATATAAGAAATAGTAGCTTTATAACTAAGAATAATAACAAATACTTTATGATTGAAGATGAATTTATAAAATATGGTAAATTAAATAACATTGGAACATATTTATATGATGGTATATTTATTGATATCGGCATTCCAGAGGACTACCAAAAAATGAAAGAGTACATAAATAATAATGAAAACAAATAAATATTTAGTAAATAAAAATGAAAAGCTTGAATCAGTCCTAGAACAGATTGATAGAAATAAAATCGGAGCAGTATTTGTTGAAGATAAAGGTGTAGTCATAGGTGTTGCAACAGATGGAGATATTAGAAGAGTACTTTTAAAAGAAAAAAACTTGAATTTCAAAATAAGTAAATTTATTAATAAAGATTTTGTTTTTTTATATGAAGAAAATGCAACAAAAGAAAATATATTAAAACTTCTTGATACTAGGATAAGGATAATACCAATTCTTAATAAAAAGAAAAAACTCATTACAGTTGTCTCAAAGAAGAATATCATTTGGAATGAAAAAGAGAAAGTAATATCTAAAGCAAAATCACCTGTAAGAATTAGCTTCGCTGGTGGCGGTACTGATTTGACTACATATTTTTATAAAGAAAAAGGTGTTGTATTAAATACTACAATAAATAAATTTACACATGCAATATTAGAAAAAAGAAATGATAAAAAAATATCCATATTATCAAATGACTTAAATATAAAATTAGAATTTAATCAGTTAAGCGATATAAAATTAAATGGTGAGCTTGACCTCATAAAATCAGTTATAGAAATTTTAAAACCTGATTTTGGGTTTGACTTAATAACTTATAGTGATGTTCCGCCTGGCTCTGGACTTGGTGGCTCGGCAGTTCTTTTAAGCGCCATTATTGGTGCATTTAATAATTTCAAAGAAAATAAGTTTAATGACTATGAAATTGCTGAATTGGCGTTCCATGCTGAACGTGTTGTCATGAATCTGTCAGGTGGTTGGCAAGATCAGTATGCAACTGTATTTGGTGGCTTTAATTATATCGAGTTTAAAGATAATGAAAATATTGTTAACCCATTAAGGATTAGCAATGATATTAAAAATGAATTAGAGGATTCTTTGATACTATGTTATACAGGTGTCAATCATGATTCTGGAAAAATCCATAATGACCAGAAAAATAAAATGAATAATCTTAAACAAAAAAAATATGCTGAAATTTCAAAAGATATAGCTCATGAAATGAAATCGAAGCTCCTAAAAGGCCAAATAGATAATTTTGGACAATTACTAGGAAAAGCTTGGGAGATTAAGAAGAAATTCTCATCAAAAATTTCTAATAAATTCCTTGATAGTATTTATGATTATGGCCTTAAACATGGTGCTTTGGGTGGTAAGTTGCTGGGTGCTGGATCAGGCGGTTACTTTCTCTTCTATGTTCCCACGTATAGTAAGATTAAATTAATGAATGCTTTAGCTAAAAAAGGGCTACAGATTGAAACTATAACTTTTGATAATAACGGTTTGAGGAGATGGATTACAAAGAAAAAAGCATGATAATTGATAAATATATTATAGGTGATAATCAGAAAAGATTTGTAATTGCGGAAATAGGTATGAATCATAATGGTGTGTATGATAATGCTATCAAACTAATTGATATTGCCATTGAAGCTGGTGCTGACTGCGTTAAATTTCAGATAAGATGTTTAGATGAATTATACTCACAAGATGCTTTGAAAGTATCAAAAGGTGATTTATCTACACAATATACTTTAGGTTTATTAAAGAAATTTGAATTAACATTTGATGAATATAGGAAAATATCTCTTTATTGCAAAGATAGAAATATACTTTTCTTATGTACACCTTGGGATATTAAAAGCGTGGATCTATTGGAAAAACTCGATGTACCTGCTTATAAGATTGCATCCGCTGATATGACTAATTATGCTTTGATAGATTATCTTTGTGAAAAAAATAAACCTTTAATACTTTCTACGGGTATGTCAAAACAAGAAGAAATCGATGATGTTGTAAGATATATAAATAATAAAAAAAATAAAATAAATTTTGCATTATTACATTGTAATTCAACATATCCAGCGCCATTTAAAGATATAAATCTAAGTTATATAAAAAAGTTAATGAAGTATAATGTGCCAATTGGCTATTCAGGACATGAGAGGGGAACTGCCGTAACACTTGCTGCTGTTGCTCTGGGTGCAGTTATCATAGAAAGACATATCACATTAAATAGAGATATGGAAGGTCCAGATCATTCTGCAAGTCTTGAAAAAAAAGATTTCAAATATTTAATCAAAGGTATCCGTCATATTGAAAAAGCCATGGGGAGTGACAAAGATAGAGTTATTACCCAAGGTGAATTAATTAATAGGGAAAATTTATCAAAAAGTATATATGCAAATGTTCATATTGATAAAAATGAAATATTTAAAAAAAATATGTTTATATTTAGAAGTCCCGGACAAGGACTTCAACCAAATAAATTGAGAAACATACTTGGAAAAAAAGCAATTAAGTGTATCAAAAAAGGGGATCCTATCTTTAAATCGGATTATGAGAGTGTTATTAAAGCTAAAAAAAATTATAAATTCAAAAGAAAATGGGCAATTCCAGTAAGATACCATGATATTAATAATCTATTAAATGTTACTAATCCAGATTTGATTGAATTTCATATGAGTTTTAATGATTTGGATGAATCGCCAGGAGATTTCTTAGCAGATAAATATGATTGTGGTTTTTTAGTTCATGCGCCAGAGTTGTTTGAAAATGATCATTTGCTTGATTTGTGTACACCTAATAATGATTATAGAAACAAATCGATTACACATATGCAAAAACTAATTGATGTAACAAAAAGTTTGAAAAAATATTTCCCTACTACATCAAAGCCAAAAATAATAGTAAATTGTGGAGGATTTTCTAAGGATAATTTTATACCTGATGAACTCAAAGTTAAATATTATCAAAATCTGATAAACTCATTTGATATCCTTGATGCAAATGATGTTGAAATCCTGCCTCAAACAATGGCTCCATACCCTTGGCATTTTGGTGGACAGAGATATCAAAACTTATTTATGAATGTTTCTGAAATTATTGATTTTCACAAGAAAACAGGTGTTAGATTTTGTCATGATATATCTCATTCTTTTCTAGCATGTAATAAATATAACTGGAATCATGCTAACTATACAGAATCGATCGCTCCATTCACTGCTCATTATCACATATCAGACGGCAGTGGTGTAGATGGGGAAGGCTTGCAAATAGGCGAGGGTGATATTAATTTTAATGAATTATTGCCTATTATTAATAAGTATTCACAGGATATTTCTTTTATACCTGAGGTATGGCAAGGACATACTAATAATGGTGAGGGTTTTTGGATAAGCTTGGAGAAATTGGAAGGTAAACTTTAACATGAATATAATATGTATTATTCCTGCCAGAGGTGATAGCAAAGCAATTATTGGAAAAAATATTATAGACTTCTGCGGAAAACCATTGATAGCATGGACGATTCAGCAGGCGTTGGGTAGCCATTATATAAAAGATGTATATGTATCATCTGATAATAGTGAAATATTAACCATCTCTGAACAATATGGGTCAAAATTAATTGAAAGACCTAAGGATATTGCTCGAGATGAATCTACAAGTGAGGAGGCGCTAATTCATGCGATAACACAAATCGAAAAAAATACTGATGAGACTATTGATTTAGTTGTATTTCTTCAAGGAACGTCACCCTTGAGAGATTCAAATGATATAGACTCAGCTATAGATACTTTTATTAAAGATGATTTAGATTCACTGTTTTCTGTTTGTGACTTAAAAGATTTAATGGTTTGGAGAAATATTGATAATGTATTACAAAGTGTTAATTATGACTATAAAAAAAGACAAAGACGTCAAGACATACAGCAACAATATGGTGAAAATGGCTCAATTTATATATTTAAACCAGAAATTATCAGAAAGCACTTGAACAGAATCGGTGGTAATATAGGAATATATCTGATGGACTCCTGGAAGATTCACGAAATAGATAATAAAGAAGATATAGGTATATGCGAATATTTTATGAATATAAAAAATTTAGTTAAAATTAATGAATCATAAACATAGGGTAAATTATGGCTAATAAAAGAAAGATATATATGAATGGTGAGTTTGTTGATGAGTCAGAAGCAAAAATTTCAATTTTCGACTCTGCTTTGATGTTTGGTGACATGGTCTTTGAAATGACACGTTCTTTTAATAAAGAACATTTTAAATTAAAAGAGCATATAGATAGATTATTTACAGGACTGAAAATTTTACGATATGAATTATCTATAAGCAAAGAAGAACTGTATGATATTTGTATAGAGACAGCTAGATTAAATGAACCAGCATTTAAAAAAGATGATGAACATAGACTCATGATTGATATCTCGCGAGGTGTTCTGGGAATATATGAAGGCATTAAAGATATACATATCGGGCCTAATATTATTGTGGCTGACTTTCCTTTAAGATGGACAGTTAAAGGAATGTCGAAATTATATAAAAATGGAATTAATAATGTTGTAACATCGCAACGTGTGATTCCATCACATCTGATGGATCCTAAAATAAAAAATAGAAGTAGGCTGTTTTATTTAATGGCTAATATAGAGGCATCTCTTTTTAAAGGGGATAATAATTGGGCTCTTATGTTAGATCCAGATGGATTTATAGCCGAAGGAAGCGGGGATAACTTTTTTATTATTAAAGATGGGGAATTAATTTCTCCAGAAGGTAGAAACATGTTAAGAGGGATAACGCGTCAATATATCATGGAAGAATTGGCTCCACAAATTGATTTACCAGTAAAAGAGAAGAATATTGAGTTATTTGATGCTTATGAAGCAGACGAGGCGTTTATATGCGCAACACCATTTTGTATGATTCCAGTAACATCTATAAATAGTGTTTCAATAGGAAATGGGAAGCCTGGGAAGTATTACAAATCATTGATAAAACAATGGTCATTAAATATGGGAGTAGACATAATTGAGCAAATAAAAAATTGGGATAATGATGTCAAAAAAAATATTAATAAGAATAAGATATCCCCATATAAATTTAAATGAAAGATTATACAAGAGTCATTAAAAAATTAACAGATGATAATTTTGTCATTATAAGAAATTTCTTTACACAAAATACGCTAAAGGAAATTAAACATGAAATAAAAAAAATTGAAAAAATGAATCTTAATAAAAGAGATAAACACTATGTTTATGATAATAAGAATCAAAAAGTTTTAAGCAGCATTCATAATATTCATTTATACTCTGAGTATTACAAGAATCTTATCAATGAATGTGAATTAAAAAATATCATATTAAAACGATATGGCTCGAGAAGTAAAAGAATTTTTAATGCTTCTTTATTTGCGAAGCCTAAAGCATATGGTTTAAAGACAAAGATTCATCAAGATAATGCTTTTTTTAATCTCAAAAAAGGAGAAGCTTTAACCTGCTGGGTTGCAATAGATGCTTCTAATAAAAAAAATGGTAGTCTTTTCTATTACAAAGGCTCATCTGCATTAGGATTACAAAAACATATACCTGAAGGTAATCTAGGGGCATCTATGACAATAGATCAAACCACAAGTTTTTTAAAAAAAATAAAAAAATATAAAAAAATATTTATTGATGTCAAACCCGGCGACTGTGTAATACACGATGCATTAGTAATTCATGGGAGCGAAAATAATACCTCATCCACCAATAGAAGGGCGATTAATTTTTCAATATCTAGTCTTGATAAAGTTGATAAAATTAAATTAAAAAAATATAAAGATAAACTTAACAGATTTCTTAATAAGAATAAATAATGGACTATACTAGCTATTTTAATAATAAAAATGTTTTTATAACTGGTCATACTGGTTTTAAAGGTTCATGGCTGTCTAAATGGTTATCTCTGCTTGGCGCTAATATCTATGGTGTTTCTCTTGATGTACCCACCAATCCATCACATTATGAGTTATTAAATATTAATTTCAAATCAGATGAACGATATGACATTTCATCGTTCGACTCTGTTTATCAATCACTTAAATCAGTCAAACCTGATTATCTTTTTCATCTAGCTGCCCAACCATTAGTATTAAAATCCTACTCCGATCCATATAAAACGTATATGTCTAATGCTGTGGGGACGTTAAATATTCTTGAATCTTTAAAAATACTAAATCATAAATGTAATGCGGTAATTATTACAAGTGATAAATGCTATGAGAACATTGAAAAAAAAGTCAATTATTCAGAAAATGATCGTCTCGGTGGAATAGATCCATATAGTACATCCAAAGCTTCGGCCGAACTTATATTTAAAGGATATTGCAATGCATTTTTTAATACAAAAGCTTCTAATATTAGAGTTTCTTCAGCACGCGCAGGGAATGTAATAGGAGGGGGTGATTGGGCTATAGATAGAATAGTTCCTGACTGTATGAAATCATGGGCTAAAAAGGAAAATGTCATACTTAGAAATCCATATGCAACAAGACCATGGCAGCATGTATTAGAACCAATTAATGGATACCTAAGATTGGCCGTAAAATTGTCTGAAAACCCAAAAATTAATGGTGAATCTTTTAATTTTGGACCAAAAGAATCAAACTCCTATACAGTTGAAAACCTCGTATCTCAACTTTCTACATTTTTTGATGGTTCTAAATGGTCGATTCAATCTACTAGCAATGATTTACATGAAGCTAATCTTTTAAGTTTAGATTGTAATAAATCCTATAGATTATTGAAATTCAATACAAAATTGGACTTTAATTTAACATCTGAATGGACAAGTAAATGGTATGAATCGTATTACAAGAATCCTACAGCAAAACATTCGCAGTATACAGAACAACAAATAATGGAGTTTTCAGATCTATAAATATGATTGAAGGGCTTATTTTGACTAAATTAAAAACTTTTCCTTCTGAAAAAGGGTCTGTATACCAATCTCTTAGTGTTGACGACGAAGGTTATGTTGGTTTTGGGGAGTCATATTTTTCATTTATTGAATATAAAGCCATAAAAGCTTGGAAATTTCATAAAAATATGACACTCAATCTTACAGTTCCCATAGGAGCAATTAGATTTAACTTTATTGATCTAAGAGAAGGCTCTGCAACATACAAGGATAGGTTTGAAATTACATTATCTAAAGAAAATTATCAAAGAATTACTGTGCCACCAATGATCCTATTTGGTTTCAAAGGATTAGAAAAGGGTTCAAATATTATCTCAAATATCGCAGACATAATTCATGATGATGAGGAATGTGTGAATATTGATATCGATAAATATGAGTTTAAATAATTTATGAAAGTAATAATTCTTGCAGGTGGTTATGGTACAAGACTTGGAGAGGTAACAGATTTAATACCGAAACCAATGGTTAAAATTGGAGACAAACCAATTATAGTTCATATTATGGAGTTATATGCACGATATGGGCACACGGATTTTTATATCGCTTTAGGTTATAAAGCAAACGTTATCAAAAATTATTTCAATAACATAAATCTACCATGGAATATTAATATGATTGACACAGGTCTAGATACATTGACTGGCGGTAGATGTAAAATTGTAAGCAAAAGTATTGGTAATGAAACTACTTTTTTAACATATGGTGATGGTCTCTCGGATGTCAATATAGATGATTTACTGAAATTCCATAAAAAAAATCAAAAACTGATTACCGTGACAGCTGTACATCCAAGTGCAAGATTTGGTGAATTAAACTTAGATGGTAACAAAGTTTTATCCTTTAAAGAAAAACCTCAACTTCAAAAAGGTTGGATTAATGGGGGATTCTTTGTTGTAGAACCAGGTTTTTTTGATTATATCAATAACACAGAAGTTATGCTTGAAAGAGAACCAATTGAAAAGGCTACAATAGATTCAGAATTATATGCATTCAAACATGAAGGTTTTTGGCAATGTATGGATACACGCAGAGATCATGAGCTTTTAGAGAAACTTTGGAAGAGCAATAAGGCACCTTGGAAAAAGCCATAAATAATAAAAATAAATCTATTGCCTTAGTGTCAAATAATTACTGGACATTATATAAATTTAGATATGATGTAATACAAATGTTTTTAAAGAAAGGGTATCAGGTAATATTAATTGCTGGCAAAGATTTATATCATCAGAAGTTTAATGATACACAGATAAAAAAAATCTATCTACCTATAGATGAAAGAGGTTTAAATCCAATATCTGAAATTAAGACTTTAATAAAACTATATCAATATTATAAAAAAATAAAACCTGATCTGACAATACATTTCACTATTAAACCAAATATATATGGATCAATGGTATGTAAGTTTTTAAATATTAATTCTATCTCTTTTATTACAGGGATAGGTCGCATATTTCTTAAAAATAAATCAATTTTAAAAAACATTATTATTAAACTCTATCGATTTGCATTAAGTAATAACAAAGAAGTATGGTTTACAAACAAAATGGATAGAGAGCTCTTCATTAAAAATAAAATAATTCATAAAAGTTTTATTTCTAAAATTGTTCCGGGGGCAGGGATTTGTTTTAACAATTATAAAAAATCCTTAAGACAAGATAAAGAAATCAAGTTTCTTATGATATCTAGAGTTTTAAAATATAAAGGCGTAATTGAATTTTTGAAAGTTGCGGAGACATATAAAAATAATGAAAATATTAAATTTATGTTGTTAGGTGCTTTAAATGATGATGATCCAGAAGGTATTGATAGAGAATTCCTTAATAAATATATTCAAAATGGTTCTATGAGCTATCTTGATTATCAGGAGGATATAATGCCATTATTAGGTAATGCATCATGTCTAATACATCCATCATATAGAGAAGGGATGTCAACAGTGCTCTTAGAGGCAGCTTCTATAAAAATACCCATTATAACTACTTCTGCTCCTGGATGCATAGATATCATACCAGATAACAGCTATGGTCTTTTATGTAAACCAAAATCTGTTAATTCATTAAGAGTAGCAGTAGATAGATTTCTTGAGTTAAAGGATGAAGACAAGGACAAAATGACTAATAAAACATATAATCATGTTAAGAAAAACTTTTCAAGAGATGTTGTTTTAAAGAAATACGAAGAATTAGATGTTTATATTAATTAATTATTTATTTTCGTTTTTATGTACTGCAATGGTTACATTTGTATTAATCAAAAAACCTCTATCTGTTTCAATACCTAATGATAGAGGCTTACATGATATAAAAATGCCGTCATCTGGAGGCATAGCCATTTTTATTGGATTACTAGTTTTTATAGAACAATTTCCTAATAATATTATGCAAGCTCTTTTATTTGCCACCCTAATGGGGTTTCTTGATGATAAATACTCCCTGTCTAAAATAATTAGGTTTTCATCACAACTGATTATAGCTCTACTTATTATCTCGTCAAATTTCGAATTGACGTTTATAAATATATTTTGGGTAATATTTATTATTTACTTCATAAATATATATAATTTTATGGATGGAATAGATTCATTAGCATCATTACAATCTATATTTTTTATTTCTTCAATTGCTTTAATATTTGGATTTTTCCCAGAGGTGATTATACCAATAATTGCTTTTTTATTTTTTAATATTACTCCTGCTAAAATTTTTCTGGGTAATTCTGGTAGTTACCTATTAGGAACATTATTAGCTTCATATTTATTTAATATGGGTTTTGATTTTCAATATTTAAATGAAATTATGATGTATGCAGTTTTATTGACAGTTTTTCTTGTAGACTCTACTTATACTTTAATTCGAAGATTTATTTATATATTTGTAGAAAAAAAATATTCTCTTTTACAATCTATAACATATATAACCGAACCTCATCGCACTCATAATTATCAAATCTTAACTATGAAGTATAAAAATCATAGTATTGTTAATGTGATGCTAATGATTTATAACATCTTTTGGTGTTTACCAATCGCTTATTTAATATTTATCGAAAATCAGAGCCTACTGGTATCATTGCTATTATTGTTGACAAGTTATATACCATATATAATATGGTGTTATAAAAATCAAGCGGGGCTACCAAAGTAACGATGAATGTTCTTATTACTGGTGGCAGTGGATTAATTGCAGGTCGTCTTGCTTTATATATTAAAAATATGTGCAACGTAACCTTGGCAAGCAGAAAAAAAATCAGCCCTATCGAGAAGGTGAAAATAATCACTGCTAATAAGCTAGATTCTAAAGACCTGCTTTCTCAAGATATTATCATACATACCGCAAGCCCGAATGATAAACAGTGCGATGATAAAAAAATTAGAGAGAAATACTTGAATGATACAAAAATACTAATAGAAAATGCTATAGAGTGTAATGTAAAAAAATTTATCTTCACATCATCTACTAGAGTATATGGCAGTCGTCCAAATAGAAATATTACTGAACAATCTAGCTTGTCAATAGATGATAATTATTCTTTAGTTAAAAAAGAAATTGAAGATTATTTAGAAGAAATTTCATCGTCAGATTTATCTTCATGCTCGCTTCGAATATCAAATGGATATGGATATCCTGTTTTAAGAGAATCACAATGCTGGAGTTTAGTGGTGATGTATGCGTGCAAACAGGCATTTATTGATAACAAAATTGTGCTCAGATCTAATGGAGAGGAATACAAGGATTTTATACCTATTTCCTCAGTTATTGAGACCATTAACAATTTTATCAATGCTGATTTTAATCATAGATATCAGATGTATAATGTTACTTCCGGTAATACTGAAAAGGTTAAAAATATACTTAATAATCTTATAGATAGGATATATATCTTATACAAAAAACAGGTACAACTTGTCCTGTCTAATGGACAAGAGAAATACCCTGCATACCAAATACGAAATAATTTAAATGCCGTGAATTGCTCCCCATCAATCAATCATAATCAAGAAATTGATATGTTGATAAAATACTGCCAAAAAAACTATCAATAACTATAATAAGCAAAAATGAAGATTTCAATTATATTACCAACATATAATCGTGCAGAGTTATTTCTCTCAAGAGCGATCAATTCTGTTGTTAATCAGACATATGAAAACTGGGAATTAATTATTATTGATAATAATTCTATAGATAACACTAAACAATTAGTTTCTTCATATCAGGATAATAAAATTAAGCTAATTAAAATTGAAAATCATGGCAATATTGCGAAATCACGTAATTTAGGTATCAAGCATGCAAAAGGTGATTTTTTAGCTTTCTTAGATTCTGATGATTACTGGGAACATAATAAACTTGAAGAATGTGTAAATATATTAACTAATAATTTAGAGTACGATGGTGTTTGTCATGCTGAATTTTGGGTATATCCATCAAATGATAAAATAGTTAAACAGTATGGGCCTAGAGAGTACTTTAATTATGAAAAACTACTAACAAGAGGAAATTCAGTATCATTATCTGCAATAATCATCAACAAAAGAAATATACTAGAGGTAGATTCTTTCTCGGAAAATACTAATGCAATAACGGCTGAAGACTATGATTTGTGGATCAAATTAACAAAGCAAAATATAAATTTAGCGTTCATAGACAAACCATTGGGATATTATCAGATTCATGATTCTTCGGAGAGTTCCAATATATTGCGAAACACTACAGCTATTGCATCTGTAATTGATACTCATTTAAGTAATAATAAGCGCCTTTTAAAAATTGCTCTTGCTAATTGCTGGAAAAATGCGGGCAAACAGTTTTATCTAAATTATTCAAATTATGAATCATTTAGAGCTTATTTGAAATCTATTAAATACAACTATATGAATATAAGCATCTATATATTAATTTTATCTACATTGGTACCTGCTTCATTATATAAATTCATAAAAAATAAATATAAATGAAAAAGATATTAAATATAGTAGTACTCTTGATTTTAAAATTTTTAAGCCTTTTTATCAGAAAAGAGAACATGGTTATTATTGGAACATATAGTAGATATAGATATGGTGGTAATACAAAATATTTATATGAATATTTATCTATGAATACAGATTTACAAGTTTATTGGTTAACAGAATCAATGGAGATAATAGATTATTTGAAAAGTAAAGGATTAAAATATTTAACAAATAAAAAACTATTTAAGAAACTAATAGTTACTCTAAAATGCAAAGTGATAATTGATTCAGGTACGGGCTATTATAATCCATTTAATTATTTTTCCTCTAATCCCAATATATTAAAGATTAGTACAATGCATGGTAGTGGCCCAAAACTTACTGTAGAAAGAAAAGAAAATATAGAAGAGACTCTTAATCTAATAAAAAAAATAAATACTTTTAATTGCGTAAGTTTTTGTACAGAATATTCAAGAGTCACAATAGGAATTAATCAATTATTATTGTCACGAGATAAAACTAGATTATTTGGATTGCCAAAACACGATCTATTGCATGATCATGAATATATTAACTCAACATATAAAAAGCGTAAATGGGTCAAAGCAATTACAAATGAAAAAAATAATATTAATAAATCTAAAGTAATATACTATACACCAACATATAGAACAACTTATAAAACTCTACCTATTAGAAGCTTGCCGGGTTTTTCTGTGGAAGAATTTGATGCTTTCCTTGAAAAAGAAGATATATATTTTATATATAGTTTCCATAGTATGAATAGTTCTATTGAACAATTTGAAAATACCAAACGTATAAAATTTGTTTCTGATGCTGAGTATCCGTTATTTGATAATTTTGAATTGATGATTGAATCGGACATGATGATAGGAGATTATAGTACTCTAGCGACCGATTTTTCATTGATGAGTAAACCGCAATTATTTATTATGCCGGATTATAAAGAGGTGTATGAATCTAAAGGATTTGCTGAAGATTTAAAACCCATGCTCCCAGGTGAGGAAATTACAACCTTTAATGATTTAAAAGAAGCCATTATAAAATATATTATGAATCAGCCTCTTTTTCTTGATAAATTTAAAAATAATATAGATCTCTTACAATCAAAATATGCTGATATTAAGAAAAATGATTCAAGAGAAATGTTTAAAAATTATATTCTAACTAAGCTAAAATAATGGATATCCATTCAATATTTATTTCATCATTAAATAATATTTATAATTTAAACTCTGAATACTTATATATTATGTTAGTTTCTCTACAAGTATCTATTACTGCAATCATCGTATCTTTTTTTATCTCGATACCAATTGCATCAATACTATCTATTAAAAGATTTTTTGGTAAACCTTTTATAATTATCTTAGTAAATACATTAATGGCATTACCTCCTGTTGCCGTAGGTTTGATTTTGTACATTATTCTATCTAATCAAGGAATTCTAGGATCATACAATCTATTATACTCAGTTAATGCTATGATAATTGCACAGACAATTCTCGTAACTCCTATTTTAATTGCATTATCAAAAGAAACTTTGGATAAATATTATACAGAATATAATGACCTTCTAACATCAATGCATTTATCAATATCAAGAAGATTAATGACTTTAGTTTGGGAGGCTAGATACTCACTAATAATTAATTTCTTAGTTGGGTTTGGTAGAGCACTATCAGAAGTTGGTGCTATCATTATTGTTGGTGGAAATATTGCACATCTTACACGTACAATGACTACTGGTATTGTACTTGAGACATCACGCGGAAACTTGGCAATGGCTCTTAGCCTTGGCATCACATTAATTCTTATAGCTTTGATAATTAATATATTGCTTTATATGATAAAGATATCTGGTGATGAAAAATATGTGTAAAATTATATCTATTCATAACGTTTCTAAAAATATAAATGGTAAGGATGTATTAAATAATATTGATTTAGAGATATATAAAAAAGGGATATCCGTTATAACAGGGCATAATGGTGCCGGTAAATCAACATTATTGAAGATTATCGCTGGAATATCACACCCGGATAGTGGCAAAATTACTTATCCAGAAAAAAATTATCTCTCAAATTCTAGTTTTATTTTTCAAAAACCAATATTCTTAAATCGGACTGTTAAGGACAATCTCCTTTTCGCTTTAAACAGTCAAGAAGAACAGCTAGAAAAGAAAGAGCTGCTCACTAATGAACTTTTAAGAAAATTAGAAATACTACATCTTTATGAAACTCCTGCAAAGAAACTATCATCGGGTGAACAGCAGTTAATAGCTTTCATTAGAGCAATTATTACAAAACCATCATTACTTTTTTTAGATGAACCTACGAGTAATTTGGATTATAAAAATGAAAAACTTATTAATGATATCTTACTCGATATATCGAGAGATATAAAAATTATTATTACATGTCAAAGTGACAAACAAATAAAGTTATTTACAGACACACCAATTTTTATGCAGAACGGTATGATTATATGAAGTTTAAGTTTTTTTTAATAATTATTTTATTTTGCAATATATCGTTTAGTGCTGATAATACTAGCCTAAGATTATTATCAACAACATCAACAAGAGATTCTGGCTTACTTGAATATTTATTACCAAACTTTGAAAAAAAATATAATATTCGAATACATGTGATAGCACTTGGAACTGGTCATGCACTTGAAGCTGCAAAAAATTGCGATGGTGATATCTTATTAACTCATGCTCCAAAGCTTGAAAAAAAGTTTGTAAAAGATGGCTATGGTCAGTCACGTTACAATCTAATGTATAATGATTTTGTAATTATTGGTCCATATAATGATCCTGCTAATATCGAATCTTATGACAAAGTAATAGATGTTTTTCAAAAATTTAATAACTCTAATAATTTATTCATTTCTAGAGGCGATAGTAGCGGAACAGATCTATCGGAAAAGAATATATGGAAAATGATAAATATTGAGCCAAAACAATATAGCGGAATTTGGTACTTAGAATCAGGACAAGGTATGGGCTCTACTATCAACATAGCAATAGGAAAAAATGCATATACATATACTGATAGAGCAACATGGTTAAAATTTAAAAATAAAGGAAATCATAAAATTCTCTTCGAAGGCGACCCTTTAATGTTTAATCAATACGGTTTGATTAGACTTAATCCCAGAAAGTGTCCTAATGCCAAAAATGTTAATATCGATAACTTTTATAAATGGATTTTGTCCACTGAAGGTCAATCATTGATAGGCATGTACAACTATAAGGGAGATAGATTATTCATCCCTAATTATCAGACTAGTTATGATTAAAAATATTATAAAATTATTTAGAATAGAACAATATATAAAGAATTTTTTTATTTTTGCACCATTATTTTTCTCATTTCAGTTTACTTTTACAAATTTTATTAGTGCTTTACTTGCATTTTTATTATTTTCATTGATGGCAAGTTCTGTATATATTTTAAATGATATATTTGATGTCAAGGAAGATGTATTACACCCAAATAAGAAGATACGGCCTATTGCAAGTAATTTAATAACTACAAATACCGCGTATTTTCTATCGATTTTACTAGCAATAATAGCCTTAATGGGGAGTTATATCCTTAATATTAATATATTTTATGTGCTAATAATTTATCTTTCTATTAATATTCTCTATTCAGCTAAGCTTAAATATATTCCTATCATTGATATAATAATTATAGCCTTCGGTTTTGTTCTAAGACTCTTTGTCGGGGGATATGCAATAAATGAAATGATAACCAATTGGATTATAGCGCTAACATTTATCCTCTCTATATTTATAGCTCTAGCTAAGAGAAGAGAAGATATACAGTTATTATTGGATGGTAAGGAGACACGAAGGAATATAAGATTTTATAATATTGAAATACTAAATCAAAGTTTAAAACTACTATCTGTTCTAATAATATTAATTTATCTATTATTTACTTTATCTCCCGAGGTCATAATAAAATTTACTGATAAAATTTATATGACTATAATATTTGTTATTATAGGCTTGTATAGATATTTATATTTAACACTAGTAAAAAATCATAGTGGAGATCCAACAAAAATTTTTTTAACAGATAGAATTTTACAAACAACGATAATAGCTTGGTTATTATCATTTTACTATATAGCAAAGGCTATGTAATGGAAAAAGTTTTTTTATATATATATTTTTCATTAATTGCGATGACTCTTAATATATTTTCACAGTATCTGGTTTTTTCATTACATGACAATGAGTATACCATATATGTTGCAATACTCGTAGGAACGACCTTAGGACTCATTTCAAAATATTCATTGGATAGGGTATATATTTTTAAATATAATATAAATAACATCTATGGCTATAGCAAAAACTTTGCTTTATATACATTTACTGGAATCTTTACAACATTGATATTCTGGATTTTTGAATATTCATTCTATATTTTATTTGATAATAATGTAGCAAAATACATAGGTGCTATAATTGGACTTACTATCGGCTATACAGTAAAGTATGTTTTAGATAAAAAGTTTGTTTTTAAGTAATATACTATGAAATACTCCTGGGGTTCTCATCCCAATATTAAATGTAATGAGCTTGAGTTAAAAAGCTCTTCTGATCTAAAAAATACTATTTTAGATACTGACGAATTTATAATACATGGCAATGGTAGGAGTTATGGCGATAGTGGAATTAATAAAACTATAGTGAAATCTATAGATTATAATTCTGTAATTTCATTCAATGAAGAGGAGGGGATACTTGAAGCACAGTCAGGAATATTATTGAAAGATATACTTAAAATAATAGTCCCAAAAGGCTGGTTTCTGAAGGTAACCCCAGGTTCCAAATATATTACATTAGGTGGAGCTATCGCAAGCGATGTACATGGCAAAAATCATCACATTGATGGTTGTTTTAGTGAATCTGTCCTAAGTTTTAATTTAATGCTATCTAATGGAAGAGTTGAAAATTGTAAAAAAAGAGATGAGTTATTTCTAGCTTCTTGTGGTGGGATGGGGTTAACTGGAGTGATTCTAGACGCAAAAATCTCATTAATGAAAATTAATTCAAAAAATATAGATACAATATCTATAAAAACCAATAATCTACAAGAAACTTTCGATATCTTTGAGAGTAAAGCATTGTATAAATACTCAGTTGCATGGTTAGATACGTCTGCACAAGATATTGACATAGGAAGAGGGCTGGTATCAATAGGAGATTTCTCAACAGATGGAGATTTGTCTTATGTACCATGCTCAAGTAAGATCAGTATTCCAAGTTGGACGCCATCTCTGTTAATTAACAAATACACAGTCAAGATATTTAATTTCTTATATTATAATTTACAGTTTAAAAAAATTAAAAAATCAAAGCTTAGCTTCGATCGATTTTTTTATCCACTAGATGGGCTCAACAATTGGAATAATTTATATGGAAAAAATGGATTCATTCAATATCAATTTATACTACCTAAAGAACAAAGTTATAAGGGTATGAATGAAATATTGAAATTTATAGCATCAGAGGGATTATTTTCATTCCTTGCTGTTTTAAAATTATATGGTGAAGAAAATGAGAATTATCTTTCTTTTCCTCTCAAAGGTTATTCTCTCGCTATTGATTTCAAATTATCAAAGAGCCTTTATGATGTTTTAAAAAAACTTGATAAAATAGTTTTAAAATATAAAGGCAGAATATATTTAAGTAAAGATGTTCGTATCAATAAAGAAGATTTTGAGATGAATTATAGCAAAATTAATCAATTCAGAAATATTAGAGAAAAATATCAAATGAATAAGAAGTTTCAATCTCTACAATCAAAAAGAGTAAAAATATAATTATTAATAAAAAACTAATAATGTCATTATTGTTTGGATTAGTTTGTCTAGGATCCATATTCATAATATTATTATTAAATAAGTTTTTTGCAGCTCCTTCGCTCTATGCTGGACAGCTATTTTTGATACAGACTGATAAATATTCCATTATTAGTATTCTTATTATATCTATCATAATATATTCTATTATTCAAAAATATTTTGCTCAAAAAGATAGTTCTCTAAATCAAAGTTCTTCTATTTTAGTATTTTATTATGTTATATTGATCTCATTTATATACAAAATTCTCCTTTTAAAATTTAATATTATCACCGAGGATATTTCTGATTATATTAATCAAATCTTTGTAAATGGCGAATTTAATCAATATAAATTATATTCATACATGGCTTACTTTGTTACTTTATTGACGAATAATTATAATGTATTTCTAACATATTTTAATATCTTGTTGGGTAGTTTGACAGTAGGCTATGTATATAAAATTATTTATCTAATAAATAGAAATCAGCTAATTTCATTAATCACATCTTTTCTTGTTTTATTATTTATGCCACTAAATATGATACAACTACTGTTAAGAGTTGATTCTTTATTTATTGTGTTATTTGTATACACTATCTATACTTTATTTACTCAAATGAGTTCAAATAATTATAAACATATAATTATACTGAATATTTCTGTATTCTTATTGTCGCTTTGTAGAGAATCCACCTTATATATGCTGCCTTTATTTATTCTTATAGGTTTATTTATCAAAGAGAATCGTTTTTTAACGATTGCAAGTATGTCTCTTGTAGTCATTATTACAACTTCTTTGATATCGTCCTATAATTTAAAAGAATACGGCATGAAGTCCAGGGTAAAAAATTATCATATGGCTTACAATTTAGTTCATTATGGATACTTTAATGAAAGCATGTCACAAAACATAAGGGGAAAGTTAAGCGAAAATGCTCTAGAACTTTATGATGATATTTACAAATCATATATAAAAAGTGTACCACCTCATAAAAGATCTGAATTATTCACATCAATAACATGGTTAAAACCACATTTTAGAAGTGATACTGAAAACATTGTACTTAAATCCACATTTACACCATATGCCGGTGATTTTCATAAGAGTAAAGAAATGTTGCTATCTAAGCTCCGTAACTCTAATAATACTATGACATACGAGCAACTTGAGAAAACACTACATAGTAGCTACTCAAAACTTGAGAATAATGATCAAAAAAAATTGACCGAGTTTCTTGCAAACCTGTTAACCGATGTTTTTCTTTTAGATTCTTATCGGTTAAGTGGCGAAACCAAAATAAAATGCTTATCAAATTCATCAAATAACAAGGATAAACAACTGATATTTATAACAAAGTGTGTCGAAAATCAACTAAGAAATATAGGTGAAAGTTATATGTCGTCACAGTCTGACAATTGGTCATACAAAAGATTCTTGCTACCTTTCGTATGGAAATTTGATAATTCTACCAAAAAATACATTCAGCATCCCCAAATTGATTCTATCACTGAGATCGCACTTGCAATGCCTACGCTTTATATTAGCCAAAGCGCCTTAACTTTGCTTGGGATGTCTGGTTATTCACCTTTAAAAACTGGAATAGGGGTTAGTAATCAAATCTATACTGAGCCCATTATTCCCATATATATATCGGTACATTTCCAGACTATCTATTTTGTCCTACTTAATCTCTGGTATTTATTTGCTTTCCTTGCAATATTGGGATCTATTATTCTTATTAAAGATTTAACATTGATGCGAAATAACATCTTAATTGCCTTAATTCCCTTATACTACGGTTCATTTATAGTTTTCGCTGCACAATTTGAGTTTTCAAGATTACTTTTACCTGTAGTGCCATTTATTATATATAATTATGTAGTTACAATTGCGCTTTTAGCTAAATCTCTTAATTATTGGAGAAATTCACATAAATAGCGTTAATTATAATATATTACTGACATAATATATATTATACGAACATTGATACATTAAACTACTCTATCAGTTAATTATATATGAGAAAAATTCTAAAAAAAATTTTCGAAATATTGGGATATAACATATCAAAAATAAAAAAAGATAAATATCCAATAGATATTCCAAATGAAACAATAAAGATCTATGAAGAGGTAGAGCCCTATACAGCAACAAGTTTAGAAAGAGTAAACGCCCTACTGCAATCTGTGGTGTATATAACTGAAAATAATATAGATGGTGAAATAGTTGAATGTGGAGTTTGGAAAGGCGGATCATGTATGGCTGTTGCCATAAAACTAATGGAATTAGAGCAAAAAACGAGAGAAATATGGCTATACGATACGTTTGAAGGAATGACAGAGCCAACAAATCATGATATTGAAATAGAAACAGGTAAAAAAGGTAAAGAACTACTAGATGGCATAGATAAAAATACAGATAAATATAATATGTGGGCATATGCACCAAAAGAAGTTGTAATAAATAACATGAAAAAAACACGTTATCCAACTGATAATATTAAGTATATTACTGGAAATGTAGAAAAGACCTTAAAAGAGAGAAAACCTAAGAAAATTGCATTGCTAAGGCTTGATACTGATTGGTATGAATCAACCAAAGCTGAACTAGAAGAACTCTACCCTCATGTCGTGAATGGTGGGATTATAATTATAGATGATTATGGTCATTTTGAGGGTGCAAAACGTGCTGTAGACGAATATTTTGAAAAAGAAGATAATAAACCACTGTTAAATAGAATTGATTATACTGGCAGATTGATTGTCAAAAAATAATGACTTTATTTCTAATAATGGGAAATCAGTTATTCCCTACAAAATATATATCTAAACTCAGGTTTGACCAAATCTACATGTCTGAGGATGAGGGATTGTGTACACAGCCAAAACAACACAAACTTAAAATATTATTTTTTCTCTCCTCAATGAGATCTCATAGGGATATTCTGATAAAAGAAAAATATAAGGTAAATTACCTTGATATTAATGTAGATTTTTCAATACCATATATCCAAAAGCTCATTAGATTTATAGAAAGAAATAATGTTAAAAAGCTTCTTTCTTTTGAAATAGAGGACAAATCTTTTGAGAAAAAACTCATGAAATCCCTCAAAACTATTGGCGTGTCATACGTAAGTATTCAATCTCCTATGTTTTTAACGCCCAGGGATCATTTTAAGGGGGAGTTAAATAACATGAAAAAACCCAAGATGTCGATTTTTTATGTACAACAAAGAAAAAAACTGGGGTTATTAGTAGATAATGATAAGCCTTTAGGTGGAAAATGGAGCTTTGATACAGATAATAGAAAAAAACTACCAAAAAAAATAACAATTCCAAAGATAAAATCACCTGTATTGACAAAAAATACTCGAGATCTATCAAACTTTGTGGCTTCACACTTTAAAAAACATCCTGGTGATATAACCGAACACTGGCTGCCAACAACAAGAGCCCAATCACTCAAATGGTTAGATTGTTTTATCGAAGATAGGCTAAAGTTTTTTGGTGATTACGAAGATGCTGTAGACACAAGATCCCCTACTCTATTTCATAGCGCCATAAGTCCTTTATTAAATATTGGATTATTGACCCCTAAAGATGTAATAGACAAAGTGAAGAAGAAGAAAAATATTCCTATCAATTCTCTAGAAGGATTCATAAGACAAATTATAGGATGGAGAGAATTTATCAGGGGTATATATCAAAATTATGACCAAAAATTATCAACCACAAATTATTTTAACCATAAAAGAAAAATGGGAAAAACCTGGTATACAGCAAAAACAGGCTTAGAACCATTGGATTTCTCAATTAACAGAACAATTAAATTATCATGGTCAAGTCATATTGAAAGATTAATGATACAAGCAAATATAATGAACTTATGCGAAATCAATCCAAAAGAAATTTATAATTGGTTTTTAGAAATGTATTCTGATTCATCCGAGTGGGTTATGTCTCCAAATGTTTATGGAATGGGTATTTTCAGTGATGGTGGTATATTTGCTACCAAACCATATATATGCGGATCAAACTATTTCCTAAAAATGATGAGTTTTAAAAAAGGTCCATGGTGTGATATTCTTGATGGTCTATATTGGAGATTTATAAAAAACAATGAAGATTTTTTTAAAAGTAATCCAAGATTATCGATGATGGTTGTAATGCTAAAAAAAATCAAAAGTGAAAGAAAAAAAATAATATTTAAAAAAGCAGAAGAATTCATTAATTATAATACAATAAAAACATGATAAATGTTTATTACAATAATAGCTGTAAAGTTTGTAATATAGAAATCTCTCATTATAAAAAAAAGAAAGTGGAAGGAATAAACTGGATAGATATTAGTGGGAATAACAAACTAGTCTCCGAATTAAACAAAACACCAGAACAGTTGCTTCGAAGGCTTCATGTAGCTAAAGACGATGAGTTATATGCAGGAGCTGCTGCTTTTATTTTATTATGGCAATATCTTCCAAATTATAAATGGTTATCAAAAATTTTTGCTTTACCAATAATTTATCAGTTGTTTAATATTTTATATGAATTAATTGCATTTTTCTTATATCATAAAAACAAACATCAGCTGGAATATTTTGAGAAATAAGAAAAAAAACCTTCCTTCTAAGATTTGCCAAGCATGCGGTCTAAGATTTACCTGGAGAAAGAAATGGGAAAGAGATTGGGATGATGTTAAGTATTGTTCTAAAAGATGTTCCTCAGGCAAAAAACTGTAAAATATTAATCAAATTCCTTCAATAATTGTTCTCTTGCAATTATATAATCATCCTCATCAAGATAGCCCTTAACATATTGTCTTTTCAATGACTCCAACTGATTTAGAGTAGCTGATATCATCTTTTGATACTCAGGACCTCTAGGCTTCGCACAGCCTTTTTTATTGTATATAACCAACAGATGCTCTTTTCGCTCAGAAGCATTATATTGAGCATGTATTGATGTACCATAAGTAACAAAGTATGCTGGGAAAAAAAATAGACCAGACAAGATATTTTCATCAGTAACGCCTTTGTTTGAGTGAGCTACATCCTCATTAAGACTAGCTTTCTCTATACCCAGCCTGAGTTCATTACAACTCATCATCTGATCATTTGCCTGCACAACATCCATTGCCTTGGGAGTCGAGCATGATGATATAAATATTGTTACAAAAATATAAATTATAAATTTATTATGTATTTTTGACATTTTACTCCCTATTTTTCTGCCTAAAAACCCATGGTTTCATTGGATTTGAGGATTTCCATAATCCTATAATATTACTTCTGGCATGATTTTCAAGATTCATTAGGTAGGTATTTTTTCTATATGTCTTATAAACCCAGGCATTTCCACTTTTTATAAGTTTAGCATTTATATATATTGCAATATTATCATCATAGATAAAAACATCCCCAATGTCTCTTTTGTATCTACCCTTGTATTCTGTGTTAACAATAACTGTTTTTCCGAGCAATTCTTTTTTAAGAAAACTAGTAGCCTCTTTTCCAAAAGATTGATTTTTTTCTGGTGCGTCAATATATCTTAGTCTAACTCTTTTTATAATTTTATTATCTACTTTGACATCTATTGTATCACCATCAACTACTTTGCTCACAACACCCCGATATTCGTCAGCGGTAACAGGGCTAACTAAAATTAAAAATAGTATTATTAAGGGTGATCTAATGATGAACTTCATAAATTAGAGATAAAACCTTTAACTTCTTTAGCAAAAGTATCTGTATCCACTAAAAATGAATCATGTCCTTGTATACAATTTAGCTCTTTATATTCTACTTTAGTATTTGCCAAAGATAGAAGCTCAGCAATTTCTTTCTGCTGCTGTGGTGGGAATAATATATCGGTAGTAACACCTAATACAAGTGCTCTCTCAATATTAGTTTTTGAAATAGCATCTAGTGCAGATTCTCCATGATTAGCAACATCAAACCAATCCATAGCTCTTGAAAGATATAAATAACAGTTCGCATCAAAAATATTTTGGAATTTTACAGCTTGATGCTCGAGATAAGATTCAATTTCATATTCAAAACTAGTATTCTCAATACCAAAAGTATTTTGATTTAATTTACTATCAGCTGATTTCTTTCTTCCAAATCTCTGACTCCACTCCGATGCAGACCTATATGAAGTCATTCCAATTTTACGTGCAATCCTTACTCCGTTTAACGGGGGATTCTCATATGAATAAAAACCATTATTCCATAATGGGTCCTTCCTAATAACTTCCCTTTGTAATGACCTCAAAGCAATCGCATAAGGCAGAGCTTGTGTAGCAGTAGATATTAAAATCAAATTTTTAACAAATTTATTATGTATTATAGAATATGCTAAGGCTTTCATCCCGCCCAAAGAGGGTCCAATGAGAATGTTAATAGTACTTACACCTAATTTTTCCAATAACAAATGTGAGGCATTAGCCATATCCTCAACAGCTAATTCAGGAAATGTAAGCCTATAAGGTTTGCCAGTTACACTGTTGACCGAAACAGGACTTGTAGAACCAAAGCAACTTCCAAGATTATTGATACAAATAACATAATATTTGTCAGTATCTATTGCTTTCTTAGAGCCTACCATTGATTCCCACCAGCCCGGGGATTTATTTTTTGATGAAGAGGTAACGTGTGAACTAGCAGAAAGTCCAGTGAATATCACAACAACATTATTATGCTCTTTGTTTAATTTACCGAATGTTTCATAAGCAAGGCTTAATTCATGTAAATGTCCGCCACGCATCATGTCAAATGCATCACTCACCAAGAGCGTTTTTGCTGATGAATTACCGCTATTAAACATTTCTACAATATTTTTATCTGAACTTGTTTTCATATGAGCGATGTTAGTACAATTCTTCGTTTAAAACAATTAATAAGTTGTCGTAAAACATCTTCTTGTTTAGATTTTGCCTTACTTCTTTTTTACTATTAATCAACAATTTTAATATCTCTATTGAACGAGCAGGAGATATAGATATTTTATCATATAATTTATGATAAATATTTCTTTGAGAAGATTCTACATTTAAGTAAGGACCTTTCATCATAATTGAAAAAAATTGTATCAAAAAATCTATTATAATAGATCCTCGCTCCATCCATTGATTTGAAATACTTAAAGGATTAATTTTATTTTTGAATAGCTGCTCTATCTCATCCTCTAATTTATCAAAACTTTCAAGATAATTATTTTCCAAAGCAATTTCTTTGATTTTAGGAATGCTGGATATATAGTATTCATGGAAGTTTTTTGCTTTCTCATGTTCTGTCTCATATATATATGGAAAAGAATGACATCTACTTTTTATTGTATCTTTAACATAATTAATCTCAGATGTGAGCAGTAAAAATATTGATTTTGTATTAGTTTCTTCAAGGGTTTTCAATAATGCAGCTGCAGACTGATTGTTTAAATAATTACAATTATTAATTATAATTATTTTATGTAATCCATAGTGAGAGGTAAGAGAAGTGAAATCTTTCAACTCTCTTATTTGTTCTACTGAAATATGTGTACCCACTCTGCAGTTTTCAAATTTCTCTTCAAATCCAAATTCATAGATTAGTCTTTCATCATTGCTGAGAACTCTAATTCTTTTTGAGGACTTGTCAAACAAAGGCAGAGATATATATAAAATATCAGGAGAAGATAAAATATCATCTGACAATGATATTTTATTATTTTTATAATATTCACCAATTAACGATATAACAAAGTCATATTTACCAGTACCATTTGGCGAATGAATAATAATATTGTAATTACTTTTGGTTAAATCATAACTTTGAAAAAAGATATCAAGATTTTTAGTTAATTTAGTCATTTAATAAGGAATCTATTTGTTTTTTGATATTTTTCCAAACAACACTCTTGTCATTATCTGTCATAATTGTGGCGACCTTCTCATTATCTTTAAAAGCTTTTATATATGAATCCTTTACCTTGATTAGAAAATCTTCCCCTTGTTTTTCAAATTTATCAGAAACTTTTCTTGATGATATTCTTGATAAGCAGGTTTTAATAGATGCATCCAAATGGATAATTAGGGAAATTTTTCTAGAAAAATACTCATTAAGAACATTATGTAATTCTATGACTTGCTTGTTTTTTACCGCTAGGCCCTGATAAACAAGTGTAGAGTAATGGAATCTGTCACATATAACCAATTTTCCTTCATTAAGTGCTTTAAGAATAATATGATTATAATTAAATATACGTGAAGAATAAAAAAGCATAGCTTCAGATAACGGGTCAAGATTAGAGTTTTGATTTAACAATACTTCTCTCACAGATTCACCAAACTCTGTACCGCCTGGCTCTCTAGTGACAATGTGATCGACGTTTATCTCCTTCAGATATTCAGATACAGATCGAATATGGGTGGACTTGCCGGTTCCCTCGTTTCCTTCAAACACAATAAACTTAGTTGATGTCATGAGTCTTAATAAATAAAGCTTTTCAATATATTATATAGCATCTCAGATTTTTTAAATTTATTTTTTTCTATACTATCTATGAACACAACTCCCTTTATGGAGTTAACTTTAAAGCACGAAGAGTATTTTTTTATATCAGATATTTTGATATTTTTTTTATTTACCTTGAATTTAGCTTTGAGCAAATAATTGATGACTTTTCCTTTCAAAACCCCATCTATACCAAAATTACTAATTATCGGAGTTTCAAAAGTATATGATTCATTATACTCTTTAACAAAGAATAAGTTAGCGGATAACGTTTCGATAATAAATTTATCTTTTACTACTATTAAATCATTTGTGTTCTTATCTTGATTTAGTTCGTTCGCGATAATTGCTTGAGGTAAACGATTACAATGTTTGATTCTAGAAAAATTTTTATCTATATCAGGCATAAATTTTGAATATCTCAATCTGACTGGCTTATCTTTTACATTTAGCTTTAAGGGAATTTTGAAGAAATATATATTTGGCTTTAGATTTTTAGGGAATTGATATCCAAAATCGGTTGACCCTCGAGTTAATAATATTTTAATAATACAATCTTTTGTTCTACCCACTGCATTTTTAATATTTTCATTAATTAATTTTATAGATGGCTTTCTAATGAAAATTTTATCACAGCCGATATGTAGTCTAGCAATATGATCTTTTAAATATAAAGCCTCATTGTCTTTAATAAGAATGGTTTCAAAAATTCCATCTCCATAATTAAATCCTCTATCATGTGCTGGGACGGATTTTGTATTAAGATATATATTAAACTTAGAATTATACATTCTATTTTTTAATCATATTTTGAGAATATTAAAGAACCATTTGTACCGCCAAAACCAAATGAATTACTTAAAGCATATTTGATGTCCACGTCTTTGCTGCCAGAAATATTAAAATCTAAATCACATTCTGGGTCTTGATTGTCTACATTAATAGTTTGATGTATTTTTTGGTTCTTTAGTGAAAGCGCAGTTGCAATTGCTTCTACACCTCCAGCAGCTCCTAAAAGATGTCCAATCATAGATTTAGTTGAATTTACTATTATGCTTTTAGAGTGATCTCCGAACATTGATTTTATAGCCTTTGCTTCTACAACATCGCCAGCCGGGGTTGAGGTACCATGAGCATTAATATAACCGATGTCTTCACGATTAATACCGGCATCTTTAATTGCATTTTTCATACATCTCTGCGCGCCCTCTCCAGTTTCTGATGGCAGCGTCATGTGGAAAGCGTCAGCGCTCATACCATATCCAACAACTTCAGCATATATTTTTGCACCTCTTGTTTTCGCATGTTCTAATTCTTCTAGTACCAAAACACCCGCGCCATCACCAAGAACAAATCCATCTCGTCCTGTATCCCAAGGGCGACTAGCCTGCTGAGGAGCATCATTTCTAGTAGATAAAGCTCGTGCAGCAGCAAACCCACCTATTCCTAGAGGCGTTGTAGCCATTTCTGCTCCACCACAAAGCATTATATCTGCATGAGAGTATTGTATTTGCCTAAAGCCTTCTCCGATATTATGCGTTCCGGTTGTACATGCGGTAACTATTGACGAGTTTGGACCTTTAAAACCATATTTAATTGACAAGTTACCTGATATCATATTAATTATCGTTGCCGGGATAAAAAATGGTGATATCCTTCTAGGTCCAGATTTCTTTAGAGTATCATGTGTATTTTCTATGCTGGAGAGGCCTCCAATCCCGGAACCTATGCACACACCAATTCTTTCTTTATCTAATTCAGGATTATCAATTGTAGAGTCAGAAACTGCATCAATTGCTGCAGCTAAGCCATATTGCATAAATAAATCTAATTTGCGCTGTTCTTTTACATCAAAATATTTTTCAGCATTGAAGTCGTTAATTGAGGCTGAAAACTTAACCGACATCTCAGATGCATCAAAAACATCAATATTGCTGACGCCAGATTTTCCAGACAGCAAAGAATTCCAAAAATCATCTATATTATTGCCAACCGGAGTTATGCAACCAAGCCCTGTTACAACTACTCTTCTTTTACTCATTGCTTATTTACTTTAAGTTATTGTTAATATAATCAATAGCTTGCTGAACGGTCGTAATTTTTTCTGCTTCTTCGTCAGGGATTTCTGTGTCAAACTCTTCTTCTAACCCCATAACAAGCTCAACTGTATCTAGAGAATCTGCTCCTAGGTCTTCGATGAACTTCGATTCATTCTTTACATCCTCTTCTTTAACTCCAAGCTGTTTAACAACAATACTTTTCACTCGTTCATCTATATTACTCATTTATTTTGTCTCCTTTTGACTAAGTTATATTGCAAAATATTTTATAAACATTCTACAAGAAAATCACGTGTTTTCACATATATAACCCACCATTTACATTAATATTTTCACCGGTTATATATGATGCATCTTCAGACGCTAAAAAACATACAACCTTTGCTAATTCTTCAGCAGATCCCATTCTTCCGAGCGGAATGGCATTTATTAACTGTTGTTTTTGCTCATCTTTTAATTTTTCTGTCATATCGGTATCAATAAAACCAGGTGATATGGTATTTACCGTGATATTTCGACTTGCTACTTCTTTAGCAAGGGATTTGCTGAACCCTAGCAGGCCAGATTTAGCTGCTGAATAGTTTGTTTGGCCAGCGTTTCCGCTAACACCTACAACAGAACCTATATTGATGACTCTACCAAATCGGGCTTTCATCATATCTTTAACGAATTCTTTTGTAATGCGATATATTGAGGTTAGGTTTGTATCAACCACATCAGACCATTCTTCTTCGCTCATTCTTATTAGAAGATTATCCTTTGTGATGCCTGCATTATTCACTAAAATAGAGACGCCACCGAACTTTTCTTTTATTTTATTATTTAAATCTAATAATGCATCTTTGTCTTTTACATCAAATACAGCTCCGAAACCCTCAGTTTTATGATCTTTTATGGTATTTTCAATGATATCGACTCCCTCGCTTGACCTTGATGTTCCTACAACCACATAACCATGAGATGCTAAGGATTTTAAAATCTCATGGCCTATTCCCCTGTTTGCTCCTGTTACAAGCGCAATTTTAGTATCTGACATTATAATAACTCCAATGCTTGATCTATATTCTTTAAATCCGATATCGATATAGTAGGAATCTCTTTTAATATTCTTTTATTTAGACCAGTCAGCACATTCCCGGGACCAATTTCAATAAAAACACTGATATCTAATTTACCAATGTTATTAATGGTATCCGTCCACATAACCGGACTATGTACTTGTTTACATACTGCATCAATTATATCATCTTTACTGCTTTTAGAAGTACCGTCAATATTATGAACAAGAGGAAATATACTGTCTTTTAAATCGATATTTATCAATTCTTTATATAAAATATCTGAACATTTATTCATAAGTGAAGTATGAGCGGCAATGCTAACGGGCAGTATTTTTACAATTTTTGCTCCTTTTTTCTTGAAAGCTTCAATGGACTTTTGCAAAACACTCATATGTCCACCTACTACAATTTGATTTTCTGAATTAAAATTCACAGGCTGTATGACTTGTGAATCATCAGATAATTCATTGCAAACGTCAGATATTTCCTCTGAACTCAATCCTATTACAGCTGCCATACCACCATCTACACTATTCATTGCTTCTGACATAGCTTTAGCTCGGATTTTCACTAGTTTCAGACAGTCTTCGAAAGAAATAATTCCACTTGATACCAGAGCTGTGTATTCACCGAGACTATGCCCTGCTGAAAAACTGGGTAATTTATCTACTTTTTGCTGCCAAACTCTCCATATCGCAATTGACACTGCCACCATAATTGGCTGAGTATATAATGTATTATTAAGTTTATCTTCATTTTTAATAATCTCAGACAAGTCATAGCCCAATATAGCTGAGGCTTCGGCAATAGTATCATTGAATACATTATTTGAAGAATATGAGTCTAGCATTTCGCTATTTTGCGAGCCTTGCCCAGGAAATAAAACACAATAGTTGCTCACTATTTCGACACCATATAATCATTATAAGTATAAAGGCCGGCTTTTTGATTTTTAACCCACATAGCCGTTTCTATCGCCCCATCTGCGAATATGGATCTATCCTTTGCGATGTGGATTAAGCGAATTTCATCTGATTTATTTTTAAAAATTACTTCATGTGTACCGATTTCTGTACGCTCACGAATAGACTCAAACTTAATGGGGCAAGCTTCCGATTTTACATCCCCCAAATCAATCCCTCGACTTTTACATATAACTTCAGCCATTTTAATAGCTGTGCCAGATGGTGCATCTATTTTATTGACATGATGTATCTCTTTTATGTTCACACTATAATCTCTTAAGGATTTAGCCATTGAAGCCAAAGAATCTAAACTTGTATTAACCCCTTGACTCATGTTGGGGGCAATTAGTATTGGTATTTTTTTAGAAGCTTCTTTTATGAATTTTTTTTGTTCTTGAGTAAAACCGGTTGTACCTATTGTTATAGGTTTATTTGTAACAAGACAGTGCTTAATTACTTCTATCGATGATTCTGGAAGCGTGAAGTCTATCACAACATCAAACATATCGCTTTGTTGTTGTAGTTGAGATGTGAGAATAAGGTCTTTTGTGTTTTGGGTAGAACTTATTTTTTCCTCTACATCACAACCAACAGAAATCCTAACATCACGATGATTGATAGATGCCTCAAAGATAGATTGCCCCATTCTTCCAAAGAAGCCATTAATAGCTATATTACAAGTCATTTAATTACTCAAAAAATTCTTTAATTTTATCTACCCATCTATTTTCTTTAGGTATGTGTGTAGATTTGCTTGTTCTGAAAGAGTTGTCAAGTTGTCTAAGCAACTCTTCTTGTTCTTTTGTTATATTTATTGGAGTTTCAACATGCACTCTACAATAAAGATCACCGGTGAAATTGGACCTCAAGCTTTTAACACCTTTATTTTTAATTCTAAACTGTTTGCCAGACTGTGTCCCACGCGGAATTTTTAATTCTACCTTCCCATCAAGAGTCGGGACAATCACTTTATCCCCTAATGTTGCAGTGGTAAAGTTCACTGGTATTTCACATAGTAGATGATTTTCTTGTCTCTCAAATATTTCATGAGGCTTAACTCTTACTGAGACATAAAGATCGCCGGGAGGGGCTCCTGGTCCTCCTGCTTCACCCTCTCCAGTTAAGCGAATTGAATCACCATTATCCACGCCGCTTGGGATACTAACAGATAAATTTTTAGTTTTTTTAATTCTTCCAACTCCAGAACATGTAGCACAAGGAATCTCAATCATCTTTCCTGTACCATTGCATTTAGGACATGTTTGCTGAACCGAGAAAAAACCTTGGCTCATTCTTACTTGACCTGTTCCATTGCAATGACTACACGTTGTAAATGCAGTTCCATCTTTGGCTCCAGTTCCATCACAATCAACACAATTAATTGTGCTAGGGATTTTCATTTTTACTTTTTTGCCGCTAATTGCATCTTCTAAAGATAATTCAATTTGATATTCTAAATCACTTCCTCTTCTTGTTTGACTTCTTCCGCCACCTCCAAAAATATCTCCAAAGACATCACCAAAAATATCATTGAAAGAACCGCCAGCAGAATAACCACCACCAGCTCCACCAAACCTTGAGTCTAGACCGTCATGGCCAAACTGATCATAAGTTTGTCTTTTATTTGTATCGCTCAATACTTCATAAGCTTCTGAAAGTTCTTTAAACTTGCTTTCAGAGGCTTTGTCACCCTGATTACGATCTGGATGATGTTTCATGGCAAGTTTTTTATATGCTTTTTTAAGTTCTGCGGGTGATGCATCTCGGCTAACACCGAGTGTTTGATAATAATCTTGTTTAGCCATTATTATTTATTTTCAGCCTTAGATTCTTCGCTTTCTTCTTTAACTTCAGTAAAATCAGCGTCCACTACATTATCGTTGTTTTTTGATTCTGCTTCAGCTGAAGTTGCCGCGCCTTGTTGTTTAGCAGCTTCTTCCTTGTAAGCTTGTTCTGCAATCTTACCAGCAGCTTCTGTTAACTTCATTGTTTTTTCGCTTATTTTTTCTGCATCATCATTTTTAAGTTCTTCTTTAAGATCTTTAATTGCATTATTAACTTTTTCTACTTCAGATTTATCGGCTTTATCTCCTAAATCTTTGATAGATTTTTCTGATCCAAGTATCATAGCTTCAGCCTGATTTTTTGCATCAACAAGCGCTTTAGCTTTCTTATCTTCTTCGGCATGTGCTTCTGCATCTTTAACCATCTTATTAATTTCATCTTCTGATAAACCGCTTGAATCTTTAATGACAATAGATTGCTCTTTACCTGTAGCTTTATCTTTTGCAGATACATTAAGTATACCGTTTGCATCAATATCGAAAGTTACTTCTATTTGAGGTGTTCCTCTAGGCGCAGGAGGTATATCAGTCAAATCAAATCTTCCTAATGATTTATTTCCTGCAGCCATCTCTCTTTCACCCTGTAACACGTGTACTGTTACAGCTGGTTGATTATCTTCCGCCGTAGAGAATGTTTGTGATTTTTTTGTAGGTATTGTTGTATTTTTTTCAATCAAAGGTGTTCTAACACCACCCATTGTTTCTATTCCCAATGTTAAAGGAGTGACATCTAATAAAAGAACATCTTTTACATCGCCGCCTAGTACACCAGCTTGTATTGCTGCGCCCATTGCGACTGCTTCATCAGGGTTAACTTCTTTCTTAGGTTCTTTTTTAAAAAATGCCTCGACAGCTTCCTGTACTTTAGGCATTCTAGTTTGACCACCAACAAGAATAACTTCGTTTAAATCTTTTGTGCTTAAACCAGCTTCTTTAAGAGCGATCTTGCAAGGCTCTAATGTTTTGTTGACCAAGTCTTCAACCAAAGATTCTAGCTTGGCTCTTGTTAATTTCATGTTTAAATGTTTTGGTCCAGACGCATCAGCCGTGACATAAGGTAAGTTAATGTCTGTCTGAGTACTTGAGGATAATTCAATTTTTGCTTTTTCTGCAGCTTCTTTTAATCTTTGTATTGCAGATGGATCATTTCTTAAATCAACGCCTTGGTCTTTTTTAAATTCATCAACAAGATAATCAATTAATCTTAAATCAAAATCTTCTCCTCCAAGAAACGTGTCACCACTTGTTGATAGCACATCGAAAGATTGTTCTCCATCAACATTAGAAATTTCTATTATAGAAACATCAAATGTTCCACCGCCTAAATCATAAACAACGATTTTTTGTTCGGCTTTTTTCTTATCTAAACCATATGCTAAAGCTGCGGCTGTTGGCTCACTAATTATACGCTTTACATCTAAACCAGCAATTTTGCCCGCGTCTTTTGTCGCTTGCCTTTGAGAGTCATTGAAGTATGCTGGCACTGTAATAACGGCTTCTGTAACCTTAGTTCCAAGAAAATCTTCAGCCGTACTCTTCATTTTTTGGAGAATTTTTGCTGAAATTTCAGGAGGCGATAGTTTTTTGCCTTTAGCTTCAACCCAAGCATCACCATTGTCTGCCTTAATTATCTTGTAAGGAACAATATCTTGATCTTTTTTAACCGCGTCTTCATCAAATTTCCTGCCTATCAGTCTTTTAATGGCATACAGGGTGTCGTTTGGGTTCATCACAGCTTGACGTTTAGCAGGTTGCCCCACTAACGTACTATCGTCAGTATATGCTACAAACGATGGTGTTGTTCTGTCTCCTTCACTGTTTTCGATTACTTTTGGCGTATCGCCATCCATGACCGATACACATGAATTTGTAGTACCTAAATCTATACCTATTATTTTCGCCATTACTTACTCCTATAAATTGTTTCTACAGTCAAGATGTGGACTATAATTAATTTTTCAAGAGTAATTTATGAATTTTTTACGACTATTACTAGTGCGGGTTTTATAGCCCTATTGTTTAAAAGATATCCTTTTTGCACAACCTCGGCGACAATATCGTTTTTCTTTTTCTTATCTTCTATGGTGCTGACTGCTTGGTGTAGTTCAGGGTTAAATACTTCATTTTTTGGATTAATTTCCTGTATATTGTTCTTTTCAAACAATTGCTTGAACATTGACAAAAGAAGTTTGTTGCCTTCATCAAGCTGTTCTTTAGTTGTTTTGTCCCCGCTAAGTTCGCAACTGAGACTTAAACTATCGTAAATAGGTATAATTTCTTGAAGTAAAGATTCTGTCGAATATTTAAAAGCATTTTCGACCTCTTTAGAAGTACGTTTTTTTATGTTTTCTACTTCTGCTTTAGCTCTTAACAGCAATTCATAATTGTCATCGGCTTGTTTTTGTGCCAATTCAAGTTCGCTAAGCTCCTTTTCAGGTTTATCAGCATTGCTCTGAGTCTCGTCAACTTGATCTGTTGACTTGTCTTCATTATCCTGATTTTTATCATCTACTGAACTCATTAGTACGCTCTCTTTCTAATTACACATCAATATTCTATATATAAAACCCTGTTATGCAATATAATAAATCCATGAATAAACGTAAAGATACATATAGCGTTGAGATTGGAAACATAAAAATTGGATCAAAACATCCAATTAGAGTCCAATCTATGACTAATACTGATACCTCAGATGTAGATAAAACCGTGAATCAAATCATGCAACTGAGTGATGCGGGCTCAGAACTTGTAAGAGTTACAGTAAATGACGAAAAATCTGCAAAAAGCGTAGAAAAAATTAAATCTATACTCTTGCAAAATAACTACAGTGTACCAATAGTTGGAGACTTTCATTTTAATGGACATAGACTGCTGTCCAAATATCCAGGGGCAGCCAGCTCTTTAGACAAGTATAGAATCAACCCCGGCAATATAGGGCCTAAAGACAAGTTTGATGATAATTTTGAACAAATTATCCGAATTGCCATAGAAAATGATAAGCCAATCAGGATTGGCGGTAACTGGGGGAGTCTCGACAAAAGAATGATGGATCATCTTATTAGTCAGAAAGATTCTAATAATAGCTCTATAAGTTATTCAAATTTAATGAAAAAATGTCTTATTGATTCTGTTCTAAATTCTGCAGCTAAAGCAATATCACTTGGCTTAGATAAGGAAAAAATTATCATTTCATGTAAAACAAGCAATGTTAATGATCTAATCGATGTCTATAAGGAATTATCTGATAAATGCAAGTATCCATTACATCTTGGGTTAACAGAAGCTGGCCTCGGGAGAGATGCAATTATCTCATCTGTCGCAGCTCTTTCTGTGCTAATTAACGATGGAATTGGTGACACGATAAGAGTATCGTTGACACCAGATGACTCAAGTTTAAGAACGGAAGAAGTAGAAGTTTGCCAGCAGATTTTATCTTCACTAGGAATTAGAAATTATAAACCGCGTGTTATATCTTGTCCGGGCTGTGGCAGAACTACCAACGATTACTTCGTGAAGTTATCTAAATCGATCAAATCGCATATAAATAATCAAATGCCCTTATGGAAGAAAAAATTTCCAGGGGTTGAAAATATGGGGATTGCGGTTATGGGCTGTATTGTAAATGGCCCTGGCGAATCTAAGCATGCAAATATAGGAATTAGTTTACCGGGAAATAATGAGGACCCGGCAGCGCCAGTATATGTGGATGGAAAAAAATATAAAACGCTACATGGCGATAATATCGAACAAGATTTTATTGATATATTACAATCATATATAGAAGATACCTATAGCTAGCTATCACTATCAATTGTGGCAATTGGTCTGCTTTTATCGGTAATCCACTCACTCCATGAACCAACGTATAATTTAACATCAGAAATGCCTGCTAATTCTAAAGCTAATATATTATGACAAGCAGTTATTCCAGAACCACACATGGATATAATATCTGAAGAAGACGTTTCTCCTATAACTTTGTTGAAATTATGTTTCAATTCCTCCGCCGATTTGAAATGCCCCTTTTTGTCTAAATTCTGTCCTAGAGGGCTAGATATCGCTCCGGGGATATGGCCAGCAACTGGGTCAACAGGGTCTTTAATACCTAGATATCTTTCTTTAGATCTAGCATCAATAATTAATTTATCCATTTTATATTGTGCATCTTCAACTTCCTTAATCTGAACATGCATTTCATCCCGGGGTGATGGGGTGAAGGTAGATCTTTCGAAAATAGTATTATCAGTAGTTAATTTTCCGCCCGAGGCCATCCACCCACCTAGAG